>NZ_DAMBQK010000026.1:0-65752 GCF_032062175.1 Atlantibacter sp.
GCATTATAGGGAGTAATCAGAATCTGACAAGCCTATTTTTCAAAATAATTTCCGAACGTCTCTTTTTTATGCATATGACTCATTAATCCAGCAATTACGTGGGCTTTTGCTGTTTTTTGCATCGAATCTCATGGGCCGATGGCATACTACACCGTAAAACCTCTCTATAAAGGGAATGCACTATGCCTTTATCTGCACATCAGTTAGCGGCCCAAAAGAACCTTTCTTACGTCCTTGCAGAAAAGCTGGCGCAACGCATTCTTAAAGGGGAATACGCACCCGGCACGATTTTGCCCGGCGAGATTGAGTTGGGCGAGCTGTTTGGGGTGAGCCGAACCGCCGTACGCGAAGCCGTTAAGACATTAACCGCAAAAGGGATGGTGCTGCCGCGCCCGCGAATAGGCACTCGCGTGATGCCGCAGAACAACTGGAACTTCCTCGATAAAGAGTTGTTAGGATGGTGGATGACCCAGGATAACTTCTCTGAGGTTATTACTAACTTTCTGGTCATGCGCACCAGCCTGGAACCACAGGCCTGCATGCTGGCAGCCCTTCATGGTACGGATGCGCAGAAAGCGTCGCTTAAAAACACCATGAACGAGATGGTAGCCCTGAAAACGGCGTTTGACCGGCAGCGCTGGGTTGATGTTGACGTCTCTTATCACGAACAGATCTACGAAATGAGCGGAAACCCGTTCCTTACCTCCTTCGCAACGCTGTTCCATTCCATCTATTACAATTACTTCTCATCTATTACCCATAACGAAGTGATTAAACTCGACGTTCATCAAATGATTGTCGACGCTATTCTCAGAGGCGATGGCGAAGGTGCGTCTTCAGCCTGTCGCGAACTGTTGCGGGAGCCCCATCAACCCTGAAAGCGCAAATAAGGTAGTCATGATTAAAAAAGCTCGCAGTATGGCAGGACTGCCGTGGATTGCGGCGATGGCCTTTTTTATGCAGGCGCTGGACGCCACCATTCTTAACACCGCGTTACCCGCTATCGCCCAGAGTCTGGACCGCTCGCCGCTGGCGATGCAGTCCGCCATTATCAGTTACACCCTGACGGTGGCGATGCTGATCCCCGTCAGCGGCTGGCTTGCTGACCGCTTCGGCACCCGCCGTGTATTTATGATTGCGGTGATACTGTTCACTCTGGGATCGCTGGCCTGCGCCCTGTCTCAAAACCTCGGCCAACTGGTGCTGTTCAGGGTGATGCAGGGCGTCGGCGGGGCGATGATGATGCCGGTCGCCCGTCTGGCGTTGCTGCGCGCCTATCCACGTAGCGAATTACTGCCGGTATTAAATTTCGTGACCATGCCTGGCCTGGTCGGCCCTGTTCTTGGCCCGGTTCTGGGCGGGGTTCTGGTGACCTGGGCCAGCTGGCACTGGATTTTCTTAATCAATATCCCTATCGGTATTGCCGGTCTGCTGTATGCGCGCAAATACATGCCCAACTTTACGACGCCGCGTCGCGGGTTCGATATGGGCGGTTTTTTGCTGTTCGGCCTGAGCCTGGTGCTGTTCTCCAGCGGGATGGAGTTGTTTGGCGAAAAGATAGTGGATACGTGGATTGCCGGCTTAGCGATCGCCAGCGGTCTGGCGCTGCTGATGGCGTATATAGTCCACGCCCGCCGCCATCCCAACCCGATCATTGCGCTACCGATGTTTAAAACCCGCACTTTCTCTATCGGCATCGCGGGCAATATCGCGTCGCGCCTCGGCACCGGCTGCGTACCGTTTTTGATGCCATTGATGTTGCAGGTGGGGTTCGGCTACCAGGCGCTGATCGCTGGCTGCATGATGGCGCCGACGGCCATTGGCTCGATTCTGGCGAAATCGATGGTGACGCAAATCCTGCGCAGCCTCGGTTACCGGAAAACCCTGGTGGGCGTCACGCTGTTTATCGGTTTGATGATCGGCCAGTTCGCGTTGCAGTCCCCTGCGATGCCTGTCTGGGCGCTGATACTGCCGCTGTTTATTCTGGGGATGGCGATGTCGATACAGTTCACCTCGATGAATACCATCACCCTTGCGGATCTTACTGATGAGAACGCCAGCAGCGGCAACAGCATGCTGGCGGTGACTCAGCAATTGTCCATCAGCCTTGGGGTCGCGGTGAGTGCGGCAGTACTGCGTTTTTATCAAAGCGATCAAACCACCAGCACCGTGGAGCAGTTCCACAGCACCTTTATGACTATGGGTGTGATTACCCTGGTCTCAGCGCTGGTATTTATGCTGTTACGCCCGAAAGACGGACGTAACCTGATAAAAGAAAGGCATAAAGCTTAAGACGAACCGCGCGCGATCAGCTCTGGCGTTAATTGCAGGCGTTGCTGGGCAAGCCCCGGCTGCGCCATGCGATGGATCAGCACATCAATAGCCAGCTCGCCCAGTTCATCTTTCGGTTGATGAACGGTGGTCAGTGGCGGGGTCATATAGCGCGCGAGTTCAATATCGTCATACCCCACCAGCGCCATATCCTTCGGAATGCTCAGCCCGGCCTGATAGAGCGCCTGGTATGCGCCAACTGCCATCGCATCGTTGCCGGTAAACACCGCGTCGGGGCGCTCCGCTAACGTTAGCAGGGCGTTCATGGCGCTAAATCCGCTGGAAAACTCAAAGTCGCCGGTAATTTCATAGCCGTCAGGAATGGCCAGCCCTGCACGTGCCATGGCGTTGCGATACCCTTCCAGCCTCAGGCGTGACGGCGTTTTATCCAGCGGCCCGGTAATACAGGCGATGCGCCGATAGCCTTTATCAATCAGATGCTGAGTGGCGATTTCACCACCCAGCAGCGAGTTATCCTGAATCAGATCGCTGTCGCCATCAAAGGGTGCCCAGTCCATCATCACGGTGGGTATAGAAGGATAACGCGTCATGATTTCGGCGGAAGGTTGATGCGTTTCGGTACACAGCAGCAGCAGGCCATCGACGCGCTTTTGCAGCAGCGTTTCCAGATTGCTGTTCATGCGCTGTTCGTCGCCTTCGGTATTGCACAGCACCAGGCTGTAGCCGCGCTCGAAACAGCTGCGTTCCACACCGCGCACGATTTCTGAAAAGAAGGGGTTGCTACTGGCGGTGATCAGCATCCCGATGGTACGGGTCTGGTTCAGCTTCAAGCTGCGCGCCAGCGCCGAGGGGGCATAGTTCAGGGTTTTCACGGCGTCATTCACTTTTAAACGAATCGCTTCGCTCACGAAGCGATCGTTATTAATGACGTGAGAAACCGTGGAAGTGGAGACGCCCGCCAGGCGAGCAACATCCTTCATCGTCGCCAAGCGTTACCCCTGTTGCTTTAAGAAATCGTCGATCTCATTACGCCACGGTACGGAAGGCTGTGCCCCGCGCCGGGTCACTGCGATAGCGGCAGCGGCATGAGCGAAGCGAATCGCTCCCGGCAACGGTTTTTCTTCCAGCAAGGCGGTAACTAACGCGCCGTTAAAGGTATCCCCTGCGGCAATCGTATCCACAGCATCGACTTTAAAACCCGGCACCCGCTGGCCTTTGCCGTCACGGCTGGCCCATACGCCACGGCTGCCTAAAGTGATGATCACCGTGCCGATGCCTTTATCGTGTAACCGCTGCGCCGCTTGTGCGGCATCGTCATCGGTTGCGACTTTCACGCCGGTCAGCTTTTCCGCTTCGGTTTCATTGGGGGTGATAATGTCCACCAGGCGCAGCAGTTCATCTGGCAGCTCTCGTGCCGGTGCCGGATTGAGGATGACGGTGGTGTGATGTTGATGGGCAATTTTCGCGGCTTCGACGACGCTTTCTACCGGGGATTCCAACTGCATCAGCAGCGCGGAGGACTGGGCAATCAAATCGTGCTGCGCCGTGACGCGCTCCGGCGTCAACGCGCTGTTGGCCCCGGCACTGATGCCGATAACGTTCTCGCCCTGGGCGTTAACAAAAATCAGCGCCACGCCCGTGGATTCACCTTTGATGGTATCCACCGGCGAGATATCAATATTATCGCTGGCTAACTGAGTACAAACCCGACGCCCGGTATCGTCATCACCCACGCAGGCAATAAACGCGATATCCGCACCGCTACGGCCGGCGGCAACCGCCTGATTTGCGCCCTTCCCACCGAACGCGACCTGGTATTGGCTACCGGTCAGAGTTTCACCCGGCTTCGGGAACGATTCAAGATTAAGGATATGGTCGGCATTAATACTGCCCAGAACAACCAGCTTGCCAGTAGTATTCATCTTCGGGTGTCCCGTCAAAATGCGCCACCCGGGTGGGTGGCGCGGTGCCCTGCTTTTCTTATTACTTTATGTAATCTGTGACTTATTTGGTAACCAGCTTCAGCTCAACCGGGATTTGCTTCTCAACTTTTTCGCCTTTCAGCACTTTATCCGCGGTTTCCACGCCGATAACGCCAATCTGATCGGCCATTTGCGCCACGGTTGCGCCTAACTTGCCGCCTTCAACGGCTTTCACGCCGTCGGCGGTGCCGTCAAAACCTACCACCAGCACGTCGGATTTACCGGCGGTTTGCAGCGCGCGCAGTGCGCCCAGCGCCATTTCATCATTCTGAGCAAACACAGCCTGCACGTCCGGATGCGCGGTCAGCAGGTTTTGCATCACGTTCAGGCCTTTGGTGCGGTCGAAGTCAGCCGGCTGGCTCGCCAGGACGGTAAATTTGTGGGCCGCAGTCGCCTGTTTGAAACCTTCACCACGCTCACGGGCAGCGGAGGCACCTGCGATGCCCTGCAACTCGATCACTTTCGCGCCTTCACCCAGTTTTTTAGCAATGAAGTCACCGGCCATTTTGCCGCCTGCCACGTTATCAGACGCCACGTGGCTGACCACGTCGCCTTTGGATGCCATACGATCCAGGGTGATTACCGGGATTTTGGCCTGATTAGCCATCTTCACGGCGTTACCTACCGCATCGGAGTCGGTTGGGTTAATCAGCAGTAATTTAGTGCCGCGAACGGTCAGATCCTGAACGTTGGCAAGCTCTTTAGCCGGGTTGTTCTGGGAATCCAGCACCACCAGGTTATACCCCAGTTTGTCGGCTTCTTTCTGCGCGCCATCTTTTAATGACACAAAGAACGGGTTATTCAGCGTGGAGATAACCAGCGCGATCGTGTCTTTCGCCATAGCGTTGGCGCTCACGGTGGCGCTTAACGCAACAGCAGAAACCAGGGTAGCCAGTTTTTTCATGTTCATAGTCAGATGTCCTGTAGAGTAATCAGTTACTGCTTTTTGTTGTCTACCAGTACCGCCAGCAGAATGACGACTGCTTTAACGATCATCTGGTAATAGGAAGAAACACCTAATAAATTCAGTCCGTTGTTCAGGAAGCCGAGGATCAGCGCACCGATCAGCGTCCCCACAATACGGCCTTTACCGCCCGCCAGGCTGGTACCGCCCAGCACCACCGCCGCGATGGCATCCAGCTCATAGCCAGTACCGGCCGTCGGCTGTGCGGAAGACAGACGCGCCACTTCAATAACACCCGCCAGCGCGGCCAACATGCCGGACAGCGAATAAACGATGATTTTGATTTTATTAACGCTGATGCCGGACAGACGCGTCGCCGCTTCGTTACCGCCCAGTGCATAAATATAACGGCCCAGACGGGTGTGATGCAGCATATACCAGGCGGCGAGAAAGACGACCGCCATGATCCACACCGGCGTCGGGATGCCCAGCGGGCGACCGATACCAAACCAGCCAAACAGATCGGCGTTGTCAGAGAACCCGGTGTTAATCGGGCTACCGTCGGTGTACACCATGGTCACGCCGCGCAGCAGCAGCATCATCACCAGGGTAGCGATAAACGCCTGCACGCGTCCTTTGGCAACAATAACGCCAGTCACGCCGCCAATCGCCGCACCGAGCGCCAGCGCGCCCGCCACAGCCACCAGCGCGTTCACTTCCAGGCCTACGATTGAGGCGGCGACCGCGCCGGTTAACGCCAGCAGGGAACCGACGGACAGGTCGATACCTGAGGTGAGGATAACCAGTGTCATGCCTACCGCCATAATGGCGTTGACCGACGTTTGTTGCAGGATGTTGAACAGGTTATTAACGGTAAAGAAGTTCGGGCTCATGGTGGAGACCACCGCGATCAGCACCAGCAGGGCAATCAGCGATTTTTGCTCTAACAGCCACGCTTTAGTGAAATAGCGACGGCCAGTGATAGTCTGGGTACTCATTGTCATACTCCTGCGCGGTTTAGCTTGCCAACAGCCGCCGCCATCAGCACTTCCTGAGTGGCCTGCTCGCGTGTGAACTCACCGCCGAGATGCCCCTCGTGCATCACCATGATGCGATCGCTCATGCCCAGCACTTCTGGCATCTCAGACGAGACCAGAATGATGCTTAAGCCCTCAGCTTTGAACTGGTTGATTAACTGGTAGATCTCTTTCTTGGCACCGACATCGACGCCGCGCGTCGGCTCATCAAGGATCAGCACTTTCGGACGGGTCATCAGGCCGCGGGCAATCGCCACTTTCTGCTGATTACCGCCGGAGAGCAAACCGATCGCCTGTTCCATTGACGGGGTTTTGACGTTGAACAGCCGGATAAAATCGCTGACTGCCTGCTGCTCGTCCTGATGCTTCAGGCCGCCACCGCTGCGGCTGAAATAGCGCAACGCGGTCAGAGACATGTTCTCTTTTACCGACATGCCCAGCACTAAACCATCGCGCTTACGGTCTTCAGAGATATAAACGATGCCGTTCGCCAACCCATCCTGCGGAGAGCGGGTCACGACTTCATGGCCGTCGAGCGTGACGTATCCGCTGGTGCGCGGCAACGCGCCGTACAGCACTTTCATCAGCTCAGTACGCCCTGCGCCCATCAGCCCGGCTACGCCAAGGATTTCCCCTTTGCGTAAGCTAAAGGAAACATTGTTAACGCCAGGCCCGCACAGATTATCGACTTTCAGACGCACCTCACCCGGCGCTTTGTCCAGGTGTGGATACTGATCTTCGAGCTTGCGACCCACCATCATTTCAATCAGCGTGTCTTCGGTCAGCGTCGCCACTTCACGTTCGGCAATGAATTGCCCGTCGCGGAATACCGTAACATCATCGCAGATCTCGAAAATTTCTTTCATGCGGTGGGAAATATAGACAATGCCACGCCCCTGGGCCTTCAGCTCGCGGATCACGCGGAACAGCGATTCGGTTTCGGTATCCGTCAGGGCGTCGGTAGGTTCGTCCATGATGATGACTTTGGATTCAAAGCTCAGCACCTTGGCAATTTCCACCATCTGCTGATCGCCAATAGACAGTTCGCCCACCAGTCGGTGGCTGTTAAAGCGCAGGTTCAGTTTGGCGAGCAGCTTGTCGGCTTCGGCATACATGGTTTTCCAGTCGATTTTGCCAAACCGGTTAACAAATTCGCGGCCCAGGAAGATGTTCTCCGCAATAGTCAGTTGCGGGATCAGGTTAAGTTCCTGGTGGATAATGCCGATGCCCGCTTCCTGAGACGATTTCGGACCGTTGAAAGTCGTTTCCTGGCCCAGCCATTTCAGCGAGCCGGCATCACGTTGATAGATGCCGGTCAGCACTTTCATCATGGTGGATTTACCGGCACCGTTTTCGCCGACCAATGCCATAACGCGGCCTGAATAGACATTCAGCGCCGCGCCGGAAAGGGCTTTTACACCGGGGAATGACTTATCAATCCCCTTAAGTTGCAGTAATGCGTCCATGTCGGCCTCAGAAAGTTACGCCGGCACAGAGAATAATATTCGCATACGGGGAGCATTCCCCGCTGCGAATGACCGCCTGGCTGGCAGCGGTGTTTACTTTGAACTGTTCATGCGTGATGTAACGAATTTCAATGGTATTTCCCTGGTGTTGTTGCAGTTGCTCAATATGGCTGAGCAACGTTTCGTGGAGCTGCGGATTGTGTTGTTTAATTTCCAGCGCAAGGATCGCCGCTTCAACCTGCATCTCGGTAGTCACCACATCCAACACCTGCATAAAGGTGGGGACGCCCTGAGTCAGTGCCAGGTCGACACGCTCAGTCGTTTTCGGGATGGGCAACCCGGCATCACACACAACAACCGTATCGGTATGACCGAGACGTGAGATGACCCGAGAGATGTCAGCATTTAAAACGGTGCCTTTTTTCATGTCTTTGCTCCACTAGCGAAACGTTTCGCTGACTGAAGTGTAGTGAAGAAGGCGAACAGGAAACAATCGGCGCGTTATAGAAATGTGATCGCCATCGAAACGTTTCGCTCGTTATTGTTGCAGGACAGCAGAAAGAAAAACGCCCCTTCACAGAAGAGGCGTTGAAAAATTAAATTTCTACCTGAGTCCCGAGTTCTATAACCCGGTTAGGCGGGATTTCAAACTGATCGGGGGCGCGCAACGCGTTACGCTGCAACAGCAGGAACAGCTTGCCGCGCAGGCGCAGATACCACGGGCGTTTACCGATAATCAGCGATTCATGGGACATAAAGAACGAGGTTTCCATCATCCGGCAACTCAGCCCTTCCAGCCCACAGCGGTGGAACACCTCTTCCACGTTCGGCGTTTCGCGCCAGCCGTAACTGGCTACCACGCGCCAGAAAGTGGGCGATAGCTGTTCGATGGCCACGCGGCGTACATTGTGCACGTAAGGCGCATCTTCTGTACGCAGGGTCAGCAGGATCACACGTTCGTGCAGCACTTTGTTGTGCTTGAGGTTATGCAACATCGCGAACGGAATGACGTTCAACGCCCTGGACATGTACACCGCCGTGCCCGGCACGCGCACCGGCGGGGATTTTTCCAGCGAGGCGATCATCGCTTCCAGGGAGTTACCGTGCTCATGCATCCGGCGCAGCAGACGAAAGCGCTCGCTTTTCCAGGTGGTCATGATGATAAACATCACCAGGCCTAACGTCAGTGGCAGCCAGCCGCCGGACAGCAGCTTCGACAGGTTAGCCGAGAACAGCGACACATCAATGCACATAAACCCAACGAACATCACCCCGAGCAGGATTTTGCTCCAGTGCCAGTTTTTATTGGCAACGGTGGTGAACAGAATTGAGGTCAAGACCATGGTGCCCGTTACCGCAATACCGTAGGCCGCCGCCAGGTTACTGGAGTGTTCAAAGCTGACGATAACAATCACTACCGCGAAATAGAGCATCCAGTTAATGGCCGGAATATAAATCTGCCCGGACTCCATTTCTGAAGTGTGGATGATGCGCATCGGCGAAAGATAGCCCAGACGCACGGCCTGGCGCGTCAGGGAGAACACGCCGGAGATCACTGCCTGCGAGGCGATAACCGTCGCCAGGGTGGCGATAATCAGCAGTGGGATCAGCGCCCAGTCGGGAGCCAGTAAAAAGAACGGGTTCTTAATCGCTTCCGGCGTTTTCAGCAGCAGCGCGCCCTGGCCGAAATAGTTCAGCACCAGCGAAGGCAGCACCACGCTAAACCACGCGATACGGATCGGCAGCTTACCGAAGTGGCCCATGTCGGCATACAGCGCCTCAACGCCGGTGATCGACAGCACCACCGCGCCCAGCGCGAAGAAAGAAACCGTCTTGTATTCCACGAAGAAATGCACCGCCCATATTGGGTTTAATGCGTGCAGCACTTCCGGGTTGGCGATGATACTGCGCACGCCCAATACCGCCAGAATCAAAAACCAGGCCAGCATAATCGGCGCGAACAGTTTACCCACCATCCCGGTGCCATGCTTCTGGATCATAAACAGCAGGGTCAGGACGATAATCGACAGCGGCACAATATAGGGGTCGAGCGATGGCGCGGCGATTTCCAGACCCTCGATGGCGGACATCACCGAAATGGCCGGTGTGATAACCACCTCGCCATAAAAGAAGCTGCCGCCAATCAGGCCCAGAATAACCAGCCAGGATGTCGCTTTAGCTGAGGTATTACGCCCTGCCAGCGACATTAGCGTCAGTATCCCACCTTCACCGGCGTTGTCGGCGCGCATCACGAAGGTCAGATATTTAATGGAAACCACTAAAATCAGCAGCCAAAAAATCAGGGAGAGGAAGCCAAAAACGGCATCCCGTTCTACGCCAAAACCAAACTGGCCGGAAAGGCATTCTCTTAACGTATAAAGTGGGCTGGTCCCGATATCGCCGTACACCACCCCGATTGCTGCAAGCGTTATCGCCGGCAGCGGTTGCTTATTATCAGCGCTCATAGACTAATCTTTTGTTAGAAAACAGTTGTGTGCTTAGTCCCTTGGCCCACAAAAAGCGCACAGTATGCACGATTAACGGCAAAATCGTACCCCTAAATAGAATCCAGCCTGTCCACGTCAAAAAAATACCCCTAAACTTCGTACTCCTTTTTGACGATAACCGCCCTCATCACTTCGGATTAGCGAATTATCGTTGCATCACAATTTTCCTGAGTATGCGACAGAGATTAAAAAGTGGCGATTGACTTACCTGGAGCGGGCCGCAGGGCTTGTCTCGCGACCAAAACTGCAGGTATATAATTGCATCTTAAGCCGTTTCCTCAGGGTAAGGACGCAAACTAATTATGGCTCAACCCCATTTGTTGGCTGAAAGAATTTCAAGACTCGCATCCGCACTGGAAAAAGGGCTTTTCGAACGCAGCCACGCAATACGTCTTTGCCTGTTAGCCGCATTGAGCGGCGAGAGCGTCTTTTTATTAGGCCCACCGGGCATCGCCAAAAGCCTGATTGCCCGCCGCCTCAAGTTTGCTTTCGTACACGCCCGCGCTTTTGAATATCTGATGACCCGCTTTTCCACGCCTGAAGAAGTATTCGGCCCGCTATCTATCCAGGCGCTGAAGGACGAAGGGCGTTATGAGCGGTTGACCCAGGGTTACCTTCCCGAAGCGGAGATCGTGTTCCTGGATGAGATCTGGAAAGCCGGGCCAGCCATCCTGAACACGCTGCTGACCGCCATTAACGAACGGCGTTTTCGCAACGGCGCATTTGAAGAGAAAATCCCGATGCGCCTGCTGGTGGCGGCCTCTAACGAACTGCCGGATACGGATAACAGCCTGGAAGCGCTGTATGACCGCATGTTAATCCGGCTATGGCTGGATAAAGTTCAGGACAAAGGTAATTTCCGCTCGATGCTGGTAAGCCAGCAGGACGAAAATGAAAACCCGGTGCCCGCCGCGCTGCAAATCAGTGATGAAGAATTTACCCAGTGGCAAAAAGATATCGGCAACGTCGCGCTGCCGGACGACGTCTTTGAGTTAATTTTTCTGCTGCGCCAGCAGTTGGAAAACCAGCCGCACGCGCCTTATGTTTCGGATCGTCGCTGGAAAAAAGCGATTCACCTGTTACAGGCCTGCGCGTTTTTCAGTGGTCGCAATGCCGTCGCACCCATCGATCTGATTTTGCTGAAAGACTGCCTATGGCATGACGCCGCCGCCCGCAACCTAATGCAGCAGCAAATGGAAGTTTTGATGACCGGGCACGCCTGGCAACAGCAGGCGATGCTGACAAAGCTCGGCGCCATTCAGCAACGCCGGATGCAGCTGGAGCAGCAAAAGAGCGAGCAGAACGCCCTAACCGTGGTGAAGCAAAGCGGGATGTTTAGTCGCCGTCCGCAATACCATCTCCCGGACACGTTACAGGCAGCCGAACTGACGCTGCTGCTGCAAAAACCGCTTAAGCTCCACGATATGGAAGTGATTCATATCACCCTCAACCGCGAACAGCTCGACCAGTGGCTGCAAAAAGGCGGGGAGATCCGCGGCAAACTCAACGGCATTGGCTTTGCGCAGATCCTCAATCTGGACGTGGACAGCGGCCAGCATCTGCAAATCCGTGATGTCAGCCTGCAGGGGAGCCGGCTGTCGTTGCCGGGCGCGCTGGCGGAAGGCATTCCGGCGGAAATTAAACAGCAGTTAGACGAGCTGGATAATGAATGGCACCAGCAGCACAGCCGCTTTAGCGATCAACAAAAATGCCTGTTTATCCAGCCCGACTGGCTGGGACGTATTGAGGCCAGCTTACAGGACGTCGGCGCGCAGATTAAACAGGCGCGTCAATGATTACCCTGGATACGTTAAACACGATCCTGGCCATCAGCGAAGGGGAATTAATCGAAGAACTGATTATCGCGCTGCTGGCCTCGCCGCAGCTGGCGGTATTCTTCGAAAAGTACCCGAAATTAAAGAAAGCGCTTCATGAGGATATTCCGCGCTGGCGACAGCAGTTAAAAAACCGACTTCACGATGTGCCGGTGCCTGTGGAGCTGGCGCAGGAGGTGCAATGCTATCAGCAAAGCCAACTGCTCTCCACGTCTCAGTTGCTGGTCCAGCTACCGCAAATCTTGTCCCGTCTTGAGCAGCTTAACTCGCCGTTTGCCGCCCAGGCGGCGCAGCTTACCCAGGCCAGCCCCACGTTTACCCCGGCGTTGCATACCCTGTTTCTGCAACGCTGGCGATTAAGCCTGGTGGTGCAGGCCACCACCCTGAATCAGCAGTTGCTGGAAGACGAACGCGAGCAACTGTTAAGCGAAGTGCAGGAGCGCATGACACTCAGCGGTCAGTTGGAAAAGGTGCTGGTGGAAAACGATCATGCGGCAGGCCGGTTGTGGGATATGAGCGCCGGGCAGCTAAAGCGCGGCGACTATCAACTGATCGTCAAATACGGGGATTTTCTTGCCAGCCAGCCGGAGCTGGAAAAGCTCGCAGCGCAACTGGGGCGTTCCAGGGAGGCCAAATCCGTCCCAAAGAAGGATTCTCCGATGGAGACCTTTCGCACCCTGGTGCGTGAACCGGCGACGGTTCCGGAACAGGTGGAAGGGCTTCACCGCAGTGACGATATCCTGCGCCTGTTGCCGACTGAGCTTGCCACGCTGGGCATTACCGAACTGGAATATGAATTCTACCGGCGGCTGGTGGAGCACGAACTGCTGACCTATCGGCTACAGGGTGAAGCCTGGCGGGAGCGCGTTACTGAACGGCCGGTGACGCATCAGGATGTCGACGAGCAACCACGCGGCCCGTTTATCGTCTGCGTGGATACGTCCGGTTCCATGGGCGGCTTTAATGAACAGTGTGCCAAAGCGTTTTGCCTGGCGCTGATGCGCATCGCCCTGGCCGACAGTCGACGCTGCTTTATTATGTTGTTTTCCACCGAAGTGGTGAGTTATGAACTTTCCCGGCAGGACGGCATTGAGCAAGCCATTCGGTTTTTAAGCCAGCAGTTTCGCGGCGGCACCGATATAGCCAGCTGTTTCAGATCGATCATCGAAAGAATGCAGGGAAGCGTATGGCAGGATGCGGACGCGGTGGTGATCTCGGATTTTATCGCCCAGCGCTTGCCGGATGACGTGGTCGGCAAAGTGAAGACGTTACAGCGAGTGCATCAGCACCGTTTCCATGCCGTGGCGATGTCGGCTCACGGCAAACCCGGCATCATGCGGATATTCGATCATATCTGGCGCTTTGATACCGGGATGCGTAGCCGCCTGCTGCGACGCTGGCGGCGTTAATCATTACAGCAGTTCGCTAACTTCAGCCTGAACATGGGCTGGCCATACGCCGCACTGAACCTGCCCAATGTGCGGCAGTTGCAGCATCAACATGGTGAGGCGCGACTGCCCGATACCGCCGCCGATGGTCTGCGGCATTTCACCGTTGAGCAGCGCCTGATGCCATTCCAGCGCCAGGCGATCATCGTCACCCGTGATCGCCAGCTGGCGTTTCAGCGTATCGGCGTCCACGCGAATGCCCATTGAAGAGAGTTCAAACGCATCTTCCAGCACCGGGTTCCAGACCAGAATATCGCCGTTCAGACCGGCAAAACCGCCTTCGCTGGACGTTGACCAGTCATCATAATCCGGTGCGCGCACGTCATGACGTTTACCGTCCGCCAGTTTGCCGCCGATGCCAATCAAAAATACCGCACCCAGCTCTTTGGCAATGGCGCGCTCGCGGCCTTTAGCATCCAGATCCGGGAAGCGCTGTTGCAGGGTTTCGCTGTGAACGAAGTGGATCTGCTCCGGCAGGAATGGCGTTAAGCCAAACTGCTCGCTTACTGCGGCTTCCGTGGCTTTCATGGCGGACCAGATGGCTTCTACGGTCTGTTTCAGGGTGCCGAGATGACGTTCGCCATCACCCATCACGCGCTCCCAGTCCCACTGATCCACGTACACCGAGTGAATGGGTGACAGACGATCTTCGTCCGGGCGCAGCGCTTTCATATGAGTGTACAGCCCTTCACCGGCGCTGAAGTCATGCTGACCGAGGGTTTTACGTTTCCATTTTGCCAGCGAGTGCACGACTTCAAACTGCGCGTCCGGCAGGTTTTTTACGCGAACCTGAACGGCTTTTTCGCAGCCGGATAAGTTATCCTGGGTCCCATCGCCGATGCGGCTCAGGATCGGTGCCTGAACTTCAATCAGGCCCAATTTTTCTTCGAGCTGGCGAGAGAAATGGGACTTCACGAAACTAATCTGACGCTGTTTTGCGATGTAAGCCGTTTTCATTATGTTTACTCCTGTCTGTCTGATAGCAAACATTTAGCAATAAAAAGGCAGCTCAATTCAATAATCATCAATAAAAAAGGCCAGACGGTTTTTAATTCGATAATTTAAAGGCCATAATGAGAGCGAATCGTCATTATCCATAAGGAAAACATATGGAAAATTATCAGATCGACAATCTGGATCGCGGCATCCTTGAGGCCCTAATGGCCAATGCGCGTACCGCTTATGCCGAACTGGCGAAACAATTCGGCGTCAGTCCGGGGACTATTCACGTGCGTGTCGAGAAAATGAAGCAGGCCGGAATTATCACCGGCGCGCGCATTGATATCAGCCCGAAGCAACTGGGTTATGACGTGTGTTGTTTTATCGGCATTATCCTGAAAAGCGCCAAAGACTACCCTTCCGCCCTGGCGAGACTGGAAAGCCTGGATGAAGTGACCGAAGCGTATTACACCACCGGCCACTACAGTATCTTTATTAAAGTGATGTGCCGATCCATCGATGCATTGCAGCAAGTACTTATCAACAAGATCCAAACAATTGATGAAATTCAGTCCACTGAGACGCTTATTTCCCTGCAAAACCCAATAATGCGCACAATTAAGCCCTGAGCGTAATAGCTATATATCAATAACTTATCTTAGAATATTTCACCGATCGCCGGGAATCCTCGCCAAAACCTGCGATCGGCTCCTTTCCTGCTATACCCATATTATCCACAGGTAGATCCCAGCCCCTTCACAGCGTACAATACGCGACGTTTTATAAAAGGCAGACGATCATGGCAGAAATTACCCTTATCAGCGGCAGTACCCTGGGCAGCGCGGAATACGTAGCTGAGCATCTGGCGGAAAAGCTGGAAGAAGCGGGTTTTACCACCGATACCCAACATGGCCCGATGCTCGAAGACCTGCAGGCTGACGGGGTTTGGCTGATTGTGACCTCGACGCATGGCGCGGGAGATGTGCCGGATAATCTCGAACCTTTTTATACGGCAATAAAGGAACAGCATCCTGACCTCAGTAATGTGCGTTATGGCGCAGTGGGTATCGGCAGCCGCGAGTACGACACCTTTTGTGGTGCGATCGAGAAAATCGACACGCTGATGACCGAATGTGGGGCCAAACGCATTGGCGATCTGCTGAAGATCAACGTGCACGATCACGAAATTCCGGAAGATCCGGCGGAGATTTGGCTGGGATCCTGGAAAAATTTACTCTAATTGCTGAAAAGATCGCCGGTTGATTTGTGGATAAGTCTGCTCATAAGCTTGGATCAACCGGTAGTTATCCCAAGTATAACCTTTAGCCCGCCGTGGGCCTGTGTATAAACAGCCATTCTGCACCCAGCTAATACCGTGTGGGATCACCGATCGTTAACAGCTAATGATCTCACTTAACGCCTTGATCTTCATTGGCGATCGTCAGTTATCCACAGATATCGGCGATCCTAATAAGAGATCATAGTAAAACAGATCTCTAAATAAAAAGATCTTCTTTTAAATACCAACGATCCTGACACTTTCTCGAAAGGCTAAACTTGAGTAGAATCCACGCCCCGGGATCGAAAACCCATTTGCCACACCACGAGGTTTATCCACCATGTTTTATCCGGATCCTTTCGACGTCATTATCATTGGCGGGGGTCATGCAGGTACTGAGGCCGCGATGGCCGCAGCCCGTATGGGTCAACAGACCCTACTTTTGACACACAATATCGACACGCTGGGGCAGATGAGCTGCAACCCGGCGATCGGCGGTATTGGTAAAGGACATTTGGTTAAGGAAGTGGATGCCCTCGGCGGTCTGATGGCAACAGCGATCGACAAAGCCGGTATTCAGTTTAGGATACTAAACGCCAGCAAAGGCCCTGCCGTTCGCGCCACTCGCGCCCAGGCCGATCGCGTACTGTATCGCCAGGCGGTGCGTACCGCACTGGAAAACCAACCGAACCTGATGATCTTCCAGCAAGCGGTGGAAGATCTGATAGTGGAAAACGATCGCGTCGTCGGCGCAGTGACCCAGATGGGCCTCAAGTTCCGCGCCAAAGCGGTGGTGTTAACCGTCGGGACATTCCTGGACGGCAAGATCCACATCGGGCTGGATAACTACAGCGGTGGCCGTGCAGGCGATCCGCCGTCGATTTCCCTGTCACGCCGTCTGCGTGAACTGCCGCTGCGCGTTAATCGCCTGAAAACCGGTACGCCGCCGCGTATTGATGCCCGCACCATCAATTTCAGTGTGCTGGCACAGCAGCATGGCGATACGCCGCTGCCCGTGTTCTCGTTTATGGGCAATGTCAGCCAGCATCCACAGCAGGTGCCGTGCTATATCACCTACACCAACGAAAAAACCCATGACGTGATCCGCGCCAACCTCGATCGCAGCCCGATGTATGCCGGGGTGATCGAAGGCATTGGCCCGCGCTACTGCCCGTCCATCGAAGATAAAGTGATGCGCTTTGCCGATCGCAACCAGCATCAGATCTTCCTGGAGCCGGAAGGCCTCACGTCGAACGAAATTTACCCGAACGGGATTTCCACCAGCCTGCCGTTTGATGTGCAGATGCAAATCGTGCGCTCAATGCAAGGCATGGAGAACGCCAAAATCGTCCGTCCGGGTTACGCCATTGAGTATGATTTCTTTGACCCGCGCGATTTGAAACCGACCCTGGAGAGCAAATATATCCAGGGCCTGTTCTTTGCCGGGCAAATCAACGGCACCACCGGCTATGAAGAAGCTGCCGCGCAGGGTCTGCTGGCAGGCCTGAATGCCGGTCGCTTCTCTGCCGAGAAAGAGGGCTGGGCGCCGCGTCGCGATCAGGCTTACCTCGGCGTGCTGGTGGACGATCTGTGCACGCTGGGCACCAAAGAACCGTACCGCATGTTTACCTCCCGTGCCGAATATCGCCTGATGCTGCGTGAAGATAACGCCGATCTGCGTCTGACCGAAGCGGGCCGCGAGCTGGGCCTGGTGGACGATGCCCGCTGGGCGCGCTTCAACCAGAAGCGTGAAAATATCGAACTGGAACGCCAGCGCCTGCGCGGCATCTGGATGGCACCGTCTTCGGAAGGCGTGCAGGAGATCAACGCCCAACTGGCCTCGCCGTTGTCCCGTGAAGCCAGCGGCGAAGATCTGCTGCGCCGCCCGGAAATGACGTACCCGCAGTTGGTAAACCTGACCCCGTTCGCGCCGGGCCTTGATGATGCTCAGGCCGCCGAGCAGGTAGAAATCCAGGTGAAATACGAGGGATACATCGCCCGCCAGCAGGACGAGATCGAGAAACAGCTGCGCAATGAAAACACGCTGCTGCCCGCGACCCTGGATTACCGCCAGGTGTCTGGCTTGTCGAACGAAGTGATCGCCAAACTTAACGATCACAAACCGTCGTCCATTGGACAGGCGTCGCGCATTTCAGGCATCACGCCTGCCGCCATCTCTATTTTGCTGGTATGGCTTAAAAAACAGGGTTTACTGCGCCGCAGCGCGTAACCGGACGTTAAATTCGGGCCAGCCTTATGCTGGCCCTTTTCATGGATATCGTTGTGCTGAATAAACTCACGCGTTTGCTGAATGCCGCCGCCATCACGCTGACCGACCACCAAAAACAGCAGCTGCTGGCCTATGTCGGCATGCTGGATAAGTGGAACAAAGCCTATAACTTGACTTCCGTGCGCGATCCGGCGGAAATGTTGGTGCGCCATATTCTCGACAGCATCGTGGTCGCCCCGCACCTTGAAGGCGAGCGCTTTATCGACGTTGGTACTGGCCCCGGTTTGCCGGGCATCCCGTTATCGATCGCCTGCCCGGATAAGCATTTCACCCTGCTGGATAGCCTGGGTAAACGGGTACGCTTTTTGCGCCAGGTGCAGCATGAACTGAAGCTGGAGAATATCGCACCGGTGCAAAGCCGCGTTGAAGAATTTCCGGCAGAACCGCCGTTTGACGGCGTGATCAGCCGCGCGTTCGCGTCGCTGACCGATATGGTGAACTGGTGCCAGCGTCTGCCTGCGCCGCACGGGCGCTTTTATGCCCTGAAAGGCCTGCGTCCAGATGATGAAATCGCGGCGCTGCCGGCAGGATTCGAAGTGGAAAAGGTCGTGGCGCTAAACGTACCGGGCCTTGAAGGCGAACGCCATTTGGTTATGATTAAGCCAAACAAATTTTAAGAATTGTAAAAAATAGTAGAAAAAGTGCGATTGATAAATTGTTAAACGCCACCTGTCATTCTCATGATGAATGACAGGAAATTTAACCCTTTTTTTACCAGGGCATAGAACAGGGCAGGGGAGAGGCAGTTAAATCCGTTTTAAAATAATCAACCCCGAAAATATCAGCCTGCTAAAAATCCTCCTCATGGCGTATCCGTGTTTGTTAAAACTTCGGTTGATATGTCAATGAAAGGTTTTGATGGTGTATGGACTGATTTTAAAAAAATCGCGTGTAATACTATTAATTTTCAATAAGATGCATTTTCGGGTTTCATATCTGATACAGAATATTTGTTAGTTTAATTGTTTATTGTGTGATCTCCTGCACGCTTTAGAACAAGGTCTTTGCGGTTATTCCGGTTTTTTGGCGAACATAGCGCGTTTAATAAAAAGTTTAAAAATGCGCGGGTCGAAATTTATTTAAACATTTATTCACCTTTTCGCTACTTATTGTTTGAAATCACGAGGCCGCACCGTATAATTTGACCGCTTTTTGATGCTTGACTCCGAGCCTTAAAGAACGTTTTATACGACACGCGACATACCTCTTAGGGAGCAGGAGTAAACGTAATGTTTGTGTCGCTCTTTAGTGTCAATGTGGCTCGCAAGCTTCTGTTCATTCAGTTACTGGCAATAATGGCGATGGGATTGCTGTTTTGCTTCAAAGACCCCAGTTGGGGCGCGTCCGCCGTTGGCGGAGGCCTGGCAGTGTGGCTGCCAAACGCATTGTTTATGATTTTTGCCTGGCGTCACCAGGCGCAGACACCCGCAAAAGGCCGAGTGGCCTGGTCGTTCGCCGTCGGCGAAGTGTTTAAGGTGCTTGCGACATTCGCACTTTTGGTGGTGGCGTTAGCGTACTTCCACGCGGTATTTTTTCCGCTGATAGTGACGTGGGTTTCGGTGCTGGTTGTGCAAATACTGGCACCAGCTGTAATCAACAACAAAGGGTAAGAGGCATCATGTCTGCAGGAGAACTCTCTTCACCACAGGAGTACATAGGTCACCATCTGAATAACCTTCAGCTTGACCTGCGTACCTTCTCACTGGTGGATCCGCAAAACCCCCCGGCTACCTTCTGGACGCTCAACATAGACTCCATGTTCTTCTCGGTGGTTCTGGGTCTGTTGTTCCTGGTTCTGTTCCGTCGTGTGGCCAAACATGCCACCAGCGGCGTACCGGGTAAATTCCAGACAGCGGTCGAGCTGATTGTCGGTTTCGTACATGGAAGCGTAAAAGACATGTACCACGGCAAGAGCAAAGTTATCGCTCCGCTGGCCCTGACGATTTTCGTCTGGGTATTCCTGATGAACCTGATGGATTTGCTGCCAATCGACCTGCTGCCGTACATTGCTGAACATGTACTGGGTCTGCCGGCGATGCGCGTGGTGCCGTCTGCTGACGTGAACATCACCCTGTCCATGGCGCTTGGCGTGTTTATCCTGATTTTGTTCTACAGCATCAAAATGAAAGGCATTGGCGGCTTCGCTAAAGAGCTGACGCTACAGCCGTTCAATCACTGGGCATTCATTCCTGTCAACTTAATCCTTGAAGGTGTGAGCCTGCTGTCCAAACCGGTTTCTCTCGGTCTGCGACTGTTCGGCAATATGTATGCCGGTGAGCTGATTTTCATTCTGATTGCTGGTCTGTTGCCGTGGTGGTCGCAGTGGTTGTTGAATGTGCCATGGGCCATTTTCCACATCCTGATCATTACGCTGCAAGCCTTCATTTTCATGGTTCTGACGATTGTCTATCTGTCGATGGCATCTGAAGAGCATTGATTTTTTAAACAACACTACTGCGTTTTAACTGAAACAAACTGGAGACTGTCATGGAAAACCTGAATATGGATCTGCTGTACATGGCTGCCGCTGTGATGATGGGTCTTGCGGCAATCGGTGCTGCGATCGGTATCGGCATCCTCGGGGGTAAATTTCTGGAAGGCGCCGCGCGTCAGCCTGATCTGATTCCTCTGCTGCGTACTCAGTTCTTTATCGTAATGGGTCTGGTGGACGCAATCCCGATGATCGCTGTAGGTCTGGGTCTGTACGTGATGTTCGCCGTCGCGTAGTGAGCGTTGCTTTACTTGTTAAGTAAATTAAGCAATATCAGAACGTTAACTAGATAAGAGGCATTGTGCTGTGAATCTTAACGCAACAATCCTCGGCCAGGCCATCGCGTTTGTCCTGTTCGTTCTGTTCTGCATGAAGTATGTATGGCCGCCAATTATGGCTGCCATCGAAAAACGTCAAAAAGAAATTGCTGACGGTCTTGCTTCTGCTGAACGAGCTAAAAAGGATTTGGACCTTGCACAGGCCAATGCGACCGACCAGCTGAAAAAAGCGAAAGCTGAAGCTCAGGTAATCATCGAGCAGGCGAACAAACGCCGTGCGCAGATCCTGGACGAAGCGAAAGCGGAAGCCGAACAGGAACGTACCAAAATCGTGGCGCAGGCTCAGGCAGAAATCGACGCTGAGCGTAAACGCGCTCGTGAAGAGCTGCGTAAGCAGGTGGCTATGCTGGCCGTTGCTGGCGCCGAGAAGATCATCGAACGTTCCGTGGATGAAGCTGCTAACAGCGACATCGTGGATAAACTTGTCGCTGAACTGTAAGGAGGGAGGGGCTGATGTCTGAATTTGTAACGGTAGCTCGCCCCTACGCCAAAGCAGCTTTTGACTTTGCCGTCGAAAACCAAAGCGTAGACCGTTGGCAGGACATGCTGGCGTTTGCCGCTGAGGTGACTAAAAACGAACAAATGGCAGAGCTTCTCTCTGGCGCACTGGCGCCGGAAACGCTCGCTGAGTCGTTTATCGCAGTATGTGGTGACCAGCTCGACGCTCACGGACAGAACCTGATTAAGGTAATGGCTGATAATGGGCGTCTGAAGGTTCTCCCTGATGTTCTTGAGCAATTTATTCGTTTACGTGAGGCCCGTGAGGCCACCGTTGAAGTGGAAGTCACTTCCGCTACTGCGCTTAACGAAGAACAGCTCGAGAAAATCAGTGTCGCGATGGAAAAACGTCTGTCACGCAAAGTGAAGCTGAATTGCAAAATCGATAAGTCTGTAGTGGCAGGCGTAATCATCCGAGCGGGTGATATGGTCATTGATGGCAGCGTACGCGGCCGTCTTGAACGCCTTGCAGACGTCTTGCAGTCTTAAGGGGACTGGAGCATGCAACTGAATTCCACCGAAATCAGCGAACTGATCAAGCAGCGCATTGCTCAGTTCAGTGTTGTGAGTGAAGCTCACAACGAAGGTACTATTGTTTCTGTAAGTGACGGTGTTATCCGTATCCACGGCCTGGCCGATGTGATGCAGGGCGAGATGATCTCCCTGCCGGGTAACCGTTACGCTATCGCACTGAACCTCGAGCGCGACTCTGTGGGTGCGGTGGTGATGGGTCCGTACGCTGACCTCGCCGAAGGTATGAAGGTGAAGTGTACTGGCCGTATTCTTGAAGTTCCGGTTGGCCGTGGCCTGCTGGGTCGTGTGGTGAACACCCTGGGTGCGCCTATCGACGGTAAAGGTCCGGTTGAGCACGACGGCTTCTCTGCTGTTGAAGCGATTGCACCGGGCGTTATCGAACGTCAATCCGTAGACCAGCCTGTACAGACCGGTTATAAGTCCGTTGACGCCATGATCCCAATCGGTCGTGGTCAGCGTGAACTGATCATCGGCGACCGTCAGACCGGTAAAACCGCACTGGCTATCGACGCCATCATCAACCAGCGTGATTCCGGCATCAAATGTGTCTACGTTGCGATCGGGCAGAAAGCGTCCACTATCGCCAACGTGGTGCGTAAGCTGGAAGAACACGGTGCGCTGTCTAACACCATTGTGGTGGTTGCGACCGCGTCTGAATCCGCTGCGCTGCAATACCTGGCACCCTATGCCGGTTGCGCAATGGGCGAATACTTCCGTGACCGCGGCGAAGATGCGCTGATCATTTATGATGATCTGTCCAAACAGGCCGTTGCTTACCGTCAGATCTCCCTGCTGCTGCGCCGTCCGCCTGGACGTGAAGCATTCCCGGGCGACGTATTCTACCTCCACTCTCGTCTGCTGGAGCGTGCATCCCGCGTTAACGCGGAATACGTTGAAGCCTTCACCAAAGGTGAAGTCAAAGGTCAAACCGGTTCACTGACTGCACTGCCGATTATCGAAACCCAGGCGGGTGACGTTTCTGCGTTCGTTCCGACCAACGTAATTTCCATTACCGATGGTCAGATCTTCCTGGAAACCAACCTGTTCAACTCCGGTATTCGTCCGGCGGTTAACCCGGGTATTTCCGTATCTCGTGTAGGTGGCGCAGCGCAGACCAAAATCATCAAGAAACTGTCCGGTGGTATTCGTACCGCGCTGGCGCAGTACCGTGAACTGGCGGCGTTCTCCCAGTTTGCATCCGACCTTGATGATGCAACCCGTAAACAGCTGAGCCACGGTCAGAAAGTGACCGAGCTTCTGAAACAGAAACAGTATGCGCCGATGTCCGTTGCGCAGCAGGCTCTGGTGCTGTTCGCGGCAGAACGCGGTTACCTCGAAGATGTGGAACTGGCGAAAATCGGTAGCTTCGAAGCCGCTCTGCTGGCTTACGTTGACCGTGATCACGCTCCGCTGATGCAAGAAATCAACCAGACCGGTGGCTATAACGATGAGATCGAAGGCAAGCTGAAAGGCATCCTCGACTCTTTCAAAGCAACCCAGTCCTGGTAACGTCTGGCGGCTTGTCTTAGGACAGGCCGCAAGGCATTGAGGAGAAGCTCATGGCCGGCGCAAAAGAGATACGTAGTAAGATCGCAAGCGTCCAGAACACGCAGAAGATCACTAAAGCGATGGAGATGGTCGCCGCTTCCAAAATGCGTAAATCGCAGGAAAGAATGGCTGCCAGCCGTCCTTACGCAGATACCATGCGCAAAGTGATTGGTCACCTTGCTCACGGTAATCTGGAATATAAGCACCCTTACCTGGAAGAACGCGACGTTAAGCGCGTGGGCTACCTGGTGGTGTCGACGGACCGTGGTCTGTGCGGTGGCTTGAACATTAACCTGTTCAAAAAACTGCTGGCGGAAATGAAAGCATGGTCAGATAAGGGCGTTCAGAGCGATATCGCGATGATCGGCTCTAAAGGCGTGTCGTTCTTTAATTCCGTTGGCGGGAACATCGTGGCTCAGGTGACAGGCATGGGGGATAACCCATCCCTGTCTGAACTGATCGGCCCGGTAAAAGTGATGTTGCAGGCCTATGATGAAGGGCGTCTGGACAAGCTTTTTATCGTCAATAACAAATTTATCAATACCATGTCTCAGGTTCCGACCATCACGCAACTGCTGCCATTGCCAGCGGATGATGATGAGGAATTAAAACGCAAGTCCTGGGATTACCTGTACGAACCCGATCCGAAAGCGCTGCTGGATACCCTCCTGCGTCGTTATGTGGAATCTCAGGTTTATCAGGGCGTGGTAGAAAACCTGGCCAGCGAGCAGGCCGCACGTATGGTGGCGATGAAAGCCGCGACCGACAATGGCGGCAGCCTGATTAAAGAGCTGCAGTTGGTATACAACAAAGCTCGTCAGGCCAGCATTACTCAGGAACTCACCGAAATCGTCGGTGGTGCATCCGCGGTATAACCAGGTTAATTCGTAGAGGATTCAAGATGGCTACTGGAAAAATTGTCCAGGTAATCGGCGCCGTAGTTGACGTCGAATTCCCTCAGGATGCCGTACCGCGCGTGTACGATGCTCTTGAGGTGCAAAATGGTGATGAGCGTCTGGTGCTGGAAGTGCAGCAGCAGCTCGGCGGCGGTATCGTGCGTACCATCGCAATGGGTTCTTCCGACGGTCTGCGTCGTGGTCTGACTGTTGCAGACCTTGAGCACCCGATCGAAGTCCCGGTAGGTAAAGCGACCCTGGGCCGTATCATGAACGTGCTGGGTCAGCCGATCGATATGAAAGGCGACATCGGTGAAGAAGAGCGTTGGGCGATCCACCGCGCGGCACCGTCCTATGAAGAGCTGTCCAGCTCTCAGGAACTGCTGGAAACCGGTATCAAAGTAATCGACCTGATGTGTCCGTTCGCGAAGGGCGGTAAAGTCGGTCTGTTCGGTGGTGCGGGCGTAGGTAAAACCGTAAACATGATGGAGCTGATCCGTAACATCGCGATCGAGCACTCCGGTTATTCTGTGTTTGCGGGCGTGGGTGAGCGTACTCGTGAGGGTAACGACTTCTACCACGAAATGACCGATTCCAACGTTCTGGATAAAGTATCCCTGGTTTACGGCCAGATGAACGAGCCGCCGGGAAACCGTCTGCGCGTTGCGCTGACCGGCCTGACCATGGCTGAGAAATTCCGTGACGAAGGCCGTGACGTTCTGCTGTTCGTGGATAACATCTACCGTTATACCCTGGCCGGTACTGAAGTATCTGCACTGCTGGGCCGTATGCCTTCTGCGGTAGGTTATCAGCCGACGCTGGCGGAAGAAATGGGCGTTCTGCAGGAACGTATCACCTCCACCAAAACCGGTTCTATCACGTCCGTACAGGCGGTATACGTACCTGCGGATGACTTGACTGACCCGTCACCAGCCACCACCTTTGCGCACCTTGACGCGACCGTGGTACTGAGCCGTCAGATCGCGTCTCTGGGTATCTACCCTGCGGTTGACCCGCTGGATTCCACCAGCCGTCAGCTGGACCCGCTGGTTGTTGGCCAGGAGCACTACGACACCGCGCGTGGCGTACAGTCCATCCTGCAGCGTTACCAGGAACTGAAAGACATCATCGCCATCCTCGGTATGGACGAACTGTCTGAAGAAGACAAACTGGTGGTAGCACGCGCGCGTAAGATCCAGCGCTTCCTGTCCCAGCCGTTCTTCGTGGCAGAAGTGTTTACCGGTTCTCCGGGCAAATACGTATCGCTGAAAGATACTATCCGTGGCTTTAAAGGCATCATGGAAGGCGAATACGATCACCTGCCGGAGCAGGCGTTCTACATGGTTGGCTCCATCGACGAAGCCGTGGAAAAAGCCAAAAAACTTTAACGCCTTAATCGGAGGGTGATATGGCAATGACTTACCACCTGGATGTCGTCAGCGCTGAACAGCAAATGTTCACAGGGCTGGTGGAAAAAATCCAGGTTACGGGTAGTGAAGGTGAACTGGGGATTTACCCGGGCCACGCTCCGCTGCTCACCGCCATTAAGCCTGGTATGATCCGCATCGTGAAGCAGCACGGTCATGAAGAGTTTATTTATCTCTCCGGCGGCATTCTTGAAGTGCAACCGGGCAACGTGACTGTGCTGGCAGATACCGCGATTCGCGGTCAGGACCTCGACGAAGCGCGAGCCCTGGAAGCGAAGCGTAAGGCAGAAGAGCACATTCGTAATTCTCACGGCGACGTGGATTACGCTCAGGCTTCTGCTGAACTGGCTAAAGCGATTGCCAAACTGCGCGTTATCGAGTTAACCAAAAAAGCGATGTAACACCGGCTTGAAAGCTAAAATGCCAGTCATATGACTGGCATTTTTTTTGCCCGTTGCGGTGTTGCCGGCAATGCGATTCTCGATCATCGCTTTATTATCACCTGTTTGGGTGGTTTCCTTCCTGCTATTGCCGTTTACAGTAAATTAATCCGAACAGTAATCTGCGAAAAATCCGCTATTCTTTGCCGGGAGAATCCAAATATATTCATTCGCCGGATATTTTTTATTAAAAACTAAGTGCGCCAAATGCGCTATGGCAATGAATTACGCACTTAAAAAGCAGCGGCTGACGGGACATTACACCCTAAATAAATAGCCAATAAAGCAAAATTCACATTAACCGCGTAAAATAACGGCAATCCATTTTACCGCGAAAAATATGTAGAATTTTCAAACGTAAATCGTTTTACTTCACTCACTTTACAGAGACAGGACGCGTATGGCGAACAGTGCGATGAGCGTGGTTATCCTTGCCGCAGGCAAAGGCACCCGCATGTATTCCGATCTTCCAAAAGTGTTGCACACGCTTGCCGGCAAGCCGATGGTGCAGCATGTGATTGATGCGGCGACAAAGGTCGGTGCCCAGCGTGTACATCTGGTATACGGCCACGGCGGCGATCTGCTTAAACAAACCCTGAATAATGATGCCGTGAACTGGGTTTTGCAGGCCGAGCAACTGGGAACCGGCCATGCTATGCAGCAAGCCGCGCCGTTCTTCGCGGATGACGAAGACATTCTGATGCTCTACGGCGACGTACCGCTGATTTCTACCGATACCCTGGCGCGCCTGAAGGATGCTAAACCGCAAGGCGGTATTGGCCTGTTGACGGTCAAACTTGACGATCCGACCGGCTATGGCCGTATTACTCGTGAAAACGGGCAGGTAACGGGCATTGTTGAACATAAAGACGCCAGCGACGAACAGCGCCAGATTAATGAAATCAATACCGGTATTTTGATTGCCAACGGCGCGGATTTAAAACGCTGGCTGTCAAAACTGACTAACGATAACGCCCAGGGCGAATATTACATTACCGATATTATCGCCCTCGCCTGGCAGGAAGGGCGCGAAATCGCCGCCGTACATCCTGACCGCTTAAGCGAAGTGGAAGGCGTGAATAACCGCCTGCAGCTGGCGCGTCTTGAGCGTGTGTATCAGTCCGAACAGGCAGAAAAATTGCTGCTGGCAGGCGTGATGCTGCGCGATCCGGCGCGTTTCGATCTGCGTGGCGAATTAACCCACGGGCGCGACGTTGAAATTGATACTAATGTGATTATCGAAGGCAACGTTATCCTGGGCAACCGGGTAAAAATCGCTGCGGGCTGTATCATTAAAAACAGCGTGATTGGCGATGACTGTGAAATCAGCGCTTACTCTGTAGTAGAAGATTCGCGACTTGATGCCGCCTGTACCATCGGTCCATTTGCGCGTTTGCGTCCCGGCGCGGAACTCGAAGAAGGCGCGCATGTTGGCAACTTCGTGGAAATGAAAAAAGCGCGTCTCGGTAAAGGGTCCAAAGCCGGCCATCTTTCCTATTTAGGCGATGCGGAAATCGGCGCGAATGTGAATATTGGCGCGGGCACCATTACCTGTAATTACGATGGCGCGAATAAACACAAAACCATTATTGGCGACGATGTGTTTGTCGGTTCCGACACGCAACTGGTTGCGCCGGTAACCGTAGCGCGCGGCGTGACCATCGGCGCGGGCACCACGGTTACCCGTAATATCGAAGAAAATGAATTAGTCATCAGCCGCGTGAAGCAGACCCATATTCAGGGCTGGCAGCGTCCGGTGAAGAAAAAATAATTATCCTTGCTGTAAAGCGAGGCCGGGGTGAGAGGAAGCCATAATTCCTCCGCCCCAAAAGCAGTACCACAATAATAACCCCACTCTCTACAAGGCTCGGGGCGCTCGAAAAGAGCAACAAAGGTCGACTGACAACCTATGGCATATCGCCATTATCAGGAAACAAAACTATGTGTGGAATTGTTGGCGCAGTCGCGCAGCGTGATATTGCAGAAATCCTTCTCGAAGGATTACGCCGTCTGGAATACCGTGGTTATGACTCTGCGGGACTTGCGGTTATCAACAGCAGCGGAGAGATGACGCGTTTACGTCGTCTTGGCAAAGTTCAGATGCTGGCGCAAGCCGCACAGGAACAGCCTCTGCATGGCGGTACGGGCATTGCCCATACCCGTTGGGCGACCCACGGCGAACCGTCGGAAATTAACGCACACCCGCATGTGTCCGATCACATTGTGGTTGTTCACAACGGCATCATTGAAAACCATGAGCCGCTGCGCGAGCTGTTGCAGGCGCGCGGATACGAATTTGCTTCCCAGACCGATACCGAAGTCATCGCGCATCTGGTGCACTGGGAGCTGGAGCAGGGCGGCACCCTGCGTGATGCGGTTCTGCGCGCTATCCCGCAACTGCGCGGCGCATACGGCACCGTTATCGTCGACACCCGCAATCCGGACGTGCTGCTGGCCGCGCGTTCTGGTAGCCCGCTGGTTATCGGCCTCGGTATGGGTGAAAACTTTATCGCGTCCGATCAACTGGCGCTTTTGCCAGTGACCCGTCGCTTTATCTTCCTGGAAGAAGGCGATATCGCGGAAGTGACTCGCCGCAACGTCACCATCTTCGATAACAAAGGCGAAGAAGTTAAACGTCAGGATATCGAATCCAACCTGCAATATGACGCGGGCGACAAAGGCGTTTACCGCCACTACATGCAAAAAGAGATCTACGAGCAGCCGAACGCGATCAAAAACACCCTGACCGGGCGCATCAGCCACGGCGAAGTGGATTTAAGCGAGCTCGGCCCTCAGGCTAACGATCTGCTCTCGCAGGTTGAGCATATCCAGATCGTGGCCTGCGGCACCTCCTATAACTCCGGTATGGTGTCGCGCTACTGGTTCGAAGCGCTGGCGGGCGTCTCCTGCGATGTCGAAATCGCCTCTGAATTCCGCTATCGCAAATCTGCGGTACGCCGCAACAGCCTGATGATTACCCTGTCTCAGTCTGGCGAAACTGCCGATACCCTGGCAGCACTGCGCCTGTCTAAAGAGCTGGGCTATCTGGGCTCGCTGGCGGTGTGCAACGTTCCGGGCTCTTCGCTGGTGCGTGAATCCGATCTGGCGCTGATGACCAAAGCGGGCACCGAAATCGGCGTGGCCTCTACCAAAGCCTTCACCACTCAACTAACGGTGCTGTTGATGCTGGTGGCGAAGCTGGCCCGCCTGAAGGGCCTGGATGCCTCTGTCGAGCACGATATTGTGCACGGCCTACAGGCATTGCCGAGCCGTATCGAGCAGATGCTGTCCCAGGACAAGCGCATCGAAGCGCTGGCGGAAGATTTCTCCGACAAGCATCACGCCCTGTTCCTGGGCCGTGGCGATCAGTATCCGATCGCCCTGGAAGGCGCGCTGAAGCTGAAAGAGATCTCTTATATTCACGCGGAAGCCTATGCCGCTGGCGAGCTGAAACACGGCCCGCTGGCGCTGATTGACGCCGATATGCCGGTTATTGTGGTGGCACCGAACAACGAACTGCTGGAAAAACTGAAATCTAACATCGAAGAAGTGCGCGCCCGTGGCGGCCAGCTGTACGTCTTCGCCGATCAGGATGCCGGTTTCTCCAGCAGCGACAACATGCACATCATCGAGATGCCGCATGTGGAAGAGGTGATTGCGCCGATCTTCTATACCGTTCCGTTGCAGTTACTGGCCTACCATGTGGCGCTGATCAAAGGCACCGACGTAGACCAGCCGCGTAACCTCGCAAAATCCGTTACTGTAGAATAATCCCGCAAGCCTCACTGTCATGGTGAGGCTTTCTTTTTTGGCTGGTTTTTATCCAAAAAAATCCCCGTTTTTTTATGACAATGCGTCATCCCGAACTACCTTTAATCTTGTCACAAAAATAAAATTTTACGGCAATAGCGCTGTCATAATTGTGATTATGTCTTTGATAAATAGAGTTTTTCTGGTTGATAATTTCATGAGATTTCCCTTGTCATAAAACTGTCATAATTCGTACATTTAACTGTCACCAAAGTGTCCTATTTTGCTCATCGTAGCCACTAAACAATGAATTACGATCCAGCAGGAGACATTATGAAAGTTATGCGTACCACCGTCGCAACTGTTGTCGCCGCGACCTTATCGATGAGCGCTTTTGCCGTTAATGCTGCGGCGAGCCTGACTGGCGCCGGTGCAACCTTCCCTGCGCCGGTGTATGCCAAATGGGCAGATACCTACCAGAAGTCCACGGGCAGCAAAGTGAACTATCAGGGTATCGGCTCCTCCGGCGGCGTTAAGCAAATCATTGCGAATACCGTTGATTTTGGTGCCTCTGATGCGCCGCTGAGCGACGAAAAACTCCAGCAGGAAGGCCTGTTCCAGTTCCCGACCGTGATTGGCGGTGTGGTGTTGGCGGTGAATCTTCAGGGCGTGAAATCCGGTGAACTGGTGCTGGATGGTAAAACCCTGGGTGATATCTACCTGGGCAAAATCAAAAAATGGGATGACGAAGCGATCGCTAAACTCAACCCTGGCCTGAAACTGCCGTCTCAGAACATCGCCGTGGTGCGTCGTGCTGACGGTTCCGGTACCTCCTTCGTGTTCACCAGCTACCTGGCGAAAGTTAACGAAGAGTGGAAATCCAAAGTAGGTTCAGGCTCTACCGTAAACTGGCCGACCGGTCTGGGCGGTAAAGGCAACGACGGCATCGCCGCCTTCGTACAGCGTCTGCCAGGGTCTATCGGCTATGTAGAATACGCTTACGCTAAGCAGAACAACCTGGCGTACACCAAACTGGTTTCCGCTGACGGCAAACCGGTCAGCCCGACCGAAGAGAGCTTCTCTAACGCTGCTAAAGGCGTGGACTGGAGCAAATCCTTCGCGCAGGACCTGACGAACCAGAAAGGTGACGAGGCGTGGCCGATTACCTCCACCACCTTCATCCTGCTTCACAAAGAGCAGAAGAAACCGGAACAGGGTGCTGAAGTGCTGAAGTTCTTCGACTGGGCCTTTAAAGATGGTGCGAAACAGGCCAATGACCTGGATTACGCCAGCCTGCCGGACAGCGTGGTTGAGCAGATTCGTGCTGCATGGAAAACCAACGTGAAAGACAGCAGCGGTAAAGCGTTGTACTGATTTGCCCCTGAGTCGGTGGGAAGAAATTTCCGGCCGACTGACAATGGGTAATGGCAATACCCTGAAAACTGGCGATAATGCCGGTTTTCAGGGTTCTGACAAAAGAGTGAATTATGGCTGCCACTAAGCCTGCATTTACCCCTCCGGGGAAAAACGGTGACATGATATTCAGCGCGCTGGTAAAACTGGCTGCGCTGATTGTGCTATTGCTGATGGGCGGCATTATCGTGTCCCTGGTCATCTCCTCATGGCCAAGCATTCAAAAATTCGGCTTCTCATTCCTGTGGACCAAAGAGTGGGATGCCCCGAATGACATCTACGGCGCATTAGTGCCGATCTACGGAACCCTGGTAACCTCGTTTATCGCCCTGCTGATTGCGGTGCCGGTGAGCTTTGGTATCGCCCTGTTCCTGACCGAGCTGGCCCCAAACTGGCTGAAGCGCCCGCTGGGTATCGCGATTGAGCTGCTGGCGGCTATTCCGAGTATCGTTTACGGCATGTGGGGCCTGTTTATCTTCGCCCCGCTGTTCGCCACTTATTTCCAGGAGCCGGTGGGCAATGTGCTCTCCACTATTCCGTTTGTTGGCGCGCTGTTCTCCGGCCCGGCGTTCGGTATCGGTATCCTGGCCGCAGGCGTCATCCTCGCCATCATGATCATTCCGTACATTGCCGCGGTAATGCGTGATGTATTTGAGCAAACGCCGGTGATGATGAAAGAGTCGGCCTACGGCATCGGCTGCACCACCTGGGAAGTGATCTGGCGTATCGTGCTGCCGTTCACCAAAAACGGCGTGATCGGTGGCGTGATGCTCGGGCTGGGCCGCGCGCTGGGCGAAACCATGGCGGTGACCTTTATCATCGGCAACACCTACCAGCTCGACAGCGCCTCGCTGTATATGCCGGGCAACAGTATTACCTCCGCGCTGGCCAACGAATTCGCCGAAGCGGAATCCGGTCTGCACGTGGCAGCGTTGATGGAACTGGGCCTGATCCTGTTCGTGATTACCTTTATTGTGCTGGCGATTTCTAAAGTCATGATTATGCGTCTGGCGAAAAACGAGGGGGCACGCTAATGGCGACCATCGAATTGCAATCCTCTCAGGAACTGGCGGAATCGCGCCGCAAAATGCAGGCGCGTCGCCGCGCTAAAAACCGCATTGCCCTGACGCTGTCGATGGCCACCATGGCCTTCGGCCTGTTCTGGCTGATCTGGATTTTGTTCTCGACAATTACCCGCGGCTTTGACGGGATGTCGCTGGCGCTGTTCACCGAAATGACCCCGCCGCCGAATACCGCTGGCGGCGGTCTGGCCAACGCCCTGGCGGGCAGTGGGTTACTGATCCTGTGGGCGACCGTATTTGGTACGCCGCTGGGCATCATGGCGGGTATTTATCTGGCCGAATATGGCCGTAAATCCTGGCTCGCCGAAGTGATCCGCTTTATTAACGATATTCTGCTCTCCGCACCATCGATTGTGGTCGGCCTGTTTGTCTACACCATCGTAGTGGCGCAGATGGAGCACTTTTCCGGCTGGGCTGGCGTGATCGCGCTGGCGCTGCTGCAAATTCCTATCGTTATCCGTACCTCCGAGAACATGCTGAAGCTGGTGCCGGATAGCCTGCGTGAAGCGGCCTATGCATTGGGCACGCCGAAGTGGAAGATGATTTCCGCAATTACCCTGAAAGCCTCGGTCTCCGGGATTATCACCGGCGTTCTGCTGGCAGTAGCGCGTATTGCGGGTGAAACGGCTCCGCTGCTGTTTACCGCGTTGTCCAACCAGTTCTGGAGCACCGATATGATGCAGCCTATCGCTAACCTGCCGGTGACCATCTTTAAATTCGCCATGAGCCCGTTCGCCGAATGGCAACAGCTGGCCTGGGCCGGGGTACTGATTATTACCCTCTGCGTCCTGTTACTGAACATCCTTGCGCGCGTACTGTTCGCGAAGAGCAAACACGGTTAATTACTGCGGCGCGGCGGATGCGGCGTCGATGAGGAAAAGAAGACGATGAGTATGGTTGAACACACCCCCGGTAAAATTCAGGTTCGTGATTTGAACTTCTATTACGGGAAATTCCATGCCCTGAAAAATATCAGTCTGGATATCGCCAAAAACGAAGTGACGGCATTTATCGGCCCGTCAGGCTGCGGCAAATCCACGCTGCTGCGCACCTTCAACAAAATGTTTGAGCTTTACCCGGAGCAGCGCGCGGAAGGCGAGATCCTGCTGGATGGTGAAAACATCCTGAACCACGCCCAGGACATCGCGCTGCTGCGCGCTAAAGTCGGGATGGTTTTCCAGAAGCCGACGCCGTTCCCGATGTCGATTTACGACAACATCGCCTTCGGCGTCCGCCTGTTTGAAAAGCTGTCGCGCAGCGATATGGACGAGCGCGTACAGTGGGCTTTGACCAAAGCCGCATTATGGAATGAAACCAAGGATAAATTACACCAGAGTGGGTACTCTCTCTCAGGTGGTCAGCAGCAGCGTTTGTGCATCGCGCGCGGTATTGCCATCCGCCCGGAAGTCCTGTTGCTGGATGAACCCTGTTCGGCGCTCGACCCAATCTCAACGGGCCGTATTGAAGAGTTGATCACCGAGCTGAAGCAGGATTACACCGTGGTTATCGTGACGCACAACATGCAGCAGGCAGCGCGTTGTTCTGACCATACTGCGTTTATGTATCTTGGCGAATTGATCGAGTTCAGCAACACGGATGACATCTTTACCAAGCCGAAGATGAAGCAAACGGAAGATTACATTACTGGCCGCTACGGTTGATGGGGAGTTAACCATGGACAATCTGAATCTCAACAAACATATTTCCGGTCAGTTTAATGCGGAGCTGGAACATATCCGCACCCAGGTGATGACGATGGGCGGGCTGGTGGAACAACAGCTCTCTGACGCAATTACCGCTATGCACAATCAGGACGGCGAGCTGGCGAAGCGCGTTATTGACGGCGACCAGCAGGTCAACATGATGGAAGTCGCCATTGATGAAGCCTGCGTGCGCATCATTGCTAAACGCCAGCCCACCGCCAGCGACCTGCGCCTGGTGATGGCGATCATCAAGACCATCGCCGAGCTGGAGCGCATTGGTGACGTGGCTGACAAGATTTGCCGCACCGCGCTGGAGAAATTCTCCCAACAGCATCAGCCGCTGTTAGTGAGCCTGGAATCCCTGGGCCGCCATACCGTTCAGATGCTGCACGATGTGCTGGACGCCTTCGCCCGTATGGATCTGGACGAAGCGGTACGGATTTACCGCGAAGATAAAAAAGTGGACCAGGAGTATGAGGGCATCGTGCGTCAGTTGATGACCTATATGATGGAAGATTCGCGCACCATCCCAAGCGTACTGACCGCCCTGTTCTGCGCCCGCTCTATCGAGCGTATCGGCGACCGCTGCCAGAATATTTGCGAATACATTTTCTACTTCGTGAAGGGCCAGGATTTCCGTCACGTCGGCGGGGATGAGCTGGATAAGCTGCTAGCGGGCAAAGACCCGAAAGAGTAAAACAATAACGCCAGCGTCCGCTGGCGTTTTTCATTCAGACTATTCAGTAATATCCCAACCGCGCGCGCGCCACAGTTCAGGCAGCTGCGACAGCGCGGTAAACGACGTCACTTTCGGGTGGTCGATCGGCTTGTTATGCGGATCTGCGCAGAAGTAGTACACCTCCATGCCCGCCGCCACACCGGCCATCGCGCCCGCTGACGAGTCATCTACCAGCACGCAGTTTTTCACATCGACCTGCATCGCATCGGCCGCGTGGTGCATAATCGCCGGGTCCGGCTTCCAGCGTTGAATGTCATACCCGCTGTACAGCAGATCCGGGAAGTGGTCGAGCATGCCGGTTTTACCCAGTGAGTGCTGCATTTTGGTGACCGGGCCGTTAGAGACGATACACATCGGCACTTTCATCTTTTTCAGCAATTCCGCTGCGCCTTCAATTTCTACCAGTTCGCTCTCAAACAGTCTGGCAACTTCGGCGCGATACACGGCTTCCAGATCGGCTTTGTTCAGATTCACGCCGTGCTGATTGCTGATGGTATCGATGATCTCGTAGAGCTTTATCCCCTTGAAGGTCTTATGTACCTCCTCCAGATCGAGCTGGATGCCATATTGCGCAAACATATGCACGTAAGCTTTAGAGCAGATCACTTCACTGTCGACCAACGTGCCATCACAGTCAAAAAATACCGCATCAATCCGGGACATGCCGTTTCCTTTGTTAAGAATGAAACAGCATTTTACCTGATTGCGCAAATTTTTGCGCCGCGCAAACGATCCCGTCTAAGCAAAATCAATGAAAAAAAGTCTGTGATAGCCGTCAAACTGACGCTTTTTTGGTATAGGATAACCGGCGAATTTTCCCTCCTCATGTTCGGAAACTGATAATGAGCCAACAAAACGCTACTCCGGCTTCGCAACCGGGGGTGCTTGAGCGCGTGTTTAAACTGCGTGAACACGGCACAACCGCCCGTACCGAAGTGATTGCCGGTATCACGACTTTCCTGACGATGGTGTATATCGTTTTTGTTAACCCGCAGATTCTGGGCGCGGCTGGCATGGATACCAGCGCCGTCTTTGTTACCACCTGTCTGATTGCCGCCTTCGGCAGTATTTTGATGGGCTTATTTGCCAACCTGCCGGTGGCGCTGGCACCGGCGATGGGTCTTAATGCCTTTTTCGCATTTGTGGTGGTTGGCGCGATGGGGCTTTCCTGGCAAATCGGCATGGGCGCGATTTTCTGGGGCGCGGTCGGCCTGCTGATCCTGACTATTTTCCGTGTGCGTTACTGGATGATTGCCAATATTCCGGTCAGCCTGCGTGTGGGCATCACCAGCGGTATCGGTCTGTTTATCGGCATGATGGGCCTGAAAAATGCCGGGATTATTGTGGCGAACCCGGAAACGCTGGTCACTATCGGCAATCTGACCTCCCATTCCACGCTGCTGGGTGCGCTGGGCTTCTTTATCATCGCTGTTCTGGCGTCGCGTAATATTCACGCTGCGGTGCTGGTCTCTATTGTTGTTACCACTCTGCTGGGCTGGATGCTGGGCGATGTGCAGTACCACGGGATTGTTTCCGCGCCGCCGAACGTGATGAGTGTGGTGGGTCAGGTTGATCTGGCAGGCTCGCTGAACATCGGCCTGGCTGGGGTGATTTTCTCGTTTATGCTGGTTAACCTGTTTGACTCCTCCGGTACGCTGATTGGCGTGACGGATAAAGCAGGCCTGACCGATGAAAAAGGCCGCTTCCCGCGCATGAAACAGGCGCTGTATGTGGACAGTATCTCGTCGGTGACTGGTTCGTTTATCGGTACGTCGTCAGTGACCGCTTACATTGAATCGTCTTCCGGCGTTTCCGTGGGTGGCCGTACCGGCCTCACCGCAGTGATCGTCGGCTTTCTGTTCCTGCTGGTGATTTTCCTGTCACCGCTGGCGGGCATGGTACCGGGCTATGCGGCGGCAGGTGCCCTGATTTACGTGGGCGTGCTGATGACTTCAAGCCTGGCGCGCGTGAAGTGGGATGACCTGACGGAAGCGGTTCCGGCGTTTATCACCGCCGTGATGATGCCGTTTAGCTTTTCTATCACGGAAGGCATCGCGCTGGGCTTTATCTCCTACTGCGTGATGAAAGTGTTCACCGGTCGTTTACGTGACCTGAGCGCCTGTGTGGTGGTGGTGGCGCTGCTGTTCACCCTGAAAATCGTGTTTATTGACGCGCATTAATCAACAAGGGCCAGCATTGCTGGCCCTTTTCACTTCAGTTACGCACTCGCTGAATATACTCGCCAAACGCCGTTAACTGCCCGGTCAGATGGTCCAGGGTGCTCTGGTCAATTACTTCACCCGTCTGGGTATCCACCTTGTTCTGAATCACCCCGCCCATAAATTCCGGCTTGTTCATCACCATGGCGTCGAGGAATACCAGGATCTGGCGCAGATGATACTGGCAGCGCGCGCCGCCAATGGCACCCATTGAGCTGGTCTGGATCAATACCGGCTTGCCCGCCAGCGGCTGGTTGGGCAGGCGCGACAGCCAGTCGATGGCGTTCTTTAGGCCGCCCGGCACCGAATAATTATATTCCGGGGTGACAATCACCACGCCATCGGCGTCGCGGATTTGGGCTGCTATCGCTTCCACACTTTGCGGAAAGCCTTCGCCCTGCTGGATATCGGCGTCGTATAGTGGAATGTCGGCGATAGTCGGCAGCGCGGTGATGTTCATTCCTGCTGGTGCCAGCTTCGGCAGCGTACGCGCAACCATGGCGTTAAATGAGCCCTTACGCAGGCTCCCCAGTAATGTCACAACTTTTAGCGATTCAGACATGATGACTCCCTGACGTTACGGAATGCGAAGTATTGAGTATATGAACTTTTTCTGTCGGCAGACTGGTAAAACGCATCAGGCGAGAAGCCTCATCGTTGCGGCGGCTGGGGATGTCCGGCAGGATTTTCCAGTTCTGCTGGTGGTATTGCCAGAGCGTCAGTTTCTCGATAGCGGGTGAGACGGCGACCGACCAAATCAGGATCTCTTCCGCGTCGCAAATCGATTCCACCTGCGGGCAATTGATCACCCGTAATTTCCCGGCGGCGGGCTGGAGCTGCACCGTATCTGAGGTTTCATCCTTTTCACCCATCATTTTCAACAGGCTGTGACGTAACGTCACCAACTGGGTTTTGGCTTCGGTGGCATCGTGCTGCCTGGCGATCCACGTTGACTCATTGCTGGTAAACGGAAACGCCTGGTCGCCAGTATTGGGAAGCGAAAACCCGCGCGTGGTGCGCTGAAGCGCCATATCCAGGCCGCAACGTCCTTCCGTGGTCAGCGCGACGCCTACCATATTTCCGGCGTAAGCGATGGAGAAATCCGCCAGCTCGCGATCCCGGAACTGCGGTTTTCCCGGCGGGGAAACGTGAATAGAGGGAAGGGTTTTCATGCCAAAAAAGCGGAACATCATCTCGGCGAGCAACGAACGGGAAGCTAAAAAGCGCTGGCGACGATGTTCGGGTAACTGTTGCGCCTGCTCAAGACTTGCAGCGCACAGTCGTGGAGATAAGGGGGTGTCGGGGCTTAACAGTCCTCGAACAAAATGCGTTGCCATTTGTCGCTCCGTGATAATGGTCTGAGTGGGGAAACGATAATCAACGTTATCGCGTATACTTCTTTAGGTTTTAATGCGGTTTAACGTATGTGAAAAGCCCGAAGCATTCACTTTTACAAATAATTTAGACAAGGGTGACGATTATCCGCATTTTCAGGGTGTTTCACTCATCCAAATTCCTAACAGGACGATCCTCCTCAGGAGCCTCAGATTGCGAGGAAGATGAGTGGATCAACGATTTTCCCCAGAGCGGTTTTATGGCGTCCCTTGCGCCACTGTAAGGAGCGAGCTGGTTACTGGCCTGTTGCTGGGCGATGAATGCTTCAATATGCGCAATACCCTCTTTAACGCGATTGTGGTAACGCTGCAAAGAGATATGACTGCTTCCTTTCGGCATTTTTAAGTGTTTATCTTCTTTAATTTTATTGTAAACCCCGTCTTTGATTTTCATCGCATCCCCGTTGGGGATACCCCGTTTGAGATCAAAGCACTTTAGCCCTGCAAGCCACGCCTCCACGCTAACTTTCTCCGTACGTTTTCCATTATGCCTCATCAGCAACACTTTATTTTGCATATACCATTTTTCAAATACAGCCAGGCTATCTGCATCCCGTTCACGGGATGATTCCCGTGGCGGGGTAAACAAGTAATGGTTGGAAGCATAGCCTTTCTTTTCCTCATCGGAGACGGGCGTGGGTAAACCCTGAGATTTATCGGCTGCCGCTTTGCCATAGATCCGCTCAAGGCAGCCGGCAAGAAATTTCGTGGCGTCCTCAAGGCTATTTTTCTGTATAAGTTCGAGAAGGTTTTCTCTGAGAATAGCTATCTGGCAATAATCATCATTCCATTGCTGATTAGCCTGGCTCTCGCTCTGGGCGGCGTCGGTGGGCGGCACAACGGTAAGAAACTTCCACCGAAAAGGCGTCCACTGTGGGGCTTTGAGGTAATCCATAATATTCCAGAGCCAGTCGCAAACCTGCTTCGCTGCCGCTTTGCGGTAGAGTTCGAGCAGATGTTCTGCCTCACGGTCATCGGCATCATTTTGCACACCGCGGATAAACTCCTCTCTGTGCTGCTTAAGGACTTTGTAGATCTCCTTAAAAGCGTAGTTATCGCTGATTGTGGGCAAAGGGTTATATATTTGCAGCCCTTCAAATCGTGAAAGCCAGCCAGGTAAAACGAGGGGCTGGTTGCGGTAGGTATAAACTAATTGAAAAACAGCCTCAGCCAGCAGCGCCAGCGGATCGATATCAAACCAGGCATTAAGTTTCGCAATCAGTACGTCAGCACAGGAGTAGGCAATAGAAAGATCCTGATGGCAATAACCTTGCCTTATCTCCACCGGAATCGGTTCACTGCTGGCCTTTGCCTTAAGCAAAATGTCTATCAGCTCGTTATTAATAAACGCGCTTTCAGCCATGAGTGATCGGCTGAAGTGGCCCTGCCAGCTTTCTGGCTGTTTATTAATTTGCCCCCAGGTTTTCATACTGACCTGGTTGTTATCGAAGCCGTCATAAAGCCGGCGCATAAATGCCAACGCATAAAGTACGTCGTCGGCAGGTTTTTCCTTTTCACCAATACCATGATGATCGCTTTTAAAAATCTCGGCTATCTGGTCCTTTTTAGCGCAAAGGATAGCGAGCAAACGGTGTTGTTCAGCAAACCAACCATGCCAGTCCGGGTCCTGGCCCAGTTGCCGCGCCTTAAACATCAGCAGTAAGAGCTGTTCACTTATCGCATCATAAATCTCAGCAAATGGAGGCCGATCGGCGCTAAGTGTACGGGTCAGTTCTGTACTCAGGTTTTTCATCGCCACTAATCCTTTTTTGTGACTTTCATCACAAATTTTTGTCGACGTGTTTTTCTCAAAATTAGCCGTAATTTGCCATGTTAAACCAGATGAGAAAATGGAATTTCATAGAAAATAAATTTTAAAATCTTAAAGCAAAAATGGTTGAGTTTTTTGTTTATTGAAATTGGATTATTAATCAAAATACCAATATATGTGATTTATTTTTTTGAATTATCGATTTAAATGTCAAATTGTAACTTATTTTTGTTAATTTGATTTATTTTATATTTTTCATCACTATTCATCTCGCAGGGCAATGCGGCTCTGAATTTAAAAAGAGGTGAATACCATGTTTGATGATCTCATTGATTTTGTTTGTGAAAACCCGTTTACATCACTTGCTGTTGCGGCTGCAACGGTAGCGACAGGCGGTCTGGCGCTAGCGGCGGCTCCGGCCATCGGTGCGGCGGCCAGCGCCGCAGGGTTGGGCGTGGCGGGGGGAACGCTGAGCGGTGCGGCAGCATCGTCTGCGGGTCTGGCCGCTTTAGGTGGCGGTAGTCTGGCGTCAGGTGGGTTAGGTATGGCAGGAGGAAAGGCCGTTGTTGCCACGCTTGGTGCTGTATCAGGCGGAAGCGCATCAGGCGCTATCGCTAAACTGTCGTCCGGTGAATAATTAGGGGGAAGAACAATGTCTCTGTTTTCAGCGCCGCTTCGTGAGTGGAACCATAATAAAATTATACGGTTAACCAGTGCGGGTTTTAGTGATGACACAATTGCCAGCGCCATTAATGACGACCTGAGAGGTCGTCAGCTCCCGGTAGAGGTTACCCTGACAGGAACGGATATCACCTCTTATAAAACTATCGCCGGGCTGGCCGGAGATTACTCTCTGATTTCTGAGTCTAAAATCAGAGCGCTCTGCGATGTTCCTGAACCTGGACACTTACCAACATGACAGAAAGATGGAAGAATAATCCTGCAAGTGCAGGATTATTCGTTCCTCTACAAGCTGTGTCACTTACCAATACAAAAACTGGAAAAAATCCGTCCCAGTAAATCATCAGACGTAAATTCCCCGGTGATTTCACTCAGGCTCTGCTGGGCGAGGCGCAGTTCTTCCGCCAGTAGTTCACCCGCCCAGGCCCCCAGCAGTTGTGCTTTGCCTTGCTCCAGATGCTGGGCAGCGGTTTCCAGCGCCTGCAAATGACGGCGGCGCGCCAGGAAGCCGCCTTCCATATTGGTGTCAAAGCCCATGCTGCGTTTGAGGTGGTCGCGCAGCACGTCTACGCCATTGCCGGTACGCGCCGACAGACGAATAAGTGAGTGACCATTCACTTCGCTTAGCCCCTGAGGCTCGCCAGTCATATCCGCTTTGTTACGCACCACGGTAATCGGCAATTTTTCCGGTAAGCGGGCGATAAAATCAGGCCAAATCGCCGCCGGATCGGTGGCGTCGGTGGTGGTGCCATCCACCATAAACAGCACCCGGTCCGCCTGCTCGATTTCCTGCCAGGCGCGCTCAATGCCGATGCGTTCTACCTCATCGCTGGCTTCGCGCAGACCGGCGGTATCGATGATATGCAGCGGCATTCCGTCAATATGGATATGCTCGCGCAGCACGTCGCGGGTCGTCCCGGCGATATCAGTGACAATCGCCGCCTCACGGCCTGCCAGCGCGTTTAACAGGCTGGATTTCCCGGCATTCGGACGACCGGCGATCACAACTTTCATCCCTTCGCGCAGCAGGCTACCCTGGCGCGCTTCGGCGCGTACCGCGTCCAGATCGGCCATGACGTCGTTGAGTTGTGCTTCAATTTTGCCGTCAGAAAGAAAGTCGATTTCTTCATCCGGGAAGTCGATGGCCGCTTCCACGTAGATTCGCAGGTGAGTAAGTGCTTCCACTAACTGATTTACGCGGGTGGAAAACGCACCCTGTAGCGAATTAAGCGCCGAACGCGCCGCCTGTTCGGAGCTGGCGTCGATCAGGTCGGCAATCGCTTCCGCCTGGGCTAAATCGAGTTTATCGTTCAGGAATGCGCGCTCGGAGAACTCGCCGGGCTTCGCGATACGTACGCCGGGGAGGGTCAGGATGCGCTTTAACAGCAGGTCGAGGATCACCGGGCCGCCGTGGCCCTGTAATTCCAGCACGTCTTCGCCGGTAAAGGAGTTGGGGCCAGGAAACCACAGGGCGATACCCTGATCGAGCGCCGTATTATCCACATCGCGAAACGGCAGATAGTCGGCATAGCGCGGCTTCGGCAGTTTGCCCAGCACCGCCAGCGCTACGTCGCGCGCTTTCAGGCCGGAGATACGCAGAATGCCCACACCGCCACGTCCCGGAGGGGTGGCCTGGGCGACGATAGTGTCGTTATGGCTCATGAAATTTCTCTGTGGTTTCTGTCTGTTAACACTGAACAATAAAAAAGGCGGTCTATCGACCGCCTTCCATATTAGCTTTTACCGACTATCGGATTAAGAGCTTTTCTTCTCGCGGCTGTGTAGGCCACGTTTCTCCAGACCACGATAAATCAGCTGCTGCTGAAGGATGGTCACCAGGTTGCTTACGATATAGTACAGCACCAGACCTGACGGGAACCACAGGAAGAAGACCGTAAAGATGACCGGCATAAAGGTCATGATCTTCTGCTGCATCGGGTCGGTCACGGTGGTCGGCGACATCTTCTGGATGAAGAACATCGTCACGCCCATCAGGATCGGCAGAATGTAGTACGGGTCCTGGGCTGACAAGTCATGGATCCATAGTGCGAACGGCGCATGGCGCAGCTCTACGGAACCCATCAGCATGTAGTACAGCGCAAGGAAGATAGGCATCTGAATCAACAGCGGGAAGCAGCCACCCAGCGGGTTCACTTTTTCCGACTTGTACAGCGCCATCATTTCCTGGCTGATACGTTGTTTATCATCGCCCAGACGCTCGCGCATGGCCTGAATCTTCGGCTGCAGCAAACGCATTTTCGCCATAGAGGTGTACTGCGCTTTGGTCAGCGGGTACATCACGCCACGAACGATAAAGGTGATAGCGATAATCGAGAAGCCCCAGTTGCCCAGGAAGCTGTGGATCCACTTCAGCAGCTTAAACAGCGGCTGAGAGATAAACCACAACCAGCCGTAATCCACGGTTAAATCCAGGTGCGGCGCAACGGCAGCCATTTTATCCTGAATTTCCGGGCCAACCCACAGGGTGCTGCCCAGCGTGCCCGTCTGGCCAGGCTGAACCAGTACCGGTGCAGATTTATAACCAATTGCCGCCACGCCGTTACCCAGGTTAGCGGTATAGAAGTTATTCGCGCCGTCGTTGCGCGGTACCCACGCGGTAGCGAAGTACTGTTGCAGCATCGCAACCCAGCCGCCGTTAGAGCTAACGTTCAGGTTCTCGTTATCGGCGATTTTGTCGAAATTATATTTTTCGTACTTCTCGTCCGGGGTAGAGAACGCCGCGCCACGGAAAGTATGCAACGCAAAGTTGTTGCTGCCGGTATCACGATGGCTTGGCAGGTTGATGGTCTGCTTCAACTGACCAAAGGTAGACAGCTCAAGCGGCTTCTCACCGGCGTTCTGCACGCTGTAGCCCACGTTCACCGCATATTCACCGCGTTTCAGGGTGAAGGATTTGGTAAAGGTGTTGCCTGCGGCATCGGTCCAGGTCAGCGGGATCACTAACTCATTCTGGCCGTCAGCCATCGCAAAGCTATCGCTCTCAACGTTATACAGCGGACGCGCGCCATTGGCCGGGTTATCCGGGCCGTCGCGGCCAGTCAGGCCACTCTGTGCCTGGTAGATAAACTGCGGCGTGGTTTCCAGCAGTTGGAACGGTTCGTTAGAGCCCAGCTCTTTCGGGTAACCCAAAAGCAGAGCCTGTTCAATATCACCACCACGGGTGTTGATGGTAAGGGACAGGACGTCGGTTTTAACCGTAATGAGTTTCCCCTGGCCACTGGCTGGTACGCCCTGGCTGGCACTACCCGCTGCGGTGGTCGTAGTCTGCGTGGTCTGCTGTTGCTGGGGCTGAGGATTTTTATCCTGCTCCCAGGCTTGCCAGATCATGAAAGACACGAACAACAAAGCGATGAGAAGGAGATTGCGTTGCGAATCCATCGTTAGTGTTCTCTGGTATCAAAAGGTCCTGGCGGGACGGGGTCGTCGCCACCTGGGTGTAAAGGGTGGCATTTTAATACGCGTTTCACTGTCAACCAACTGCCTTTTATCACTCCAAACCTGCGCAATGCCTCAATTCCGTAGTGAGAACAGGTTGGGGTGAAACGGCAGTGCGGCCCGAGAAGCGGACTTATCAGGCGTTGATAGACCCGGATGAGACCTATCAGGACTCGCGAGCCAGGCGACAATGGCGGCGCCATAACTTTTCCAATGCTTCCGAAAGCGCCCGATTATCGAGATCGGCAATACCGCGTTTCGCGACCACCACAAAATCCATCGGTGGGAGTTCATGCTGACGTAAACGAAAGCTTTCACGCGTCAGACGTTTAATCCGATTGCGCTCATGGGCACGTTTTACGTTTTTTTTCGCGACGGTAAGACCGATACGGGGATGCCCCAGCGAGTTAAGGCGGCCGAGGATGGTGATTTGCGGCGTGCCAGCCCGAAGTGGCTGCTGGAAGACGAAAGTGAAATGATTGGGAGTTAACAAACGTAACTCCCTGGGAAATGCGAGCTTAACCACCAGGCGGTTAGCTTTTATTACTTAGAAACGGTCAGACGAGCGCGGCCTTTAGCACGACGACGTGCCAGAACCTGACGACCATTTTTAGTAGCCATACGAGCACGGAAGCCGTGAGAACGGTTGCGCTTCAGTACAGACGGTTGAAAAGTGCGTTTCATGGCGATTTCTACCTAAACTTGAATAAATTCACTGACTTTGCGTATGCGCGGACGGGCTGCCGAACGACTCACGTCGAAGTCATGGATGATTAAAGAGGCCGGATTGTAATAATTGTACACTCCGGAGTCAATTCACTTTCCTTATTTACCGCGCTTTTGCGCCCCGCAGAGCACGAAAAACACGCAGGAAACAGGCCGTAAAATCCGCGCGATAACGCGCCGGGTGGGGAATTATACGGGCATGACAATAAAGTGCAAGGATCCGGCGGGATCCCTGTTAGATCGTTTCTACTGATTTTGTACGATCATCATTAATTTTTCCGATAAAGAGGGCAATAAGACATACGCGGCCTCGCCGATCGTTTACACTTAGTCGGCCCGATCCCCCTGTGGATAAATCAGGAAGAATCTGTGAGAAACAGAAGATCTCTGGCGCGCTTTACGCTATGATCCGCGGTCCCGATCCCGATCCGTTGATCCAGACATCGGGGTAATACCGCAGATAGCGGTTCACGCGCTCCCTTTTCGGGCTTGTCAGCGCGTGTCAACAATCATGAATGTTTCAGTCTTCGTCTATCGACGTTGTTCGAGTGGAGTCCGCCGTGTCACTTTCGCTTTGGCAGCAGTGTCTTGCCCGATTGCAGGATGAGTTACCAGCCACAGAATTCAGTATGTGGATACGCCCCCTACAGGCGGAACTGAGCGACAACACGCTGGCTTTGTATGCGCCAAACCGTTTCGTGCTCGATTGGGTCAGGGATAAGTACCTCAATAATATTAATGGGCTGCTGAATGATTTCTGCGGTGCCGACGCCCCGCTGCTGCGTTTTGAAGTGGGAACCAAGCCCGTGGTGCGCAGTAATGCCATCCCGCCAAGCCAGGCTAAGCCTGCCCAGGTTGCGCCTGCCGCGCCGGCACGTCCGGCCTGGGATAACGTGCCCGCGCCTGCAGAACCGTCATACCGTTCCAACGTTAACGTAAAACATACCTTTGATAATTTTGTTGAGGGTAAATCTAACCAGCTGGCGCGCGCGGCGGCCCGTCAGGTGGCAGATAATCCTGGCGGCGCGTATAACCCGCTGTTCCTTTATGGTGGCACCGGCCTGGGTAAAACCCACCTGCTGCACGCAGTCGGCAACGGCATCATGGCGCGTAAACCCAATGCCAAAGTGGTTTATATGCACTCTGAGCGCTTCGTTCAGGACATGGTGAAAGCGCTGCAAAACAACGCCATCGAAGAGTTCAAACGCTATTACCGTTCGGTGGACGCCCTGCTGATTGACGATATTCAATTCTTCGCCAATAAAGAGCGTTCGCAGGAAGAGTTTTTCCATACCTTTAACGCCCTGCTGGAAGGCAATCAGCAGATCATTCTTACCTCGGATCGTTATCCAAAAGAGATCAACGGGGTGGAGGATCGTCTGAAATCGCGCTTCGGATGGGGGCTGACGGTTGCTATTGAACCGCCTGAGCTAGAAACTCGCGTGGCGATCCTGATGAAAAAGGCCGACGAGAACGACATTCGTCTGCCGGGCGAAGTGGCGTTTTTTATCGCCAAGCGCCTGCGCTCCAACGTGCGTGAACTGGAAGGGGCGCTGAACCGCGTTATCGCCAACGCCAACTTTACCGGGCGGGCGATCACCATCGATTTCGTGCGTGAAGCTCTGCGCGATTTGCTGGCGCTTCAGGAAAAGCTGGTCACCATCGACAATATTCAAAAGACGGTGGCGGAGTATTACAAGATTAAGGTGGCGGATCTGCTCTCCAAACGGCGTTCCCGTTCGGTAGCGCGTCCGCGCCAGATGGCGATGGCGCTGGCCAAAGAGCTGACCAACCACAGTCTGCCGGAAATCGGCGATGCGTTTGGCGGCCGTGACCATACCACGGTTCTCCATGCCTGCCGTAAAATTGAGCAGTTGCGTGAAGAAAGCCATGATATCAAAGAAGATTTCTCCAACTTAATCAGAACATTATCTTCGTGACGCTATGAAATTTACCGTTGAACGTGAACATTTATTAAAACCGCTCCAGCAGGTTAGCGGCCCGTTAGGCGGCCGTCCGACGTTACCGATCCTCGGAAACTTGCTGTTGCAGGTAACGGACGGGACCCTTTCGCTGACCGGGACCGATCTCGAAATGGAGATGATCGCGCGCGTGGCGCTGTCGTTACCGCATCAGGCGGGCGCGACCACCGTGCCGGCGCGTAAATTCTTCGATATCTGCCGTGGCTTGCCGGAAGGGGCGGAAATCGCCGTCACGCTGGAAGGCGACAGAATGCTGGTGCGCTCAGGGCGCAGCCGTTTCTCGCTCTCTACGCTGCCTGCGGCGGACTTCCCGAATCTGGACGACTGGCAGAGCGAAGTAGAGTTTACGCTCCCGCAGGCCACCATGAAGCGCCTGATCGAAGCCACCCAGTTCTCTATGGCCCATCAGGACGTGCGTTATTACCTGAACGGCATGCTGTTTGAAACCGAAGGCGAAGAGCTGCGTACCGTGGCGACTGATGGTCACCGCCTGGCGGTATGCGCGATGCCGGTTGGCCAACCGTTGCCGAACCATTCGGTGATCGTGCCGCGTAAAGGGGTGCTTGAGCTGATGCGTATGCTCGACGGCGGCGATAGTCCGCTGCGCATTCAGATCGGCAGCAACAATATTCGCGCTCACGTTAACGACTATATCTTCACTTCTAAGCTGGTGGATGGCCGTTTCCCGGATTACCGCCGCGTGTTGCCGAAAAATCCGGATAAACACCTGGACGCGGGCTGCGATCTGCTGAAACAGGCGTTCGCCCGTGCGGCTATTCTCTCCAACGAGAAGTTCCGCGGCGTGCGTCTTTATGTCAGCGAAAACCAGCTGAAAATTACCGCTAACAACCCGGAACAGGAAGAAGCCGAAGAGATCCTCGACGTAACTTACGCGGGCACCGAGATGGAGATCGGCTTTAACGTCAGCTACGTGCTGGACGTGCTGAATGCGCTTAAGTGCGAGAACGTGCGCATTCTGCTGACTGACTCCGTATCGAGTGTGCAGATTGAAGATGCAGCCAGCCAAAGCGCGGCTTACGTTGTTATGCCCATGAGACTGTAATGTCGCTTACCCGCTTGTTAATCCGCGACTTTCGCAACATCGAAAGCGCGGATCTCCAACTCTCTCCCGGCTTTAACTTCCTGGTTGGCGCTAACGGCAGCGGCAAAACCAGCGTGCTGGAAGCGATCTATACGCTCGGTCATGGCCGTGCGTTTCGCAGTTTGCAGATTGGCCGGGTGATCCGCCACGAACAGGATGCGTTTGTGCTGCACGGGCGCTTAAAAGAGGGCGAGCGGGAGACCGCCATCGGCCTGACTAAAGACCGTGAAGGCGACAGCAAAGTGCGCATTGACGGCACCGACGGCCATAAAGTGGCGGAACTGGCGCTGATGATGCCGATGCAATTAATTACCCCTGAAGGGTTTACTTTGCTCGGCGGCGGCCCCAAATACCGTAGAGCGTTTCTGGATTGGGGATGCTTCCATAATCAGGCGGGTTTCTTTGTCGCCTGGAGCAATTTAAAGCGGCTGCTCAAGCAGCGTAACGCCGCACTGCGCCAGGTCAGCCGCTACGAACAGCTTCGCCCGTGGGATAAAGAACTGATCCCGCTGGCCGAACAAATCAGCCAATGGCGCAGTGATTACAGCCGCGCCATCGCCGAAGATATGGCAGACACCTGCCAGCAATTTTTACCTGAATTCACGCTTACCTTCTCTTTCCAGCGCGGCTGGGAGAAAGAGAGCGATTATGCCGACGTGCTGGTGCGCAATTTTGAGCGCGACAGAATGTTGACCTACACCGCGCACGGGCCTCATAAAGCGGATTTTCGGATCCGTGCCGACGGCGCCCCGGTAGAGGACACGCTGTCCCGCGGGCAGCTCAAACTGCTGATGTGCGCGTTGCGCCTGGCGCAGGGTGAGTTTTTAACCCGAGAGAGCGGACGCCGCTGTCTCTACCTGATAGATGATTTTGCCTCTGAACTGGATGATGCACGTCGCGGCCTGCTGGCGAGCCGCTTAAAGGCGACTCAGTCACAAGTCTTTGTGAGTGCGATAAGTGCAGAACATGTGATGGATATGGCGGACAAAAATTCGAAGATGTTCGCCGTGGAACAGGGTAAAATAACGGATTAACCCAAGAACTAATGAGCGAGAAACGTTGATGTCGAATTCCTATGACTCCTCGAGTATCAAAGTCCTGAAAGGGCTGGATGCGGTGCGTAAGCGCCCGGGTATGTATATCGGCGACACGGATGACGGCACCGGTCTGCACCACATGGTATTTGAGGTGGTAGATAACGCTATCGACGAAGCGCTCGCCGGACACTGTAAAGACATCGTCGTCACTATCCATGCCGATAACTCCGTTTCCGTAACGGATGATGGCCGTGGTATTCCGACTGGCATTCACCCGGAAGAAGGGGTGTCTGCGGCGGAAGTGATCATGACGGTGCTCCACGCGGGCGGTAAGTTCGATGATAACTCTTATAAAGTCTCTGGCGGCCTGCACGGCGTAGGCGTATCGGTAGTGAACGCCCTGTCCCAGAAGCTTGAACTGGTGATCCGCCGCGAAGGCAAAGTTCACCAGCAAACCTACGTACACGGCGTGCCGCAAGCGCCGCTGGCGGTAACGGGTGATACCGAGGCGACCGGGACTCTGGTCCGCTTCTGGCCGAGCCTGGAAACCTTCACCAACGTTACCGAATTTGAATATGAGATCCTGGCGAAACGCCTGCGTGAGCTCTCCTTCCTGAACTCCGGCGTTTCGATTCGTCTGCGCGATAAGCGTGACGGCAAAGAAGACCATTTCCATTACGAAGGCGGCATCAAGGCGTTTGTTGAGTACCTGAACAAGAACAAAACGCCGATCCACCCGAACATTTTCTATTTCTCCACCGAGAAAGACGGCATCGGCGTGGAAGTGGCGTTGCAGTGGAACGATGGTTTCCAGGAAAACATCTACTGCTTTACCAACAACATTCCACAGCGTGATGGCGGTACGCACCTGGCAGGCTTCCGTGCGGCGATGACCCGTACCCTGAACGCCTACATGGACAAAGAAGGCTACAGCAAGAAAGCCAAAGTTAGCGCCACCGGCGACGATGCGCGTGAAGGCCTGATTGCCGTGGTATCCGTGAAAGTGCCGGACCCGAAATTCTCCTCCCAGACCAAAGACAAACTGGTCTCTTCCGAGGTGAAATCTGCGGTTGAGCAGCAGATGAACGAACTGCTGAGCGAATACCTGCTGGAAAACCCGAGCGACGCCAAAATCGTAGTCGGCAAAATTATTGATGCGGCCCGTGCGCGTGAAGCGGCGCGGCGCGCCCGTGAAATGACCCGTCGTAAAGGCGCGCTGGATCTGGCCGGTCTGCCGGGCAAACTGGCGGATTGCCAGGAACGCGATCCGGCCCACTCTGAACTGTACCTGGTGGAAGGGGACTCGGCGGGCGGCTCTGCCAAACAGGGGCGTAACCGTAAGAACCAGGCCATTCTGCCGCTGAAAGGTAAAATCCTCAACGTGGAGAAAGCCCGCTTCGACAAGATGTTGGCCTCTCAGGAAGTGGCCACGCTGATCACCGCGCTGGGCTGCGGCATTGGCCGCGACGAATACAACCCGGACAAACTGCGTTATCACAGCATCATCATCATGACCGATGCGGACGTTGACGGCTCGCACATTCGTACCCTACTGTTGACCTTCTTCTATCGTCAGATGCCGGAAATCATTGAGCGCGGCCACGTGTATATCGCCCAGCCGCCGCTGTACAAAGTGAAAAAAGGCAAACAGGAACAGTATATCAAAGATGATGACGCGATGGATCAATACCAGATTTCCATCGCGCTGGACGGCGCTACCCTGCATACCAACGCCAACGCGCCGGCACTGGCGGGTGAAGCGCTTGAGAAGCTGGTGGCCGAGTTCAACGCTGTTCAGAAGATGATCAACCGCATGGAGCGTCGCTTCCCGCGCGCGCTGCTGAAAGAGCTGGTGTACCAACCGACGCTGGCTGAAGCGGATCTGTCCGATGAAGCTACAGTGACCCGTTGGATTTCCCAACTGATCACCGTGCTGAACGAGAACGAAACTCACGGCAGCGTATGGAAATACGATATCCGTGAAAACCAGGAACTGCATCACTTTGAGCCGGTGGTGCGCGTGCGCACTCACGGCGTCGATACCGATTATGTTCTGGATAACGAGTTTGTTATCGGCGCGGAGTACCGCCGTCTCTGCACGCTCGGCGAGAAGCTGCGCGGCCTGATTGAAGACGATGCGTTTATCGAGCGCGGCGAACGCCGTCAGCCGGTAGAAAGCTTCGAACAGGCGCTGGAGTGGCTGGTGAAAGAGTCGCGTCGTGGCCTGGCTATCCAGCGTTATAAAGGTCTGGGCGAAATGAACCCGGAACAGCTGTGGGAAACCACCATGGACCCGGAAAGCCGTCGTATGCTGCGCGTTACTGTTAAAGATGCAATTGCCGCCGACCAGCTGTTCACCACCCTGATGGGTGATGCGGTTGAACCACGCCGTGCCTTTATCGAAGAGAACGCCCTAAAAGCGGCGAATATCGATATTTAACGCTTTTCCGGTCATCAAAATTCGCCGCTCATCAGAGCGGCGTTTTTTTTGGCTAACCTTAGAGGGCGTTCACTGCCCAATGAAGTGGTTTTTTTGTGAGCGGAATCGCGTTAGCATGAAACAAACCCACTACCTCAAAAGATCCCCATGACGATAAAACTCATCGCAATTGATATGGACGGCACGCTTTTGCTGCCCGATCACACCATTTCGCCCGGTGTTAAAGACGCTATCGCAAAGGTGCGCGCGCAGGGCGTCAACGTTGTGCTGACTACCGGTCGCCCTTACGCCGGCGTACACAGTTACCTGAAAGAACTGCACATGGAGCAGCCAGGCGACTACTGCATCACCTACAACGGCGCGCTGGTGCAAAAAGCCAGCGACGGTAGTACCGTGGCGCAAACGCCGCTGAGCTATGACGATTATCGTTATCTGGAAAAACTCTCCCGCGAAGTCGGCTCGCATTTCCACGCCCTCGACCGTAACACGCTGTACACCGCCAACCGCGATATCAGCTACTACACGGTGCATGAATCTTTTGTCGCCACCATTCCGCTGGTGTTCTGCGAAGCGGAAAAAATGGACCCGAACATGACATTCCTGAAAGTCATGATGATCGATGAGCCTGCGGTGCTCGACAAAGCCATTTCGCGCATCCCGGTTGAAGTGAAAGAAAAGTACACCGTGCTGAAAAGCGCGCCGTACTTCCTGGAAATCCTCGATAAGCGCGTCACCAAAGGCACCGGCGTGAAATCGCTGGCGGATGCGCTGAATATCAAGCCGGAAGAGGTGATGGCGATCGGCGATCAGGAAAACGATATTGCGATGCTCGAATACGCCGGACTCGGCGTGGCGATGGGCAACGCGATTGATTCCGTCAAAGCCGTGGCGAATTTTGAAACCAAAACCAACCTTGAAGACGGCGTGGCCTACGCCATTGAGAAGTTCGTCCTGCAATAACCGCCTCGTATCCCGCCGCCTGGAGCCCTCCCGGCGGCCTGTCTCTCTGACGCTTTTCCTTCCCTTTCTATGAATCGCATGCTGATGTCCTGATCCACACCCGATCGCGAATTGTTGTTTTTGTGATCTAAATTGTAGTACAACCAAGTATCGTTGTACTACATTATTACTGTCATCATGGCAACTTGCTTCACGTTTGTACTTCAAAATTGAGGCGGAAACCGACGGTCACGGTAAAGTAAAGGGATGTGTGGATTACCAGGGAAAAGCCATGACACTGACCAAAACCGATCGCATCGCGATTACGTTGGGCCGCCAGATTGTGAGCGGTAAATATGTTCCGGGTGCGGCGCTGCCCGCAGAAGCGGACCTGTGTGAGGAGTTCGAAACCTCGCGCAATATCATCCGCGAAGTGTTTCGCACTTTGATTGCCAAGCGGTTGGTAGAAATGAAGCGTTACCGGGGGGCGTTTATCGCGCCGCGTAACCAGTGGAACTACCTCGATACCGAGGTGCTGCAATGGGTGCTGGAAAACGACTATGACCCGCGCCTGATTAGCGCCATGAGCGAAGTGCGAAACCTGGTGGAACCGGCCATCGCCCGCTGGGCCGCCAAGCGCGCCACCTCAAGCGATTTGGCGCAAATCGAAGCGGCGTTGAATGACATGATCGCCAACAATCAGGATCGCGACGCCTTTAACGAGGCGGATATTCGCTATCACGAGGCGGTGCTGGCCTCGGTGCATAACCCGGTTTTGCAGCAATTGAGTGTGGCGATCAGCTCATTGCAGCGCGCAGTATTTGAACGGACCTGGATGGGCGATGAGGCCAACATGCCGAAAACCCTTCAGGAGCACAAAGTGTTATTCGATGCCATCCGTCATCAGGACGGCAACGCGGCGGAACAGGCGGCGCTGGATATGATCGCCAGCTCTACACGCAGGCTTAAGGAAATCACATGACATCTCGTTATATCGCTATTGACTGGGGGTCAACCAATCTTCGCGCCTGGCTGTATCAGGACGGAGAATGCTTCGACAGCCGACAATCTGCCAGCGGCGTCACCCGGCTGAACGGCCAGACGTCGGAAGCGGTGCTAAATAGCGTTACCGAAGGCTGGCGCGAGGCAAACACGCCGGTTTTGATGGCCGGTATGGTCGGCAGCAACGCCGGGTGGATCAACGCGCCCTATTTGCCTTGCCCTGTCGCATTTAATGCGATTGGCGATCAACTTACCGCCGTTATCCCCAACGTGTGGATTATTCCCGGCCTGCGCGTGGACCGTGACGATAACCATAACGTGATCCGTGGTGAGGAGACCCAGCTTATCGGCGCAGCCGCATTAGCGCCCGCATCGCTGTACATCATGCCGGGCACCCATTGCAAATGGGTGCAGGCCGATGCTGAACGCATACTCGATTTTCGCACCGTGATGACCGGTGAACTGCATCATCTGCTGCTCTCCCATTCGCTGGTGGGCGTGGGTATCGGCGAGCAGCAGGAAGATCATGCCGCGTTTGACGCCGGCCTGGAGCAGGGTATCCATGATGACGCTATCATCACGCGTCTGTTTGAGGTCCGTGCCTCCCACGTTCTCGGCACGATGCCGCGCGCCCACGTCAGCGACTTTCTTTCCGGGCTGTTGATTGGCAACGAGGTGGCCACGCAGCTGCGCCACTATCAACCCGCCAAAGCTGAGCCCATCACTCTCGTCGCCAATCTTAAGCTGTGCGCCCGCTATCAGCGCGCCCTGGCGCGGCTGGGCTTTACCGCCCGCACTCTTGAGGGCGACCACGCTTTTCAGGCAGGTATAAGGAGCATTGCCCATGCGATGGCAAACTGAACTTCCCCTCATCGCGATTTTACGGGGTATCACCCCGGAAGAAGCCCCACAGCACGTGGGTGCGATTATCGCTGCTGGTTTTCAGGCAGTAGAAATTCCGCTTAATTCGCCGAACTGGCAGCAGAGCATCCCTGCGATGGTGGAAAGGTATGGCGATAAAGCCCTGATTGGCGCAGGCACGGTGACGCAACCGGAGCAGGTGGTCCAGCTGGCGCAGATGGGCTGCAAACTGATCGTCACGCCAAACATCAACGTTGGCGTCATCCAGCGCGCGGTGGAATATGGCATGACCGTTTGCCCCGGCTGCGCCACCGCCACGGAAGCGTTCGCGGCGCTGGATGCGGGCGCGCAGGCACTGAAAGTGTTCCCCTCTTCGGCCTTTGGGCCTGAGTACATCAAAGCGCTGAAAGCCGTATTGCCTGCTGATGTGCCGGTGTTCGCCGTTGGCGGCGTCACCCCCGAGAACCTGGCGCAGTGGCTGAACGCGGGGTGTATCGGCGCGGGTCTTGGCAGCGATCTTTACCAGGCAGGGCAGCCGCTCAGCCGTACCGGGGAACAAGCACAAGCATTTATTAATGCGTATCGAGAGGCAGTGAAATGAAAATAACCAAACTCACCACATACCGCTTACCACCCCGCTGGATGTTCTTAAAAATCGAAACCGATGAAGGCATTGTTGGCTGGGGTGAACCGGTGATTGAAGGCCGCGCCCGCACGGTTGAGGCAGCGGTGCATGAACTGGGTGAAATGCTGATTGGCCAGGACCCGGCGCGTATCAACGACCTGTGGCAAATTATGTATCGCGGCGGATTTTATCGCGGCGGCCCGATTTTAATGAGCGCCATTGCCGGTATCGATCAGGCGCTGTGGGATATTAAAGGCAAAGTATTAAATGCCCCGGTATGGCAGTTAATGGGTGGCCTGGTGCGCGATAAAATTAAAGCCTACAGCTGGGTTGGCGGTGACCGTCCGGCGGAAGTGATTGCCGGTATTGAAACACTGCGCAAAATTGGCTTCGACACGTTTAAATTAAACGGCTGCGAAGAATTAGGCGTTATTGATGACTCCCGCAAAGTCGATGCCGCCGTCAATACCGTGGCGCAAATTCGTGAAGCCTTTGGCAATACCATCGAATTTGGTCTGGATTTTCACGGTCGCGTCAGCGCGCCGATGGCGAAAATATTAATTAAAGAACTCGAACCGTACCGCCCGTTATTTATTGAAGAGCCGGTGTTAGCCGAGCAGGCGGAATATTATCCGCGCCTGGCTGCCCAAACCCCTATTCCGATTGCCGCAGGCGAACGCATGTTCTCGCGCTTTGAATTTAAGCGGGTACTGGAAGCGGGCGGCATTGCTATTCTGCAACCGGATCTCTCCCACGCGGGCGGTATTACCGAATGCTTTAAAATCGCCGGGATGGCAGAAGCTTACGACGTCGGCCTGGCGCCACACTGCCCGCTCGGCCCGATTGCCCTGGCGGCGTGTCTGCATATCGACTTTGTTTCCCGCAATGCCGTGCTACAGGAACAAAGTATGGGCATTCATTATAACCAGGGCGCAGAACTGCTCGACTTCGTTAAAAATAAACAAGACTTCGCAATGGACGGCGGTTATTTCCAACCGTTAATGAAACCGGGGCTCGGTGTGGAAATCGATGAACAACAGGTTATTGAACGCAGTAAAAGCGCAACTGACTGGCGAAATCCATTATGGCGACATGCCGATGGTAGCGTCGCGGAGTGGTAATAACGCGCTCAACGAAAGTGAAATAAAAACACCTCAGTAATAGCCGTAAAAAAATAATTCGATACATCACCCTCTGTATTTCACAGGGCATGGTGAGGGGCCTCGCCATGCCAAAATCTGGAGACAGAATATCATGGATATTTCCGTATCTGCGGCAAAACCTACGCGCCGCCGCTACCTGACGCTGGTCATGATCTTTATTACCGTCGTGATTTGTTATGTCGACCGCGCCAATCTGGCGGTGGCTTCTGCCCATATTCAGGAGGAATTCGGCATTACCAAAGCGGAAATGGGCTACGTCTTTTCCGCCTTCGCCTGGTTATATACCTTATGCCAGATCCCCGGCGGCTGGTTTTTAGATCGCGTCGGGTCGCGCTTAACGTATTTTATCGCCATTCTCGGTTGGTCGGTGGCGACCCTGTTCCAGGGTTTCGCGACGGGATTATTATCGTTAATAGGTTTACGCGCCATCACGGGCATATTTGAAGCGCCTGCGTTTCCTACCAATAACCGCATGGTGACCAGCTGGTTTCCGGAACATGAGCGCGCTTCGGCAGTGGGCTTTTATACCTCCGGGCAGTTTGTCGGCCTGGCATTCCTGACGCCACTGCTGATCTGGATCCAGGAACTGCTGAGCTGGCACTGGGTGTTTATTGTCACCGGCGGGATCGGCATTATCTGGTCGTTTATCTGGATAAAAGTCTATCAGCCGCCGCGTCGTAGCAAAGGCGTTAACCAGGAGGAACTGGAATACATCCGCGACGGCGGCGGTCTGGTGGATGGCGATGCCCCGGCAGAGAAAAAATCGCACACGCCGCTGACCCGTGCCGACTGGAAACTGGTTTTCCACCGTAAATTGCTGGGCGTCTATTTAGGCCAGTTTGCCGTAACCTCGACGCTGTGGTTTTTCCTGACCTGGTTCCCGAATTACCTCACCCAGGAAAAAGGCATCACCGCGTTAAAAGCCGGGTTTATGACCACGGTGCCGTTTCTGGCGGCGTTTTTCGGGGTGCTGTTATCAGGTTGGGTCGCCGATCGGCTGGTGCGGCGCGGGCATTCGCTGGGCGTGGCGCGTAAAACGCCGATCATTTGCGGGCTGCTTATTTCCACCTGCATTATGGGCGCAAACTACACCAACGATCCGGTATGGATTATGGCGCTGATGGCGCTGGCGTTCTTCGGCAACGGATTTGCATCCATCACCTGGTCGCTGGTTTCCTCACTCGCGCCGATGCGTTTGATTGGTCTGACGGGCGGGGTGTTTAACTTTGTCGGCGGCCTGGGTGGGATTACGGTACCGCTGGTGGTGGGTTATTTAGCGCAGGGCTACGGATTTGCGCCGGCGCTGGTGTATATCTCAGCGGTCGCGCTAATTGGCGCCTGCTCGTACATTTTGCTGGTTGGCGATGTAAAGCGGGTGGGTTAATAAAACCAGACGCCTGCCATCGGGCGTCTGGTTTTTAGCGTACTATGATGGGCATTACCGTTATCCGAACGAGCCTGTCTATGAAACAACTCACGTTTGCCCCTCGCAATCATCAACTCACCAATATCAATACCTGGACGCCAGACAGCCGCTGGCTGGCGTTTGACGTGCGTCCGTCCGGGGCATCTTTTACCGGTGAAACCATTGAGCGGGTTAACGTCGAGACGGGAGATGTCGAGGTGCTCTACCGGGCGACCCAGGGCGCGAATGTCGGCGTGGTGACGGTGAACCCGCAGAAAGCGCAGTACGTGTTTATTCACGGCCCGGAAAACCCGGACGCAGACTGGCAGTATGATTTTCACCATCGTCGCGGCGTGGTGCTGGAAAACGGCATCGCGCAGAACCTGGATGCTATGGATATTACCCCGCCGTTTACCCCCGGCGCGCTGCGCGGCGGCAGCCACGTCCACGTATTCAGCCCGGACGGTGAATGGGTAAGTTTTACCTATAACGATCACGTACTGCGTGAGTATGACCCGACACTCGATTTACGTAACGTCGGCGTGGCGCTGCCTTTCGGCCCGGTGACGCCGCCCTGCGTTCATCTACGCGAGTATGCCGGGCAATACTGGTGCGCGCTGGTCAGCCGTACCGCGCCAGAGCCGGTTCCAGGCAGCGATGAGATCAATCGCGCCTATGAAGAGGGCTGGATTGGCGAGCGCGGGTATCGCAAGCCAGATGGCAGTACGCAGCGCCGGGCGCTGGCGTTTATTGGCGATACGCGCAGCGTGACGGGTGAGAAAGTCCCCGAGCTGTTTATCGTTGATTTGCCGGAGCACGAAGCCGGCTGGAAACAGGCAGGCAATGCGCCGCTCGAAGGCACCGGCACCACGTTGCCCGCGCCGCCAGCGGGCGTGATCCAGCGGCGATTAACCTTTACGCACTCGCGCGCCTGGCCAGGCCTGGCGACCAGCCCACGCCACTGGGTGCGCAGCAATCCGCAGGGCGATGCCATCGCCTTTTTAATGCGGGATGAGCAGGGTGTGGCGCAACTGTGGCTGATCTCGCCAAACGGCGGTGAACCGCAGCAGCTCACCACTGGCGAGGCGGGTGTGGAATCGGCGTTTAACTGGCACCCGGGCGGTGAATGGATCGGGTTTATTCAGCAGGGTAGCGTGGTGCTGTGCCACGCTAAGACCGGCGCGATTACGCCGCTCACCCAGCAGCATTCGCCTTCTGGCGACGCCGTGGTCTTTTCACCGGACGGGAAAAATGTCGCCTGGATGGCGCACAAAGACGGTTATCAGCAGCTCTGGATGGTGAAAACCGGTCACTGATAGTTTGCCGGAGGGATCACGCTGTTAACGGCGTGATTCTTCTGCTCGCTCTCCTCAACCCGCGACTTCACCGATTTGTCGGTACGGAAGATATCCCAGGGCAATAACACTGTGTCCATCACCACGGTTAAAGGCAGGTCCAGGGCGATCAGCGGTTTAAATCCCCAACTGATATTGTCATCACCCAGGTGCTCGGCGCTGGTGCGCGTTCCCGGATAGACACCTTTCTCGCCGCCGCCGGTGTGGGTCATTACGCTGGAGCAGCCGCTCAGTAGTATAAGCACGCAGCCGATCATCAAAATCCGTATACATATTTTCATTGTCATTTTTACTTTATGTTGTGGCAACGCGTCGATTAAGGAATGAGGCTTCGCTTCCTCAAAAATTCACTGCCGTGACAATTTGTTAGGGTGGCTTTGCCTTTTTATCCCCTTCGCTTAAACCAGTCTACGCAAAGAAACGTAAACCAACAAAAAATCATCTGCTTTTACTCTTGAAATGGCGACAAGCACCACCATTTTACAGATACAGTCATCGAAGACGTGCCGACAGGACGTTTTGACTTACCGCCTGTCCCGACGGGAAGGCAGACAATTTCTCGCTGATTTCAGGAGCTTATTTTTATGCGTAATTTCGATCTCTCCCCGCTTTACCGTTCCGCGATTGGTTTTGACCGCCTGTTCAACCTGCTGGAAAACAACCAGAGCCAAAGCAACGGCGGCTACCCTCCGTATAACGTAGAGCTGGTTGACGAAAACCATTACCGCATTGCGATTGCTGTCGCCGGTTTCGCCGAAAGCGAACTGGACATCACCGCCCAGGACAACATGCTGGTGGTGAAAGGCGCGCACGCAGCCGAACAGAAAGAGCGTACCTATTTGTATCAGGGTATCGCCGAGCGCAACTTCGAGCGCAAATTCCAGCTGGCTGAAAACATCCACGTTCGCGGCGCGAACCTGGTCAACGGCCTGCTGTATATCGATTTAGAACGCGTTATTCCTGAAGCGAATAAACCGCGCCGTATCGAAATCAACTAATTCCCTGGGCCGCGTCGCGCGGCCTTAATCCCCGTGCTTGCCGATTGGGAGCACACTGCGAGCCTGAGCTTGCAGGTATTCACTCGCTTCTTTGAAGGAGAACAACCATGCGTAACTACGATTTATCCCCGCTTCTGCGCCAGTGGATTGGTTTCGACAAACTGGCTAATGCACTGCAAAGCACCGCGGAAACACAGACGTTTCCCCCGTATAACATCGAAAAAAGCGATGACAACCACTACCGCATTACCCTGGCGGTGGCCGGGTTCCGCCAGCAGGATTTAGATATCCAACTGGAAGGCACACGCCTGACCGTGAAAGGCACGCCGGAGAAACCGGAGCAGGAGCCGAAGTGGTTGCATCAGGGATTAGTGACTCAACCGTTTAACCTGAGTTTCACCCTGGCCGAGCATATGGACGTTTCCGGTGCCACCTTCTACAACGGTCTGCTGCATATCGACCTGGTGCGCCATATCCCGGAAGCCATCGCGCCGCAGCGTATCGCCATCAGCGAACGCCCCGCGCTGAATAGCTAAAACGTACCACGCGCTCCTTACTTCGGGAGCGCGTCTCTCCGAACTACCCCGATCGTATTACATCCCCCCGTAAATTGTGCGCTAACCCCCATTCATTCCGCTATAGCTCTGCCAGAATCCCCAATAACAAGGGTGTGTTACACAGGGAACCGGTATGAGTGAGATAGCGTTAACCGTCTCTATCCTGGCACTGGTAGCAGTGGTGGGGTTATGGATCGGCAATGTCAAAATTCGCGGGGTCGGGCTTGGCATCGGCGGCGTGCTGTTTGGCGGTATCATCGTCGGTCATTTTGTCGAGCAGGCCGGGATTGGCCTTAACGGGCATATGCTGCATTTCATCCAGGAGTTCGGGCTGATCCTGTTCGTGTATACGATAGGCATCCAGGTCGGGCCGGGCTTTTTCTCCTCGCTGCGCGTTTCCGGGCTGCGGCTTAATCTGTTCGCTATTCTGATCGTGGTGCTTGGCGGCGTGGTCACCGCTATTCTGCACAAGCTTTTCGATATTCCATTACCGGTGGTATTGGGTATTTTCTCCGGCGCCGTGACTAACACCCCCGCGCTGGGCGCAGGGCAGCAGATCCTCACCGATTTGGGCACACCCACCGCCATCGTCGATCAGATGGGGATGAGCTACGCTATGGCTTATCCGTTCGGTATTTGCGGCATCCTGATGACCATGTGGCTGATCCGCATGGTTTTTCGCATTAATGTCGATAGCGAAGCCGCTCAGCACGACGCCAGCAATGGCTTTAGTCACGCCCAACTGCACACCATTAATATTCGCGTCGAAAACCCCAACCTCAATATGCTGGCGATTCAGGATGTCCCGATCCTCAATAGCGACACCATTATCTGCTCGCGGTTAAAACGTGAAGATGTGCTGATGGTGCCATCGCCGACTACCGTGGTTCAGATGGGCGATTTGCTGCACCTGGTGGGGCGCGAAAACGATTTGCACAACGCCCAACTGGTGATTGGCAAAGAAGTGGATACCTCACTGTCGACTCACGGCACCGAACTGCGCGTTGAGCGCGTGGTGGTAACCAACGAAAAAGTGTTCGGCAAGAAAATCCGCGATCTGCACTTTAAACAGCGCTATGACGTAGTGATCTCGCGGCTTAACCGCGCCGGGGTCGAACTGGTGGCGAGCAGCAACGCCAGCCTGCAATTTGGCGATATTTTGAACCTGGTCGGGCGACCGGCGTCTATCGACGCGGTCGCGGCGGAAGTCGGTAACGCCCAGCAAAAATTGCAGCAGGTGCAAATGTTGCCGGTGTTTATCGGCATTGGGCTGGGGGTGTTATTAGGATCCATTCCGTTGTTTATCCCTGGTTTCCCGGCGGCGCTACGGCTGGGCCTGGCGGGCGGGCCGTTGATTATGGCGCTGATCCTGGGGCGTATCGGCACCATCGGCAAGCTGTACTGGTTTATGCCGCCCAGCGCTAACCTCGCCCTGCGCGAACTGGGGATTGTGCTGTTTCTGTCGGTGGTAGGGCTGAAGTCCGGTGGCGATTTTATTGATACACTGCTGGCCGGTAGCGGGGTTAGCTGGATTGCCTATGGCGCGATTATCACCGCCGTGCCGCTGCTTACCGTCGGTTTACTGGCGCGAATTTTCGCCCGCATGAACTACCTGACTCTGTGCGGGATGCTGGCAGGCTCAATGACCGATCCGCCCGCGCTGGCGTTCGCGAACAACCTTCACGCGACCAGCGGCGCAGCGGCGCTTTCTTATGCCACGGTTTATCCGCTGGTGATGTTTTTACGCATCATCACGCCGCAACTGCTGGCGGTGCTGTTCTGGGGAATGGGATAACATTGCGTCTTTCCCCCTCAAAAACCGGCGTTAACAGCGCCGGTTTTTTTATCGATAAAATAATGCCAGGCTATAAAAGATTTCCGGCTCCGTCATGCCGGGCATAAGGAATAAACATGAAAATTTCGGAGATCGGGGAAGCGCCGGACTACCGTTTCTCACTCGCCAATGAGCGCACGTTTTTAGCCTGGATACGCACCGCGCTGGGTTTCCTGGCGGCAGGGGTAGGGCTCGATCAGCTTGCCCCGGAACTCGCCACCCCGCTGGTGCGGGAAATCATGTCGCTGCTGCTGTGTGTTTTTTCCGGCGGCATTGCGCTGTATGGCTATTTGCGCTGGCTGAATAATGAAAAAGCGATGCGCCTGAAGCAGGATTTTGTTTATACCCGCAGCCTGAAAACTCTCAGCATCGGCATGATACTGATTGCAGCGGTGGTGATTGCGATGGTGATACTCGGTGGCTGACCCGCAGCGCGATCCGGGTTTACAACCCGAACGCACTTCGCTGGCCTGGCTGCGCACGTTGCTGGGCTATGGCGCGCTGCTGGCCTTAGCGCTGCGCCACAGTTGGTATCAGGCGGGGGCGCTGTTCTGGCTGTCGCTGGTAATACTGGCGCTGGTCAGCGTGCTGATTTATGTGTTTGTCCATAAACGCAACCTGATGGATATTGCGCGCTGCGATTTTTCAGACCGCCGATCGCTGCGCGGCAAATTATTAATCGCCCTGGCGGTGGTGATGCTGGCGCTGCTGTTTTGTGTATCCCACCTGCATAACATCCTGACGCTGTTGCGTTAAACCAGATGGCTTTGCTGCTGTTCGCGATGGGCCAGCGGCAGCCAGCACAGCAAAATCACCGCGCCCATCGCCGTCATTAACATGCCCAGGCTGGCTTGCCCGGTTTGCGGCAGCAGCGCGGAGAACCAGGCCAGCAGCCCGGAACCGACGTTTTGCAGGCCGCCGACCAGCGCGCCTGCCGTGCCCGCCAGAAACGGAAACGGCTCCATCGCGCCGGTGGTGGCGAGGGGGAACAGCATACCCGCGCCGAAGAAAAACAGCGTGGCGGGCAGCAGTAGCGTCCAGATATTCATGATGCCGAACCAGCCGGGGATCCACATCAGCACCCCGGCCAGCAGGCAACTCATCACCGATTGCCACATCAGCGAAGAAAAGCGCTTATTCTGACGGCCCGCGTACCACGCGCCGAAAAACGCCGCCGGGATCGGTAGAATAAACAGTACGCTGACCAGCATGCTGTTCAGGCCCAGTACCGCGCCCATCAGTACCCCAGCGCAGGCTTCAAACACCGCGATACCGGCCAGCCCGCCAATCAGCATCAGCAAAAAGCAGTTAAACGCGGCGTTGCCGAACAGGGTTTTATAGCTGGCGATAAGACGGGTGCGTGGAGCCTGCGTCGGACGGGTTTCCGGCATCCAGCGCGCCATGCTGAACGTTACCATTACGCACAGCGCCAGTAAAAATGCGAAGCACGCGCGCCAGCCCCACACCGTATCCAGCACGCCGCCAATCAGCGGCGCAAGCAGTGGGCTGACTAAAATGCCCATGTTTAATAGACTATTGGCGTGGCGCAGCGCAGAGCCTTCAAACAGATCGCGCGGCATGGTGCGAGCCATCACGCCCGCTACGCCCGTTCCCATTCCCTGTAACGCGCTGGCGGCGATCAGCACCGGCAAACTGGTGGTGCGCAGCGCAATGAGCGTCGCCAGCATAAAAATAGTCATACCGACCAGGATGACGGGGCGGCGGCCTACGCGGTCCGAGACCGGGCCATAAATCAGTTGTGAGACGCCGTAAGTCAGTAAATAGGCGGCCATGACGCTTTGCACTGCGCCTTCGCGCACCTGTAAATCGCGTGCCATATCAGCAATCGCCGGGATATAAATGGTTTGCGCCATTTGTCCGACGGCGATAAGCATAATCAGCATTAACAGCAGATGAGAGTTCGTCAGCTTTTTCATAGCGATGAATACGATTTCTTATTTTTCGGTGGAATGTTTTTCTGGATAGCGCTTAAAAGCGAGAGGAATCTACCACAATAGGCAGATATCGCCAGATCATCGCGGGCGACTGGGGATGGTGGGTTGTAAACGCCTTTCGGCAACAAATATTGCCAGAAAGCGCCAGATTACAGCAGATTGCCGTTCAACAGATGGGTTGCCAGACCCCAGTTTTCGATCTCCAGGGTTTGGCCCTGGCGAACCAGCGTCGAAAAGCTGCAATTGTATGGGCTATAACGGGTAAAGGGCTCGCGGAAATCAGCGCCATCTAAAAGCCACAGCAAACCCGCCAGCGTATTGCCGTGCGTGATAACGCAGGTATCACCCTCAGCATCCCATTCAAGCAGTGCCTGATGCAGCCGGTTCGCCGTTTCCAGCACGCTTTCGCCGCCGGGTGGAACGACCGCGACATCCCCCGAAAACAGCGCGTCGCCAATGGCGGGATCGCGTTCCAGGATCTGAGCGGTAGTGAGCGACTGGAAATCGCCGAGGTGCTGTTCATGCAGACGAGGGTCGAGATAGAGTGTGGCAGAATGCGTCTGGGCAATAGCCTGTGCGGTGGTGAGCGCACGCTGCGACGGGGAGCTTATTACGGCGCGAAAGGTGTAACCTGCCAGCGCCCCAAGCAGCGCATCGATTTGCCGAAGCCCTCGTGCGCTGGTGGGGCTCTCAAGCTGCCCCTGCAAAATACCCTGCTGATTCCACTCGGATTCACCGTGGCGCACCACAATAAAACGCACCGACTTGCTCACTGACCGTTTCCTTTGGGGAAAGAGGCTACCTTAGCACGTCAGCGAAACCTGAAAAAAGCCAGTGTTAAAGGAGGGCGGTTGCCCGCCCTCCTTTGGTGCGGCTTGACCCTGAATTACCGCAGGTATTTCAGGACTGCATCAAGCAGTTGCAGCAATGCAACAATGAGTTTGAGGACAAGGATAACCCAATCCATTCCGCTCATACGCGTCTCCTCTGGTCAAGGAGCACGCCGCTGACGTACCTCTCCGTTGCCTGTTGCCAGCAGCTTTGTTGGCGTAACACAGTGTGCTCTCACGGGGTTAAGGCACTGACGGCACCACCCGTTTCAGCCAGGACTTGCTTTGCGCCGCATATCACGGCCCCGTATCGCACACAGTGAACAGCAACTTCATTATAGATAAATACTGTATAAATGAACAGTATTTTCTGGACGACTTACCCGCTGGGATCTATAGTTAACCTGCCTGAAACCGCCGCAATATTTGCGATAGCGGTCAATTGGTCGTATAGTTATTAAGTTGACGTAACACAGTGTGCTTTTGCGGCGACCATCCGCAAAACCGCCCCAAAAAACCTCGCTTCTGGCGTAATGCTTGTCAGTTAAGCTTTGAAGGTGGCCGCAGCGCGTAGCGCTGTGG
>NZ_DAMBQK010000027.1:0-60099 GCF_032062175.1 Atlantibacter sp.
CCACAGCGCTACGCGCTGCGGCCACCTTCAAAGCTTAACTGACAAGCATTACGCCTTCGGGCGGCGTTTTTTTTGCCTGCCATTCGTACCTGGGTTAGCGTACATAAAACCACAGGAGAAAATGATGAAACGTTATCTTGATTGCAGCGCCTCGGAACTGGTGAACATTGAAAAAGACGATCTTATTTACGCCATCCGCGCCAGTGAAGGCCGTATCCTGGTCAGCGAATGTATCGGCGCGATCCCCCCACTGTTAAACAACATCACCAATGCCGAACTCGCCGCCAGCCAGGGGGCGGATATTTTGCTGCTCAATCTGTTTGATGTCAGCGCGCCGGTGATTAACGGCCTGCCAGCCGGCATTGAACCGCAGGAAACATTGCGCGAGCTACAGCGCTTAACCGGGCGGGTGATCGGCGTAAACCTGGAGGCGGTCGATCCCGCCCATGCCAGTCAGCATGATGAATTCTGGCAGATGACGCCGGGCCGCGCGGCGACTGCCGATAACGCCCGCAAGCTGTATGAAATGGGCGCACGGATTGTGGTACTGACCGGTAACCCCAATAACGGCGTCAGCAATCAGGCGATTGCCGAATCGCTCAATCTCATTCGCCAGGCGATCGGCGATAAGCTGGTGCTGATCACCGGTAAAATGCACGGCGCGGGCATTGTGCGGGAAAGCGGCAGCGCCCTGCTGACCGAGCAGGATATTGCGCTGTTTGTCGATAACGGCGCTGACGTGGTGCTGGTCCCCGCGCCAGGCACCATTCCGGGCATGACCGTGGAGCGCGTCGCCGCGCTGATTGACTTTACCCACCAGCGCGGCGCGCTGGCGATGACCGCCATCGGTACGTCCCAGGAAGGGGCCGACCGTGAAACTATTCGTCAAATGGCGCTAATGAGTAAGATGGCTGGTGCCGATATTCATCATATTGGCGATACCGGCTATGCCGGACTGGCGCTGCCGGAGAATATTTTTACCTATAGCGTCGCCATTCGCGGCGTTCGCCATACCTACAGCCGCATGGCTCGTTCAATTAATCGTTAGCAATCAGGGTGTTTAAACCTGGTTTAACACCCGCTACCGATAATTAGCGTTACACTATGAAACAGTTTCCTGATGAGGATTGAACATGCGCGTACTGGTTGTCGAGGATAATGCCCTGCTGCGTCACCATCTTAAGGTGCAGCTATCGGAACTGGGGCATCAGGTGGATGCCGCAGAAGACGCGAAAGAAGCCGATTATTTCCTTAATGAACACATGCCGGATATCGCTATTGTCGATCTCGGCCTGCCGGATGAGGACGGGCTGTCGATGATCCGCCGCTGGCGCGGGCATGACGTCACCATCCCGGTGCTGGTGCTGACGGCGCGTGAAGGCTGGCAGGATAAAGTGGAAGTGCTGGGCGCGGGTGCGGACGATTACGTGACCAAGCCTTTTCATATCGAAGAGGTGGTGGCGCGCATACAGGTGCTGTTACGACGCAACAGCGGTCTGGCCTCGCAGGTGATCTCCATGCCGCCGTTCCAGCTTGACCTGTCGCGTCGGGAATTTTCTATCAATGACGCGCCGGTGAAACTTACGGCCTTTGAATACACCATTATGGAAACCCTGATCCGCAATAACGGTAAAGTGGTGAGCAAGGACTCGTTGATGCTGCAACTTTATCCCGACGCGGAGCTGCGCGAGAGCCACACTATTGATGTGCTGATGGGCCGCCTGCGTAAGAAAATCCTCGCCGAGCATCCGGTGGATGTGATCACCACCGTGCGCGGCCAGGGTTACCGCTTCGACCTGCGTCCATGAATAAATTGCTGAGGCACGTTTTCCCGCTGTCGCTACGGGTACGCTTCCTGTTGGCGACTGCCGCCGTGGTGCTGGTACTGTCGTTGGCCTATGGCATGGTGGCGCTGGTGGGCTACAGCGTCAGCTTTGATAAAACCACCTTTCGGCTGCTGCGTGGTGAAAGCAATCTGTTCTACACCCTGGCGAAGTGGGAAAATGGCAAGATTAACGTTGAGATCCCGGAAAACCTCAGTCTGCAAAGCCCAACGATGGCCATGATTTATGACGAACGCGGCCATCTGCTTTGGGCGCAGCGCGATGTACCGCTGTTAGTGAAGGCTATCCAACCGGAATGGCTCACCGCGAACGGCTTTCACGAACTGGAAACCGATTTTTCTGCCAGTAGCGCACTGCTGGGCACCAATACAACCCTCCAGAAACAGCTGCGCGATTTTCGTGACGACGATACTAATTATGAAATGACCCACTCAGTGGCGGTGAACCAGTATCCTGCCACCGAACTGATGCCCGCGCTGACCATCGTGGTGGTCGACACCATTCCCATCGAACTCAAGCGTTCGTATATGGTGTGGAGCTGGTTTATCTATGTACTGATCGCCAACCTGCTGCTGGTGATCCCGCTGCTGTGGCTGGCGGCGTGGTGGAGCCTGCGACCCATCCAGTCGCTGGCCCGCGAGGTGCGCGAGCTGGAAGAGCATCACCGCGAGCATCTCAACCCGGCAACTACCCGCGAACTGACCAGCCTGGTGACCAACCTCAACCGCCTGCTGACCAGCGAGCGTGAGCGCTATGACAAATACCGCACCACGCTTACCGATCTTACCCATAGCCTGAAAACGCCGCTGGCGGTGCTGCAAAGCACTTTGCGGTCTTTGCGTACCGACAAACTGACCGTTAGCCAGGCGGAGCCGGTGATGCTTGAGCAGATTAGCCGGATTTCCCAGCAGATCGGCTATTACCTGCACCGTGCCAGCATGCGCGGCGGCAACGTGCTGATGAGCCGCGAGCTGCACTCCGTGGCCCCGCTGCTGGATAATCTCACCTCGGCGTTGAATAAAGTGTATCAGCGTAAAGGCGTGACCATCACGCTGGATATCTCCCCCGAAACCATGTTTATGGGCGAGCAGAATGACTTTATGGAAGTAATGGGCAACGTGTTGGATAACGCCTGCAAATACTGCCTGGAATTTGTCGAAGTCACCACCCGGCAAACCGATGACACGCTGCATCTGTATGTGGATGACGACGGTCCCGGCATCCCGCTCAGCAAGCGCTCGCTGATATTCGATCGCGGGCAGCGTGTGGATACATTACGGCCTGGCCAGGGCGTGGGCTTATCGGTGGCGCGAGAGATCGTTGAGCAGTACGGCGGCCAGATTATACCCGGCGAAAGCCTACTCGGCGGCGCGCGCATGGAGGTGATTTTTGCCCGTCAGGACATAAACAGCGCGGAGAGCGGCAGTAACTCGCAAAAAACGTCATAAAGGCCATGCAGAGGTGATGCCGTCCGTTATAATCCGCTAAGGTTCAATGCCGACGGAAAACAATATGGACTATCAACTTGATTTAAACTGGCCCGATTTCATTCAGCACCACTGGCAAAAGCGCCCGGTGGTGCTGAAACGCGGCTTTAAAAACTTTATCGACCCCCTCTCCCCGGACGAACTGGCGGGTCTGGCCATGGAAAACGAAGTGGATAGCCGGCTGGTCAGCCATCTTGACGGGAAATGGCAGGTCAGCCACGGTCCTTTTGAAAGCTACGATCACCTGGGCGAAAGCAACTGGTCGCTGCTGGTGCAGGCCGTCAATCACTGGCATGAACCCACCGCGGCGCTGATGCGCCCGTTCCGCGCCCTGCCCGACTGGCGCACCGACGATTTAATGATCTCCTTCTCAGTACCGGGCGGCGGCGTTGGCCCGCATCTCGACCAGTATGATGTGTTTATTATTCAGGGCGTGGGCCGTCGCCGCTGGCGCGTGGGCGAGAAAACGCCGCTGAAACAGCACTGTCCGCACCCAGATTTGCTACAGGTCGATCCGTTCGAGGCGATCATCGATGAAGAACTGGAACCGGGCGACATTCTGTATATCCCGCCGGGATTCCCGCATGAAGGCTATTCGCTGGAAAACTCGATGAACTATTCGGTGGGGTTCCGCGCCCCAAGTGGCCGCGAGCTGATCAGCGGTTTCGCCGATTATGTGCTGCAACGCGAACTCGGTAGCCAGCGCTATATCGACCCGGATGTGCCTACGCGCCAGTATCCGGCGGATATCCAGCCGCAGGAGCTGGATAAGCTGCGCGGTATGATGCTGGATCTGATTAACCAGCCGGAACATTTTAACCAGTGGTTTGGCGAGTTCATCACCCAGTCGCGCCATGAGCTGGATGTGGCCCCGGCAGAACCGCCGTACCAGCCGGACGAAGTGTATGACGCGCTCAAACAAGGTGATTCGCTGGTGCGCCTCGGCGGGCTACGCGTACTGCGCATCGGCGAAGAGGTGTTTGTTAACGGTGAGAAGATCAACAGCCCTCACCGCCCGGCGTTAAATGCGCTGGCAAATAACATTGTGGTGAATGCCGATAAACTGGGCGATGCCCTGGAAGACCCGTCATTCCTGGCGATGCTGGCTGCGCTGGTCAACAGCGGCTACTGGTACTTTTCAGACTAAGTCACCAGAGGCTCTGCGCAAGCTGGCGCAGAGCCTGGCTCAACGGGTGCTTTTTACCGCTTCGACTACACTTCTTTCATGGTTATGCCGTCCAGGGCAACACGATGAACGATCCTTCATTTATTGCGTCAGAATCTGCTGCGAATGCTCGCCCCGATGCGGCCGTCGAATCGCTGTTTACCATTTTTGAGCCTTGCGCCAATTTATTTACCCTTGAAAAAGGCCAACTCATTACCTATCAGGAGATGATCGGCTTTATATTTTTATTCCGTGAGGGGCGTATTTCGCTCATTCGCGATGAAGATAATTTGTATCTCGCACACACGACGCAGAAATCCATTTTTGGCATTGTTAACCATTTTCATCCGCTTCATCATTACTCTTATCGCGCCGACGTCGAAAGCCATTTTGGCTGTATTCCGATTCCGTTGGCGTTTGAACTGGTCAATCAGCATCAAATGTGGCTATCTTTGATGCAAATTATTTCCTACCAGTTTTCCAATATCATCTCCCGGGATAACCGATTGACCGGGCATGATTCCTACACCATCATTCGCAATATTATTTTAGAACTTATGCAGTTACCGGAAAATGTCCGCAAGCAGTTACCGCTTGCCAGCTATATCATCAAGCAGACTAAACTGTCGCGCAGCAACGTCATGCGTATCCTCCGGGATTTGAAAGAGGGAGATTATATCGATACGCAACGCGGCATTTTAATTAATGCTAAAAAACTCCCGGAAAAATATTAGTTATTGATAGGTGATGGTAAAAGCCAACTGTCCGGAGACCGAACCCGCAGTAATACCACCATCGAAATTATAAGGCTGCGCTGAAAACTGGATATGAACCTCCCCGGTTTCTTTATTGATGGGCCACAGGCAATTATCATTGGTGATGCAGTCACCGGCAGAAATCCACGCGCTATCGCTATTAAGGATTGAAATTTTAATTCCCACATTTTGCGCCGTGCCGCTATTTTTTAAAACCGCATTGACCGCGTCCCAGTCGCCTTCCAGTTGCAGCTTCACGGTATCCCAGGCTATCGGGCAATTGATGAGGTCGAGCGTAAAATATTTTACCGGATAAGCGTAATCATCGCTTTGTGAAATCACCTCTTCGTAGCGACCCAAATCGACATTGGTCGTCGCGCCGCCCGCTACCGTACAGGGCGTATTGACGATATTTCCGGCGATATTGATAGTCACGTCTGCGGCGCTCACCGGCAAAGCAAATCCGAACAGAAACAAAAAAGCGCGGATAAATTGATACATAGCTGTGCTCTCTTATCGCTACTGGTATGTCAGCGTGGCGCTTATTACGGCGGAAACGGTTCCCGGTCGGACGCTGCCGGACTCGGTCCATGCACGCGTGCGCAGGTTCCAGGTATATTCCTGATTGGTAATGGCGCTGGTTAACGACTTACCATTACCGAGCGGCGTCCCATCTTCTGCCAATAACTCAACCGCGACCCCGGTGGCGGTTCCGCTATTCTGGTAACGAAAGTCCGGGTTTGAATAATCTGCCGTGCCGTTGAAGGTAATGGTCGACAGCGACGTTTGCTGAGGGCAGTTATAGATTCGTATAGAAAAGGCGACCCAGGACGTAAAAGAGCCGGCAGTAGCCAGATCGCTCATTTTTATATTGTCGCCGAGATTAACATTAATACTTTGCTGCTCCACCACGCAGGGCGATGCGACCACCCGCCCCTGAAGCCGGATAATTTTGAAATCCGTTTTTTCAGCCGCGGCAGGGTGGGCAGTTAAGGACGCCACTAATATCAGTTTTATCAAAACAGAACTTTTCATACGTGTTCCCCAAAGGGACTTATTGATAATTAACCACCAGGGTGACCTGTCCTTCCACATCGCCCAGCGTCACTTGTGAGGGGAGATCCGCATAATAGGCAACGTTAAAAGGAACCGTGTAATTACCGCTGCCGTTGTATCCCTCCAGATCGTAAAAAGTTGACACCTGATAGGGTTCGCTGGCAGAACGCAGCAGTTGGAAATAAATACCCGCCGCCGAGCCGGGGCGAGTATTTATCGTGCCGTAAACCGTATCGTGGGGCCCATAAGCGCTGGTAAATTGATAGCGAATATTACTGATGGCTCCAGGGCAGTTGGTAAAGGTTAAGGGCACGGGCTTTATATTCATGGTGCCACTTTGCAAATTTGCGCTCGGGAGATCGTCTAAACGCACCACTGACGGCACGTCGATATCGCAGGGCGTAACGATCGGTTGATCGGTTAATCCGCTGTAATACATCGGAGCAAAATTCGCGACGGGTGAGTCAGGGTGATTATCAAACAGCACCTGGACATTGGGCATCATGATTTCCCCTGCCGGAACAAAATCCGCTAACCGCACCAGCCGATAACTTAGGCGCAGCGAACTGGAAAGGCAGGAGGTGGTGGCTGGTATCACGTATTTATAGGGTGGCGTCAGTAATTCAGGCAGGCAGCCATTCACATCCGTCAGTTTAAATTGCACGCCGATCCCATTATTGGTGGTTATCCAGGTTACGCCATCACCTAACACATACCCCCCCATAGACAGGCTTACATAGCTGCCCTCCACGCCATCTGATACCACGTTATAAGGCATCACTCCGCTATCTGCCCATTCGGTCGTCGCGCCTGCCGTGGCGGGAATAGTAAAACTGCTTAATCGATAATCGGCGTTAAGTGTGGTCGCGCTATTGAAATACGCGGCGCTAAGCGAAGGTGAGAACAGCCATAACAGCAGGAGCCCCAGGCTTAGCTCGCCAGATTTACTGGTTTTCATCATTCCCCCCTGCGGCGTGCGCTGTTGCCGGTCGGCACGCTGCTGTCATCATTATCAGACCCGTCTTCGCCCTGGATTGGCTCAGTGTAAAATCGGCAACGCAGGAATCCGCTTCGCCGCTGCCCCAGCTAGCCAGCAATTGCCCTGAAGCAGGTAAACCACGTAGGTACACCTCGCCGTCTTCGCCAACAATGCCGGCGCTGGCGTCCGGTTGATCGGGTTGCGCAACGCTGGAGCCAAAGGGGACAGGTTTGCCATCGGGCAACAGCAAGGTAATTAATGCCCGCTGACCGATACTGGTATTAAAAGACGCGCGGGCGATCGCGCCGCGCGTCGGCACCACGGTTCGCGCAGCCAGATCGACATCGACATCGTTGCCAAAAGTCGTGTTATCCAGCGTGATGGTGTTTTCGCGATAGGGCGTGACGTAAGGCACCAGGGTGTAACCGCGATAATCCGTGGTGATGCGCGGCTGATTTTGAATACTGACGCCGCTGGCACCCGGCGCTTTCACCAGTACCGCCGTTTCACCCAACGCCTGAGAAAGCGTGACGCCATCCCGGTGCCCGACAATCGCGCCCTTTAAGCCGTAGTTAAGCCGTTTCTGATCGCTGTCATGCCCGTATCCGGCGGTAACTTCCCCGTAAGTCCCTTTGTAGCTGGTGCTCAGGCTGCCGCTTAACGCATCTTCATCGCTGTTACGGGATTCCTGAACGCTCCAGTTGAAATTGTTGTCTTTGAGCAGCGAGCCGTTGAGCCCGACGCTGTGGGTGGTACCGCTATTATTGGAGAAACTGCCGCTGTAGCTTGTCCAGGTGTTTTTAAGCCAGCGGTCGAGAGGAATACTGAGATTAAAAAACAGCAGCCGGTCGCGCCGTTGTGTGGCCGTTCCCGTTGATTGCGTCGACGAAGAAGTATTTTGGTTATCGCTGTAGCTCAGGCCGTAATTGATGCCGCGCCAGTTATTGTTGTAGCTCACGGAGAGCGAGCGCGATTTTTGGCTGCTGTCCCAGTAATCTTCCGTGACGAAGCTGAGCGTCAATGCTCCGGCGTTTTCCCATAATCCCTGGCTCAGGGTGGTTTCAAAACGATTTTTACGCCGTTCGGGTAAATCAACATCTTCGTCCCCGGTCCAGGAATCCAGCGTTTCCTGCAAGGTGTAATAGCTATCATCCAGATAGCGATACGCCGCCAGCGCAAGGGTAGTGTTAGTTGCGGTAACCGATTTGTTGTAACGCAGCCGCGCGGCCTTGCCGCTCTTTTCATCGACCGTTTTCACCGTGGCTTGCGCCGCAGTGATGTCGCCTGATAAAGCCCCCATTGCGCCAAAGTTAACGCCCAGCCCCAGCGCGCCCGCGCGATAGCGAGAAGGCGCGTACTCTCCCCCGCCATACAGCGTTAATTGCCAGGGTAAACCGTAAATCAACGTTGCCTGATAAAACTGCCGGTTCTCCACCGCGCTGTCATAGGTGCGGTATTGACCGCCAGCCAGGTTATATTTCGCGCGCCCTTCGCGCTGCAATACCGGCAAAGAGGCAAACGGCACGGTAAAATTTTGTTCGCTGCCGTCGCTTTCCTGGACGGTGACATTCAGATCGCCGCTGCTGCCGGTTGGATAAAGATCGGTGATTTCAAACGCACCGGGTGCCACGGAGGTTCGGTAAATCACATAGCTGTTTTGCCTGATCACTACGTCAGCGTTGGTACGGGCGATACCGCGCACCATTGGCGCATAGCCGCGCACGCTTTCTGGATACATATCTTCATCAGAGGTTAACTGCATGCCACGAAACGGGATGCTATCGAATACATCCGAGGGAGCGACGCCATCCCCCGCCAGCAAGACGCTTTTGAGGGGAACAATGGCGCGCTGGACATAGGTATAAACGCTATTCCAGGTGTCCTGGCCTTTGCCGTCGCGATACCAGGTGGTGTAGTTACGCACCCGCCATGGCCCGACGTTTGCGCCAGGCCGCAGGTTCACATAGTCACTGCGGCTCCCCACGCTGTCATTCGCCGAGAGGTAATTCACGCCGGAATAATTGTAATTAAGCATCAGGGTATTGATGCCTTCATCCCAGCGCTCAGGGGGGATGTATCCCCGCGCCCGTTCGCTAAGCGCCTGCTGGGGCACGCTGAGCGTCAACCGCTGGTCGTTAAAGGCGAACCGCGCCTGCGCTTCAGGAATGACCCGCAGATCGGCGCAGCCCTCGGCATCGTCTTTGAGATCGGAAAATCTGGCGACGTCGATGCCGTAGCTGTCCAGCTCTGCCCGGCTCAGGCAAGGCTCTAAACCCACTTTGTCCCCTGATTTTTTATCGGTACGAAAAGTGACATCACGGGACTCGCGCATCTCGTCATTGACGTAGAGAGCGACGTGGTAAACACCGGGTGCTTGCGACCCGGCATTGAAGTTGGATAGATCGCTGACGGTTTGTTCAGGCGCGGCCACCTCGACAAGATCGGGATCGAAGTATTCTTCAGCATGAAGTAGCCCACTGGCCAGGCAGAAAAATCCCGCCACATAAAACCAGCGCTTGCCCCTCAGGTATGGCAGATTCAGCATCCCAGCCTCCGTGTATTGTTATGGAAACAAAACAATCAGAACGAAGTTCGGTGCTCTTTACCGCTGGCGCCGTAATCGGTAATTAATGCCCAACTCATTTGGTTGCCGCTGGCCTTCGCGGGGAGCGTAAAGCTGGCGGTTGAGTTCGGTGCCACGTAGGTCGCCGTCTGTACCGGCTGCCCGTTGAGGCGGACATACATAAAATTCATATAAAACGGCGTGGGATTATTGACCGTGAGCTTTCCCCCGCTGCGTTGCCAGCGTAATTTTTCCGCCTGCTCCTCCGGGCTCTGGGACGTTAACCCTGCGGGCCGATAAATCATTTTTATGCGGTTTTTGATGGCTATCTTTAGCGCATTTTGCTGCTTCGTCGTTGAGGGGATAGCCTTAACATTTAGCCAAAACAGCGTTTCTTTATCCTGAGACTGCGGCGAAATATTCTCAATGCGAAGGAGATTTTTCTGGCCGCCGTCCAGCCGGAAAAGTGGCGGCGTGACCAAAAACGCGTTTTTGGCAGAGCCACCGCTTTCAGATTCAATCCATGACTGAATTAAATACGGGACATTATCAGGGTTATTAACACTGAGCGATGATTCCTTTTTATCTCCATGAAAAATAAGCCGAGTGCCGCCAAGTACAATACCGGCATAACAGTTTGACATGACCGTTAATAATAAAACGGCCAATACTTTCATTAATAAAAATACGTTCATTCGCGCACCTTTGACTGATAAAAGCCAATAGTTAAACCGGGAATTTCCCGGTTTAACCTTCGCGCTGCAATTAGCAGTATTTTAGTTATAGACTACGGTAAAACTTGTTGCCGCATTTGCCGCACCGGATGTGACAGAGTCCGCAGTGGCACGATAATAAGCAGTATAATTTAATGAGATAGCGCCAGATGCATCCATCGGCAGGAATGACGTCGGCGCGGTTCTCATTGAAACCGGGGTATCGGTCCAGTCTTTAATTTCCACACCCACGCCGGTGGCAGCGCCTGCGGCATTATTCAGGGCCAGAACCGTATCATCGCCGGAAATACTTTCACCTTCAAACTTAATGGATGCCTGATTGGTGCCTGTCTGGGTGGTCGGGCAGCCGGTTAATTTAATGGTAAATTTGGTGGCGCTTTCTTCATCACCGGTCTGGTTGAAAGAGGATTTATTTACTTTGCCCAAATTCACTGTCATATCTTTTGATGAGGTATCGACCTGACAAGAGGTGTCAACAATTTCACCGGTAAAATTAATCACACCATCGCTGGCGAATGCAGCACCGGTGTTAATGGCAGAGATTACAGCAAGGGAAATAAGCAGCTTTTTCATATTGATCTTCACTTTGTAAATAGTCAGGTGATAAGTAAGTTAACGTCCGTTTGTGTTCACTCCTTAAGTGCGAAGAATAATAAACCGCCTGACTCGACATGAAAATGTCCAAAAAGGCACACCCTAAACGAGGTGCCTGGATAACAAAGAAGAATAATCAAATATAAAAGTGAGAGGAGATAACGAGGCTTTCATTAAATAATGAAAGCCTTAATAAGATTAACGCTGAGCAGTGAGTTCAGCGATACGCACAATAACCGCGACAGCCTTCTCCATGCCTTCAAGCGTCACGAACTCATGTTTACCGTGGTAGTTATACCCGCCGGTAAACAGATTCGGGCACGGCAATCCTTTAAACGAAAGCTGCGCGCCGTCTGTACCGCCGCGAATGGGCTTCATCAGCGGTTCGATATCGCAGTCCTGCATTGCCTGCTGGGCAATCTCGATGATATGCGGATGTTCCGCCACTTTATCGCGCATATTGTAGTAGCTGTCTTCAATCACCAGTTCGATATAGCAGTCCGGGTGCAGCCCTTTACCGACCTTTTTGGCGATCTCCATCATCTTGCGTTTACGCGCTTCAAACGTGCTGCGGTCGAAATCGCGAATGATGTAATGCATTTCCGCTTTATCCACGCTGCCCTTCATGCTGTGCAGATGGTAAAAGCCTTCCTGGCCCTCGGTCATTTCCGGGCTTTCGTCAGCAGGCACTTCGGCGTGAATTCGCGCCGCCAGCGACAGCGCATTGACCATCACGCCTTTGGCGGTGCCGGGATGCACGTTGTTGCCGACAATTTTGATGGTGACCGACGCGGCATTAAAGTTCTCAAACTCCAGTTCGCCTACGCCGCCCCCGTCCACGGTATAGGCCCACTGGGCGTTAAACTGTTCAACATCAAAGAATTTCGCGCCCTTGCCCACTTCCTCATCGGGGGTGAACGCCACGCGGATATCGCCATGGGGGATGTTCTTACCTTTCAGCACCGCCATCGCGGTCATGATTTCCGCCACGCCCGCTTTATCATCTGCGCCAAGCAGCGTTTTGCCATCGGTGGTGATCAGCGTCTGGCCCAGCAATTGATGCAGCACCGGGAACATCACCGGCGACAATACTTCATCACCGATACCCAGCGCGATATCGCCGCCGCGATAGTTTTCGAGGATTTGCGGATTCACGTTCTTGCCACTGAAATCCGGCGAGGTATCAACATGGGAGATAAAGCCAATTGCCGGCACGGCTTTATCGACGTTGGACGGCAGGGTGCCCATGACGGTGCCATGCTCGCTGAGAGTGACGTTCACCAGCCCCAACTCTTCCATTTGCGTCTTCAGAATACGCAGCAGTTTCCACTGCCCTTCGGTACTTGGTACCTGGCGGACGCCCGCTTTAGATTGCGTGTCCAGTGAGACATAGTGCAAAAAACGTTCAAGTAATTTATCCATGCAGTCACCCTCATTTTTGTGACAACATTATCAATAAGCCCGAAAATACAAATATTGCGCCACATCACTTTTAGCCTTTCGGGGGCGAAAAAAAGCCTTCTCGCGGGTTTGGGTTACAATTTGTCAGAGTTATGGCAAAACCCTTGTCAAAGCGTAGTGTAAATCCATGTAAGCAGGACTATGAATACGCATGAAGCATTGGCGATTTCAATGCTTTGCCGTAGAATGCCTGCCCTTGTTAATTTATGTGTCAGCCCAGGTGGTAAATCACAAACCCCGCATCCGGTGCTGTTTGCCGATGCGTTAGTTATGGGACAGCGTAAAAAATTGAATAAACAATCCCGTTCGCTTTCGCCGCTGGTTCAACTGGCGGGAATTCAGAAAGGTTTTGATGGTAAAAATGTCATTAGTGACTTATCCCTGACCATCAACAATGGTGAATTTCTCACACTGCTTGGCCCGTCGGGCTGCGGTAAAACCACCGTCCTGCGCCTGATTGCTGGCCTGGAAACGGTGGATTCCGGCCAGATTATTCTTGATGGTCAGGAAATTACCGACGTTCCTGCCGAGCATCGTCACGTCAATACCGTCTTCCAGAGCTATGCCCTTTTCCCGCACATGACCGTGTTTGAAAACGTGGCGTTTGGCCTGCGAATGCAAAAAACACCCTCAAGCGACATTACCCCGAGGGTCATGGATGCGCTAAAGATGGTGCAACTCGACAGTTTCGCCGCCCGTAAACCGCACCAGCTCTCCGGCGGCCAGCAGCAGCGCGTCGCCATTGCCCGCGCCGTGGTCAACAAGCCGCGCCTGCTGTTGCTGGACGAATCGCTCTCCGCGCTGGATTACAAACTCCGCAAACAGATGCAGAACGAACTCAAAGCGCTACAGCGTAAGCTCGGCATTACCTTTGTGTTTGTCACCCACGATCAGGAAGAGGCGTTGACCATGTCCGATCGCATCGTGGTGATGCGCGACGGGCGCATCGAGCAGGACGGTACGCCACGCGAAATCTACGAGGAGCCGAAGAACCTGTTTGTCGCCAGCTTTATCGGCGAGATCAATATTTTCGACGCCACGGTGATTGAACGGGTGGATGACCAGCGCGTGCGCGCCAGGGTCGAAGGGCGTGAATGCTTTATTTACGTGAACTTCCCGGTGGTCGCGGGCCAGCAGTTAAATGTACTGCTACGCCCGGAAGATTTGCGCGTCGAAGAGATTAACGACGCCCGTGAAGCCGAAGGGCTGATCGGTTTTGTGCGCGAGCGCAACTATAAAGGCATGACGCTGGAGTCGGTGGTCGAGCTGGAAAACGGCAAAATGGTGATGGTCAGCGAATTCTTCAACGAAGATGACCCGGACTTTGACCACTCGCTGGACCAGAAAATGGCGGTGAACTGGGTTGAGAGCTGGGAGGTCGTGCTGGCTGATGATGAGCGCGCGTAAGTTCCAGAATGTGGTGATCGCCACAATCGTCGGCTGGCTGCTGGTGTTTGTTTTCCTGCCCAACCTGATGATCATCGGCACCAGCTTTTTGACCCGCGACGATGCTAATTTCGTGAGCCTGGTCTTTACGCTGGATAATTACGCGCGTCTGCTCGACCCGCTTTACTTCCAGGTACTGCTGCACTCGCTGAATATGGCGCTGATCGCCACGGTCGCCTGTCTGGCTCTCGGCTATCCGTTCGCCTGGTTCCTGGCGCGCCTGCCGGAAAAAGTGCGCCCGCTGCTGCTGTTTTTACTGATAGTCCCTTTCTGGACCAATTCTTTAATCCGTATCTACGGCTTAAAGATTTTTCTCAGTACTAAGGGCTACCTCAATGAATTCCTGCTGTGGCTGGGGGTTATCGATACGCCAGTGCGCATTATGTACACCCCAGGCGCGGTAATCATCGGGCTGGTGTATATCCTGCTGCCGTTTATGGTGATGCCGCTCTACTCCAGCATTGAGAAGCTCGACAAACCGCTACTGGAAGCGGCGCGGGATCTCGGTGCCAGCAAGCTTCAGACCTTTATCCGCATTATTTTGCCGCTGACCATGCCGGGCATTATCGCTGGCTGTTTGCTGGTGATGCTGCCGGCAATGGGGCTGTTTTACGTCTCCGACCTGATGGGTGGCGCGAAAAACCTGCTGATCGGCAACGTGATTAAGAGCCAGTTCCTGAACATCCGCGACTGGCCGTTCGGCTCGGCCACCAGCGTTACCCTGACAGTAGTGATGGGCATGATGCTGCTGGTTTACTGGCGCGCCGCGCGGTTACTGAATAAGAAAGGGGATCTGGAATGATCGGTCGTCTCCTTCGCGGCGGCTTTATGACTGCCATCTACGCTTATCTGTATATTCCGATCATCATTCTGATCGTCAACTCGTTTAACAGCGCGCGCTTCGGGATCAACTGGCAGGGCTTTACCACTAACTGGTATAGCCTGCTGATGAACAATGACAGCCTGTTGCAGGCGGCGAAACACTCCCTGACCATGGCGATCTTCTCTGCGACCTTCGCCACGCTGATCGGCTCCCTGACCGCCGTGGCGCTCTACCGTTACCGGTTCAGTGGCAAGCCGTTCGTCAGCGGGATGCTGTTTGTGGTGATGATGTCGCCGGATATCGTGATGGCGATTTCATTGCTGGTGCTGTTTATGCTGCTCGGCATCCAGCTCGGCTTCTGGTCGCTGCTGTTTTCCCATATCACCTTTTGTTTGCCCTTCGTGGTGGTCACGGTCTACTCGCGCCTGAAAGGATTTGACGTGCGGATGCTGGAAGCCGCCCGGGATCTGGGTGCCGGGGAAATCACCATCCTGCGCAAAATCATTCTGCCGCTGGCGATGCCTGCCGTCGCCGCAGGATGGGTGCTGAGCTTTACCCTGTCGATGGATGACGTGGTGGTATCGTCGTTTGTGACCGGGCCGAGCTATGAAATTTTGCCGTTGAAAATCTACTCCATGGTGAAAGTCGGCGTCTCTCCGGAAGTTAACGCGCTGGCCACCATTCTGCTGGTGCTGTCGCTGGTGCTGGTGATCACCAGCCAACTGATCGCACGTGATAAAACGAAAAGTCTGGCTCGTTCGTCAGGCTAAATAAAACAGGAGACGTAAGAGTGAAAAAATGGTCACGCCACCTGCTTGCCGCCGGTGCATTAGCCCTGGGAATGAGCGCCGCGCACGCGGACGACAGCAAAACCGTCTATTTCTATAACTGGACCGAGTATGTGCCGCCTGGCCTGCTGGAGCAGTTCACCAAAGAGACCGGTATTAAAGTTATCTATTCGACTTACGAGTCGAACGAAACCATGTACGCCAAGCTGAAAACCTATAAAGAAGGCGCGTACGATCTGGTGGTGCCGTCCACCTATTTTGTCGACAAAATGCGCAAAGAAGGCATGATCCAGAAGATCGACAAAAGCAAACTGACCAACTTCCACAACCTCGATCCGGCGATGCTTAATAAGCCGTTCGACCCTAACAACGATTACTCCATCCCGTATATCTGGGGTGCAACGGCGATTGGCGTTAACAGCGATAGCATCGATCCGAAAACCGTGACTCGCTGGGCGGATCTGTGGAAACCGGAATATAAAGGCAGCCTACTGCTAACCGACGATGCCCGCGAAGTGTTCCAGATGGCGCTGCTGAAGCTGGGTCTGTCTGGCAACACCACCGACCCGAAAGAGATTGAACAGGCTTACCACGAATTGCAGAAACTGATGCCTAACGTGGCGGCGTTCAACTCCGATAACCCGGCCAACCCGTATATGGAAGGTGAAGTGAATCTGGGTATGGTATGGAACGGCTCAGCATGGGTGGCGCGTCAGGCGGGTACACCGCTGGAGATCGTCTGGCCGGAAGAAGGTGGGATTTTCTGGATGGACAGCCTGTCGATTCCGTCTAATGCCAAAAACGTTGATGGCGCGATGCAACTGATTAATTTCCTGCTGCGCCCCGACGTGGCAAAACAGGTAGCGGAAACCATCGGTTACCCGACGCCTAACCTCGAAGCCCGCAAGCTGCTGAGTAAAGAGGTGTCTGGTGATAAATCCCTGTACCCGGATCAGGCGACGATTGATAAAGGCGAATGGCAGAACGATGTCGGCGACGCCAGCGCGATCTATGAAGAGTATTACCAGAAACTGAAAGCGGGCCGTTAATGGCTTTCCAGGCGGAGCGCCCTGCTCCGCCTGCTGATTCAGAGTCCTTTGAGCAACCGCTCGACAAACTCCGGCACCACTTCACTGGCCAGCCCGTAGTGCTTCTCTTCGAATTCGCTGCCGACCTGGCTTGGCTCCAGATTGAGCTCTACGGTATGCGCGCCATGTAAACGCGCCTCGTGAACAAATCCCGCCGCCGGATAAACGTGCCCGGAGGTGCCAATGGCGATAAACACGTCCGCCATCGCCAGCGCCTGGTAGATGTCATCCATACCCAGCGGCATTTCGCCAAACCACACCACGTGCGGGCGCAGCGGCGCAGGGAACTGGCAACAATGGCATTTATCATTGCCGGTAACGTCCTGGGTCCATTCCAGTATTTGCCCGCTTTGCGAACAACGGACTTTCAGCAGTTCGCCGTGCATATGGATAATGTTGTGGTTGCCCGCCCGCTCATGAAGATTATCGATATTCTGGGTGATCAGCAGAAACCGATCGCCCAGCGCCTGCTCCAGCTCCGCCAGTGCCAGATGGGCGGCGTTGGGTTTGATATCGGGCTGTTGCAACTGGCGGCGGCGTGCATTGTAAAACCCCTGCACCAGTTGCGGATCGCGGGCGAAGCCTTCCGGCGTCGCCACGTCTTCTACCCGATGCTCTTCCCATAATCCATCCGTGGCGCGAAATGTACGTATCCCGGATTCCGCCGAGATCCCCGCGCCGGTTAACACCACGACTCTTGGTTTATCCATCGCTTCGGGTACTCCATTCTGGAAAAATAACCGCTGACGCAACCGCTCGCGCAGCCGACGCTTGTTTCTTTTAAACCGCAGTAAACGGTGCTGACGACGCGATAGCATAGCAACCTCAGAAAAAGTTAGTCCGTTAGATGGAGGAACGCAGCGCCGCGCATTCCTCCGGCATCCCCGTGCCTTGCCGCTTCGATGCGCGGCGTCCGGGCAACGGGAAGGAGCGAGCGGGGCAAACGTGCGCCCAGCGCCTCGGTCAGGTACGAAAAATTCGATAATCCGCCGCCAATCACCACTAAATGCGCATCGACAACCGTCAGCCAGTTACCGAGGCAGATCGCCAGCAGGTCGACAAAGCGTTCGACATGGGCGCACGCATTGTCATCACCGGCATGCCAGCGGGCGATAATTTCCGGGGCCTCCAGTGATTCATGGTAGAAGTGATGATACAGCCATGCAAAGCCGCGCCCGGAAAGAAAGGTCTCTGCGCAACCGTGTTGACCGCAACCACAGCGTTTAACAGGGATGTCCCAGCCCAGTAGCGCCACCGCATCGATGGGCAGCCGGGTGTGGCCAAATTCGCCGGTAATATAATTGCGCCCGGTCACCGCTTTGCCATCGATAATCAGCCCGCCGCCAACGCCAGTGCCCAGAATCAGCCCCATCACCACCGGATATTGACGAAACTCGTCATCCCAGGCTTCTGACAGCGCAAAGCAGTTAGCGTCGTTGTCGATGCGCACATCGCGCCCCAACAGGCGGCTTAAATCGGCGCGCACCGGGTGCCCGGAAGCCGCAGGCAGATTCGCGGCGTACAGCAACCCCTCGTCGGTTTCCGGCATGCCGGGGATGCCGATGCCGACATGGCCCTGCACGCCGAACTGCGCGTCGGCCTCGTTCACCAGCCCGGCGACTGCCGCCAGAAACGCCGGGTAGCTGTCGTGGGGCGTGGCGACGCGTTTTGCAAACTGCAACTGCCGCGCCGCGTCATAGACGCCCAGCGCGATTTTGCTGCCGCCAATATCAAAACCGTAGTACATCCCTGCCCCCTGTGATTATTGCCCGCTCAGCACCCGCGCCGGGTCGATGCGGCTGGCACGCCGCGCCGGATACCAGCTCGCCAGCAGGCTCAGCACCAGCGCGGTAATCAACACATATACCAAATCCATGATGTGAAGTTCTGATGGCAGGAAGTCGATAAAATAAATATCGCCGGACAGGAAATGGTGGCCAATGATTTTCTCAATCCACGCGATGATATTGGTTAGCTGCCATGAAGCCAGCACACCGACCACCACGCCGCTGACGCTGCCCACCAGCCCGGCCAGCAAACCGTACCACACGAAAATGGCGCGGATCAGCGCGTCTTTCGCGCCCAGCGTACGCAGCACCGCGATATCGCTGCTCTTATCTTTCACCGCCATCACCAGCGTGGAAACGATATTGAAACAGGCCACGCCGATCACCAGCACCATCGCCAGATACATAATGGCGCGGATCATCTGAATGTCGCGATACATGTAGCCGTAGGTGCCAATCCAGCTTTTGATATACACATAGGCGTTGGTCACTTCGCCCGCATCGCGCACCAGTTTATTGGCGTTAAACACGTCGTTCACTTTGATGGCGATGCCGGTGACGCTGTCGCCCATGTCCAGATACTGCTGGGCATCCTGCATCGGCACCATCGCAAGGCTGTGATCGAGCTGGCCGCTGAGCTGCAAAATTCCGGCGATTTGCAGGCGCACCCGCTTCGGTTGCAGCAGTTTATTTTCGCCGTCCGAGTTGGGGATCATGATTGAGATCCAGTCGCCCTGCTTCACTTTCAGCGCGTCGGCCACGCCCTTGCCGATAATGATCTGCTGCTGCCCGGCTTTAAAGTTTTGCCAGGCGTTGTTCTGCACATACTTCGGCAAGGCGCTGAGGTGCGTTTCCTGCTCGGGATCGACACCCTTCACCTGAATGGCCCGCAGGTTAACCCCGCTTTCAATCAGGCCGGTGAAATTAATATACGGCGCGGCGGCTTCGATGCCGGGCACTTGCTCAACCCGCGCCAGCACTTCAGGCCAGCCTTTCCACGGCTGATCCACCGGTTCGATTTCACCGTGTGGCACGACGGCCAGAATGCGGTTGTTCAGCTCGCGCTCGAAGCCGTTCATGGCGCTCAGGCCCATGATCAGCACCGCCACGCCCAGCGCAATGCCGAGCGTGGAGATAATGGAAATCAGCGACACCATGCCACTGCGCCGCCGCCCCCGGCTGAAGCGCAGGCCGATCAGTAAGGAAAGTGGACTTGCCATTACTGCGCTCCCATCAGGGTCAGCTCACTGCTGAGATGCCCGTCGCGCATTTCCAGTTGGCGGGTCATCCGGCGGGCCAGTTGCAGATCGTGAGTCACCACCAGAAACGCGGTGCCCTGCTGCTGGTTGAGTTCGCCCAGCAGCGCAAAAATGCTGTCGGCATTACGGGCGTCCAGGTTGCCGGTGGGTTCGTCGGCCATCACCAGGCGCGGCTTGTTAACCAGCGCGCGGGCAATCGCCACGCGCTGGCGCTCGCCACCGGAAAGCTCGGAAGGACGGTGATTACTGCGATGCCCCAGCCCAACCGCATTCAACATCTCCAGGGCGCGCGCCTGGGTTTCATCGGTGCTTTTCTTGCCGATCAGCAGCGGCATCGCCACGTTTTCCAGCGCGGTAAAGTCCGGCAACAGGTGGTGGAACTGGTAGATAAAACCCAGCTCGCGATTGCGCAGTTCTGCCTTCGCCGACGACGACATGCTGCTCATGGCTTTGCCATCAAAGATCACGTCACCGGAAGTTGGGGTATCTAACCCGCCGAGCAAATGCAGCAAGGTACTTTTCCCGGAGCCGGAGCTGCCGACAATCGCCATCATCTCGCCGCTCTGGATCGTGAAACTGACGTTATGCAGTACGTCGGTCTGCACGTTCCCTTCCTGATAGCGTTTGCACAGGTTGTCGCACTGCAACAGGACAGAATTACTCATAACGTAAAGCCTCAGCGGGTTGTGTGGCGGCGGCGCGCCAGGACGGATACAGCGTGGATAACAGCGCGATAGCCATCGCGATTAACGCAATGCCGATCACTTGTAACGGTTCGATAGCGACTGGCAGCGCCGCGCCATCAAGGAATGCGCCGATAATCGGCATTAGATTATTGAGCTGGCTGGCCAGCAGCGCGCCGAGTAAGGCACCCAGCAGTGCGCCAATCACGCCCGCGCTGGCCCCCTGGACCATAAACACCGCCATGATCTGGCGCGGCGTTAGCCCCTGGGTTTGCAGGATCGCCACTTCGCCCTGCTTCTCCATCACCATCAGGCCGAGAGAAGTAATAATATTAAACGCGGCGACGGCAACGATCAGGCTCAGCAACAGGCCCATCATATTTTTTTCCATGCGCACCGCCTGGAATAACTCGCCTTTGCGCTCGCGCCAGTCTTTCCACTCGGTGCCCTGGGGCAGAGATTGCTGGCTGAGCACGTCCACTTTCAGCGGCTCGTTGAGCCACAGACGCCAGCCGGTGATATTCCCCGCCGGATAGCGCATCAGACGCGAGGCGTCCTGGATATTCACCAGCATCTGGTAACCATCCACTTCGCTGTTCGCAGCGAAGGTGCCAATCACCTTAAACAGGCGCTGGCTGGGCAGGCGCCCCATTGGGGTGAACTGGCTGGCAGACGGCACCATCAGGCGCAGTTGGTCGCCGCGCTTAACGCCCAGTTGCCCGGCCAATTGCTCGCCGAGGATCACGTTGTACTGCCCGGCGGCCAAATCGGTTTGCTTCACGTTCACCAGATATGGCGTGAGGGGGTCGTCTTTCGCCGGATCGATACCCAGCATGACGCCTACCGCCACGCTACGTGGGCTTTGCAGCACTACATCGCCGGTCGTTAACGGCGCGGTACGACTAACGCCCTGTAACCTGAGATCCTGCGCGGGAAGCTGTTGCGGATTGATTGAACCCTTCGGCGATGTAATTAACGCCTGGGGCATTAACCCAAGAATGTTGTTTTGCAGTTCGCGCTCGAAGCCGTTCATCACCGACAGCACCGTGACCAACGCCATTACGCCAAGCGTAATGCCAATGGTGGAGAGCCAGGAGACAAAGCGACCGAAGCGGTCTGCTGCGCGGCCTCGCATATAGCGCAGGCCGATAAATAAAGCGACAGGTTGGTACATGAAATCCATCTGATTGCTTTGGCAAAGTAACCCGGGAGTATATAAGCCTGCCGGAATCAAGTAAATGAAATATAACGTCTTTTTGTTGCGCCCCATCCAGTAAAAACAGAAGTAAATCAAACTGATAAACGAGACGGCGTATAAGCATTACGCTTTTTAGGCTATTTCACCCTGCGATTTATCCTGAAATCGTCGCCGTTTTCAGTGATGAATGTGACAACGTCACAAAAACGCCACCACAGAGTTTGTGTTACGCTTTGCTAATGCAGACCGATCGCGGATAATAAGAACAGTCCGCATTCATCGCGATAACCCATTCTTGCGCCAGACTTTACCGGGTCGCGGGTCACTACGAGAAACGCTAAAACACGCTATGTCTGAACAATATCGTTATTCCTTGCCCGCCAAACCGGGCGATCAACGTCTCCTGGGCGAACTCACCGGCGCGGCCTGCGCCACGGAAGTGGCAGAAATGGCTGAACGCCATGCCGGACCGGTGGTGCTGATTGCCCCTGATATGCAAAATGCCCTGCGACTGCACGATGAAATCCGTCAATTCACCGACAGCATGGTGATGAACCTGGCAGACTGGGAAACCCTGCCTTACGACAGTTTCTCGCCTCACCAGGACATTATTTCTTCGCGCTTATCGACGCTGTACCAGTTACCCGCCATGCAGCGCGGCGTATTGATCTTGCCGGTCAATACCCTGATGCAGCGCGTTTGCCCGCACAGTTTCCTGCACGGCCACGCGCTGGTGATGAAAAAGGGCCAGCAACTGTCACGCGATGCGCTGCGCAGCCAGCTTGAACAGGCGGGATATCGCCACGTGGATCAGGTCATGGAACATGGCGAATACGCCACGCGCGGCGCGTTGCTCGACCTCTATCCGATGGGCAGCGCCCAGCCCTATCGTCTCGACTTTTTCGATGATGAAATCGACAGCCTGCGGCTGTTCGACGTCGATACCCAGCGCACGCTGGAGGAAGTCGAGGCCATTAATCTGCTGCCGGCGCATGAGTTTCCGACGGATAAAACGGCTATTGAGCTGTTTCGCACCCACTGGCGCGATCGCTTCGAAGTCAAGCGCGACGCCGAGCATATCTACCAGCAGGTGAGTAAAGGCACCCTGCCCGCCGGTATCGAATACTGGCAACCGCTGTTTTTCAGCGAGCCGCTGCCTGCGCTGTTCAGCTATTTCCCGGCGAATACGCTGGTGGTCAACACCGGCGATCTGGAAGGCAGTGCCCAGCGTTTCTGGGCCGATACCGTGGCGCGTTTTGAAAACCGCGGCGTGGATCCAATGCGGCCGCTATTGCCGCCGGAACAGCTGTGGCTGCGCACCGACGAATTGTTCAGCGAGTTAAAAAACTGGCCGCGTGTGCAACTCAAAACCGAGGCGCTGCCGGAAAAGGCGGCCAATGCCAATCTTGGCTATCAGCCGCTGCCGGAATTATCGGTTAAAGCCCAAAACAAAGCCCCGCTGGACGATCTGCGCAAGTTTCTCGAATCCTTCGACGGCCCGGTGGTGTTTTCGGTAGAAAGTGAAGGCCGCCGCGAAGCCCTGTCAGAGCTGCTGGCGCGTATTAAAGTCGCGCCGAAAAAGCTGTACCGCTTTGATGAAGCCAGCGGTCAGGGCCGCTACGTGATTTTAGGATCTGCCGAACGCGGCTTTATCGATACCCGCCGCCAGCGGGCGTTGATTTGCGAAAGCGATCTGCTGGGCGAGCGCGTGGCGCGCCGTCGCCAGGACAACCGTCGCACCATCAACCCGGATACCTTGATCCGTAACCTGGCGGAATTGCATACCGGGCAGCCGGTGGTACATCTGGAACACGGCGTGGGCCGCTATGCCGGCATGACCACCCTGGAGGCAGGCGGTATCACCGGCGAATATCTGATTTTGACCTACGCCAATGACGCCAAATTGTACGTGCCGGTGTCGTCGCTGCATCTGATTAGCCGCTACGCCGGGGGGGCGGAAGATAACGCGCCGCTGCATAAACTCGGCAGCGACGCCTGGTCCCGCGCGCGGCAGAAAGCGGCGGAGAAAGTCCGCGACGTGGCGGCAGAACTGCTGGATATCTACTCGCAACGCGCAGCAAAATCCGGTTTCGCGTTTAAACACGACCGCGAGCAGTATCAACTGTTCTGTGACAGCTTCCCGTTTGAAACCACGCCGGATCAGGCCCAGGCTATTAACGCGGTGCTGAGCGATATGTGCCAGCCGCTGGCGATGGACCGCCTGGTGTGCGGCGATGTTGGCTTCGGCAAAACCGAAGTGGCAATGCGCGCGGCCTTCCTGGCGGTAGAGAACAACAAACAAGTGGCGGTGCTGGTGCCGACGACCCTGCTGGCCCAGCAGCACTTTGATAACTTCCGCGACCGTTTCGCCAACTGGCCGGTGCGCATTGAGATGTTGTCGCGTTTTCGCAGCGCCAAAGAGCAGGCGCAGGTGCTGGAACAGGCCGCCGACGGCAAAATTGATATCCTGATCGGCACCCACAAGCTGTTGCAAAGCGATGTGCAGTGGAAAGATCTGGGGCTGCTGATTGTCGATGAAGAACACCGCTTCGGGGTGCGCCATAAAGAGCGCATCAAAGCGATGCGCGCCGACGTGGATATCCTGACGCTGACCGCCACGCCTATTCCGCGAACCCTGAATATGGCGATGAGCGGCATGCGCGATCTGTCGATTATTGCCACCCCGCCCGCGCGCCGCCTGGCGGTGAAAACCTTCGTGCGCGAATACGACAGCCTGGTGGTGCGCGAAGCCATCCTGCGTGAGATCCTGCGCGGCGGCCAGGTTTATTACCTGTATAACGACGTGGAAAATATTCAGAAAGCGGCCGATCGGCTGGCGACCCTGGTACCGGAAGCGCGTATCGCCATCGGTCACGGTCAGATGCGCGAGCGCGAACTGGAACGGGTGATGAATGATTTCCACCATCAGCGCTTTAACGTGCTGGTATGCACCACCATCATCGAAACCGGCATCGACATCCCTACCGCCAATACCATCATTATTGAGCGCGCCGACCATTTTGGCCTGGCGCAACTCCACCAATTGCGCGGTCGTGTGGGGCGCTCGCACCACCAGGCCTATGCCTGGCTGCTGACGCCGCATCCAAAGGCGATGACCACGGACGCGCAAAAACGGCTTGAGGCCATCGCGTCGCTGGAAGATTTGGGCGCGGGATTTGCGCTGGCGACCCACGACCTGGAAATTCGCGGCGCGGGCGAACTGCTCGGCGAAGGCCAGAGCGGGCAGATGGAAACTATCGGCTTCTCGCTGTACATGGAGCTGCTGGAAAACGCGGTGGATGCGCTGAAGGAAGGGCGTGAACCTTCGCTGGAAGACCTCACCAACCAGCAAACCGAGGTGGAACTGCGGATGCCATCGCTGCTGCCGGAGGAGTTTATCCCTGATGTGAATACGCGGCTGTCATTCTATAAGCGGATCGCCAGCGCCAAAAAACCTGGCGAACTGGATGAACTCAAAGTCGAGCTGATTGACCGCTTCGGCCTGTTGCCGGATGCGGCGCGCAATCTGCTGGATATCGCCCGTCTGCGTCAGCAGGCGCAGAAAATGGGCATCCGTAAGATTGAAGCCCACGATAAAGGCGGCGTGATCGAATTCGCCGAGAAGAACCATGTTGATCCGGTATGGCTTATTGGTCTGCTGCAAAAATCGCCGCAGCATTTCCGCCTCGATGGCCCGACGCGCCTGAAGTTTTTCCAGGATCTTAGCGAGCGTAAAACCCGCATGGAATGGGTCACGCAGTTTATGACCCAAGTGCAGGAAAACGCGGTGGCATAACCGATAAAAGCCCGGCGCAACGTCGGGTTTTTTCCCGTTTCATTAATAATTTACACAATATTTCAATCCTCCAGGATTTCCCTGGACGGGACTGGTCATACTTCCCTCTTCTACCCATTACAAAACCTTAACAATCATAGGGTTATTAATATGACTTCTTCATTGCGTATTTTTCGCTGGATAACCTGGTTTAGCGTCATCGCCACGCTTGCCGTCGCACTGCCAACGCGAGCCAATACTTACCCGCTACCGCCTACGGGCAGCCGTTTAATAGGCGAAATCCAGTATCATGTGGTTGAGCCAGGCGGCGGCTCGCTGGAGGCTATCGCTAAGCAGTATAACGTTGGTTTCCTGGCGCTGATGCAGGCCAATCCCGGCGTTGACCCGTATGTCCCGCGCGAAGGCAGCGTACTGACTATTCCGCGCCAGATACTGCTGCCCGATGCGCCGCGTGAAGGCATTTTGATCAACCTGGCGGAACTGCGTCTGTACTACTTCCCTCCAGGCACCAACAGCGTGACGGTGTACCCGATTGGCATCGGCCAACTGGACGGCGATACCCTGACGCCGACCATGAAAACCAGCGTGTCGCAAAAGCGCGCTAATCCGACCTGGACGCCGACCGCCAATATCCGCGCCCGGTATCTTAAACAGGGGATCATCTTACCCGCCGTCGTGCCCGCCGGGCCGGATAACCCGATGGGGCATCACGCGATCCGCCTCGCCGCTTATGGCGGCGTTTATTTGCTGCACGGCACCAACGCTGATTTCGGTATCGGGATGCGCGTCAGCTCCGGCTGTATCCGTCTGCGCGATGACGATATCAAGCACCTGTTCAGCGTGGTGGATGTGGGGACGAAGGTAAACATCATTAACGAGCCGCTGAAAATTTCCAGCGAGCCGGATGGCCGCCAGATTGTCGAAGTCCATCAGCCGTTGTCGAAGGATATCAATGACGATCCGCAGACGCTGCCGATCAGCCTGAATGACGGTGCGCAGCGCTTCCGCGCTCAACCGACGGTCAATGGCGACGTGATGAACCACGCCATGGAGTTGCGCTCCGGGATGCCGGTCGACGTGACCCGCCATGGCGATGCGAGCGGTCAGCGGGAGATCTAAAAAAATGGCCTCGCTTAGTAGCGAGGCCATCTGTTTTAATGAGGTGCCGTTAGCGGCCGGTCATAGTCAGACCGCCTGGAATGGCTTTCTGCATGCGGTGCCAGATTTCACCACTCTCGTGACCGTAGCGGCGCACGCTTTCATACACCTGGTCGTGCAGCCCCTCTTCGCAGATTTTCGCCAGGCGATGGTAGAAACCTAACGCCAGGCTTCGCGCTTCCGGGTTAGCAAAATAGTGACGCCCAATGCGGGTATACAACCCTTTCATTCCGTTAAGAATCAGGCCATAAATCGGGTTGCCCGAAGCGAACGCCAAACCGCGGAAGATGTTGTAGTCGAGAATGGCAAACGCATCGGCGTGATCTTCCACTTCTGTTGCCGTAGCCAGGACTTCCAGCGCTTTATCAGGATGCTGACGAAACGCGGTACGGATAAAAATCGTCGCGATATTGGTACGTACCGACAGCAGATTATCAATCAGCTGCGGAACGCTTTCGTGGTCGAGGCGCGCCAGCGTTTCGAGAATGTTAAGCCCCGACGTTTCCCAGAAGTTATTCACTTTGGTGGGTTTGCCGTGTTGAATGGTCAACCAGCCGTCGCGGGCCAGACGCTGCAACACTTCACGCAGCGTGGTGCGAGTAACGCCGATTAACTCGGAGAGCTCACGTTCCGCCGGAAGGATCGTCCCCGGCGGGAAGCGATTATTCCAGATACTTTCAATGATGTACTCTTCAGCGAAACCCGCCGGGCTTTGCGCCTTTATAACCATAGTGAGATACCCATACACAGCATTTTACAAAATTCACTCATCATACCAGACGCATTTCCTGACACATAGCGAAGTCTCAGGGCAAAAAGGGGATCGCGGTTTGCTTTTTATTAATTACCGGCACGTTTAAAACCCCGTTTTAGCTTGCCTGGAACAGACGCGAGCGCTAGGATTTTCCGTCGCACCCCCACCCTTTTTCAGCAGGAGTAAACTCTGGACCATGGAAATGTCTTTCGGACGCGCCCTTTACCGTAATTTTCTCGGTCAGTCTCCTGACTGGTATAAAGTGACACTGTTGTCATTTTTGGTACTTAATCCGATTCTCTTTTTTGTCAGCCCGTTTATCGCCGGTTGGTTTCTGGTGGCTGAATTCATTTTCACTCTGGCGATGGCGCTGAAGTGCTATCCACTCTTACCGGGTGGGCTGCTGGCTATCGAAGCGGTAATGGTCGGTATGACCACGCCAGGCCATATCCGCGAAGAGATTAGTGCTAACCTCGAAGTCCTGTTGCTGCTGATGTTTATGGTGGCAGGCATCTACTTTATGAAACAGTTGCTGTTGCTGATTTTCACTAAACTGCTGCTGGGCATTCGCTCTAAACTGCTGCTGTCTTTGGCGTTCTGTTTCGCCGCCGCGTTTTTATCCGCGTTCCTGGATGCGTTGACGGTGGTGGCCGTGGTGATCAGCGTCGCCGTGGGCTTTTACAGCATCTATCACCGCTACGCCAGTACCCGTCATGATAACGGCGACTTGCAGGATGACTCGACGCTCGAAGACGAAAGCCGCGCCAATCTGGAAAAATTCCGCGCGTTTTTACGCAGCCTGATGATGCATGCCGGCGTCGGCACCGCACTCGGCGGCGTCATGACGATGGTGGGTGAACCTCAGAATCTGATCATCGCCAAAGCCGCCGACTGGCACTTTGTCGATTTTTTGCTGCGCGTCGCCCCGGTGAGCGTACCGGTGCTGTTTTGCGGCCTGGCGACCTGTGCGATCGTCGAGAAAATGCGCTGGTTTGGCTACGGTGAACCGCTGCCTGAGTCGGTACGCCAGGTATTACGGGAGTTCGATGAAAAAAGCACCCGCGATCGCACCCGTCAGGACAAGATGAAGCTGGTAGTACAGGCGATTATCGCCGTCTGGCTGATCGTGGCTCTGGCCTTGCATCTGGCCGAGGTTGGGCTGATTGGCCTGTCGGTCATAGTGTTCGCTACCGCGCTGTGCGGCGTCACCGATGAACATGCCATCGGCAAAGCCTTCACCGAAGCGCTGCCGTTTACCGCGCTGCTGACGGTATTTTTCGCCGTGGTCGCGGTCATTATTGACCAGAAACTCTTCTCGCCAATCATCACTTTTGTGCTGGAAGCCGCGCCTCATGCGCAACTCTCGCTGTTTTATCTGTTTAACGGGCTGCTGTCGGCGATTTCCGATAATGTCTTTGTCGGCACGGTATATATTAACGAGGCAAAAAATGCGCTGCAGCAAGGGCTTATCGATCGCCAACAGTTTGAATTGCTGGCGGTAGCGATTAATACCGGCACCAATTTACCGTCTGTAGCGACGCCTAACGGCCAGGCGGCGTTTCTGTTCCTGTTGACTTCGGCGCTGGCACCGTTGATTCGTCTGTCGTATGGCCGCATGGTGTGGATGGCACTGCCTTATACGCTGGTGCTCACCTTAACGGGGCTGGCATGCGTTGAATTTATCTTGATGCCCGCCACAGAGTGGATGCTCGCGCATGGCTGGATCGCGACAGCCTGATTATCATGGCGCGCGAAGTGAATAAATAACCAGGCGCCGTCTCCGGCAGGCGCTTTTGAATGATGAATGTCCGATTAATTTGTTATTTTTATTGTCCTTAGTGGCGTGCCAGGCGAATTCGTTTACACTGCCCTCTCGACGCATACAGCAGGGAATTTGATTATGTTGCGATATTTAAACCAGTGCTCCCGTGGTCGCGGCGCATGGCTTCTGATGGCCATCACAGCGTTCGCGCTGGAACTGGTCGCGCTGTGGTTTCAGCATGTGATGAAACTGCAGCCGTGCGTGTTATGTATTTATGAGCGTTGTGCATTATTTGGCATTATGGGTGCGGGAATTCTTGGCGTGATTGCCCCGAAAACGCCCCTGCGTTTTGTGGCGATCGGCGTATGGATTTACAGCGCATGGCAGGGTGTGGCATTGGCCTACGAACATACGATAATGCAGTTGCACCCTTCCCCCTTCGTCACCTGCGATTTCGCCGCGCGTTTCCCGAGCTGGCTACCACTGGATAAATGGCTGCCGCAGGTGTTTGTCGCCAGTGGCGATTGCTCAGTTCGTCAGTGGGAATTTTTATCGCTGGAGATGCCGCAGTGGCTATTGGGAATTTTCGCGGCTTATCTGGTCGTGGCGCTGCTGGTATTAATTGCCCAACCGTTTAAACCGCGCAAACGCGATCTGTTTGGTCGCTACTAAGAAAGGTTTTATTACCCAGCCCTGAAGCAGCGCTTCGGGGCTTTTTTTTGCCTGGTGTTTAGAACAGTGCAAACAGCAGCGCAACGGGGAAACTCATCGGCCAGGTCGCGCCGATTAACGCCGCGCTCAGCAACTTAATCCGTACCCGATCTTTAGCAATTAAGAAGGTCACCAAGGCGGCGAGGCTCGCCATCACGATGTAAAACACCCACATTTTTTGATACAGCGTCATAGAGAAAAGCGATCCGTTGAATAAACGGGCTGCACTATGCGCGGATTTTTCTGTAACATCAAGTTGATTAACGTAGTCGCATCATTTCTACCACTAAATTTCCGGTTTTATTCAACAAAAAACCGCCTGCAAAGAGGCGGTTGCATGTCTTTCCCGACATTTAGTGTGAGGGTTCCGATGCCTGCTGGCTCTGTTGTTGCAGGATTTTAAAGATCTGGTCTTTCAGATGCAGTTTCTCTTTTTTGAGCCGGGCGACCTCTTCGCAATACCCCCTGCCATTCACGCCTTCACGGCGGCTTATTTCCTGGTCCAGGGCATTATGTTTCGCGACGAGCGATTCGAAACGCGGATGTTCAGCTTTGAGGCGGGGAATTAAATCACGGTACTCTGGGAACATAGGCCTTCCTCTGTAAAGTGGATGACGGTGCCGCCTTTGCAGCGACACCGTCACTCTACGACTTTTTGCTGAGACAAGGCAAAGAGAATGACTAATTTGTGAGCAGAGTCCGGCTCGTTAGCACAATATGAATTTGCGTTAAGGTCACTGCGCCCAGTCGGGCTTGTTGAGGATATGATCCTGCCAGTCGCGTACCGTCGACTCTTTCACCGCGATATGACGCACGGAAATTCGCTCGGCGTGCATCGCCGCTTTCGATCCGGTGCGCAGCGGGTGCCACACCGGCAACCCCTTGCCCTCCGCCAGCAGGCGATAGGCGCAGCTCGGCGGTAGCCACTCGAAAGTCGGCAAGTTATCGCGGGTCAGTTTGATGCAGTCCGGCTCATATTCAAAGCGGCGCTCGTAGTTGCGGCACTGGCAGGTTTTGATATTGAGCTGCTTGCAGGCGACGTTGGTAAAGTAGATTTCATCTGTGTCTTCGTCCATCAGCTTATGCAGGCAACACTGACCGCAGCCGTCGCACAGGGATTCCCATTCCGCGTCGCTCATTTCATCGAGAGTTTTTTGTTGCCAGAAAGGTGTGTCGCTCATGCCAGGGTCCGCCGCTAAAAGTAAGCTGCACCTTATAAACACTATCGGCCCCGGATGCAAGCCTTGCCGCCCCGGACGAGGCGGCAAAACGGTTACAGGACGCGTGTCGTCAGGGTGCGGTCGTTAAAGGTAATTTCCAGTTCGTCGCCGCTTGCCAGTGGCCCGACGCCTTCCGGTGTGCCGGTAAGAATGATATCCCCGGCGCGCAGTGTGAAGTAGCGGCTCATATAGGCAATCAGCGGGATGATTTTATGGATCATGTCTTTAGTATTGCCGTTCTGACGCACTTCGCCGTTCACTTTCAGGACCAGTGCCACATTCTGCGGATCGCAGCCAAATTCCGCTGCCGGAATAAATCCAGAAATCGGGCAGGCGTTATCAAAACCTTTGGCTTTCTCCCACGGGTGGCCGCCTTTCTTCATTTTCGACTGCACATCGCGCAACGTCAGGTCCAGCGCGACGCCATATCCGGCGATGGCTTTGCTGACGTGATCTTCCGTCGCCTGGCGCAGCGTTGAGCCAATCAGCACCGCGAGTTCCACTTCGTGGTGTACCGATCCCAACCCCTGGGGCAGCACCAGCGGCTGGCGAATATCGCACAGCGCGGTTTCTGGTTTGATAAACAGCACCGGTTCGTCAGGCGGCGCGCTGCCCATCTCCTGAATATGTTTGCTGTAGTTACTGCCCACGCAAACCACTTTATTGACCGGAAAATCCAGCAGCGCCCCTTGCCAGTTATGGTGTTGATACATGGTGTTCCCTCTGCGTTATGTGGTAGTGATTATTTTTGGGCCGGTGCGTTGTCGTCATTGCGCATGATTGCATCGGCCATCATGCCAATACTGATAGCAAAATAGTAAGAACGATTCCATGTCATCAGTGTGCGGAAATTTTGAAACGCCATGAAACCGCGCTTTTGTCCATCATCAGGGATGACGATCCAGGCGTTTTGCTGAGGATAGGGCCGGCGGCTATTCTGCGGGAAGGTGATGCCAATAGCCTGCCACTGAGCAACCGTTTTACGCTGCGCGGTTTTGGTCCCGGCTAATGCGGTGTCGAAATCAGCGGGCAGCTTAACTTCCTGGCCCCACTCCCCGCCGCGCTTCCAGCCTTCACTTGCCAGATAGTTGGCGCTGGAGGCAAACACATCATCAATGTTATTCCAGATATCCATTTTGCCGTCGCCGTCACCATCCGCGCCGTAGCGTAAATAGGAGCTGGGCATAAACTGGTTTTGCCCCATCGCACCTGCCCAGGAGCCTTTCATCTGGCTGGCTTCGATATGGCCTTCATCCACCATCTTCAGCGCCGCAATTAATTCCTTAGTAAAAAAGGCCTCACGGCGCCCTTCGAAGGCCAGGCTCGCCAGCGCCGAGAAAATGTCTTCGTCGCCCTGCACTTTGCCAAAACGGCTTTCCAGCGCCCACAAGGCCACCAGGTATTGCGGCTGAACGCCGTAGCGTTGCTCGGTGCGGCTCAGGATTTGCTGATGATTACGCATCTGGGTTCGCGCTTCAGCGATTTTTTCAGAGGTAATCACGCGATGAAGGTAATCATCCAGCAGCACCTTTTGTTCGGGCTGGTTTTGATCGGCTTTAACCACATGCTCGACAAAATGCATCGTGGCGAACGCCTGGTTAACGGTGGATCCACGAATGCCCTGCTGGCGTGCCTCGCGTTTGAGTTTCTCAACAAATTCGCTAAAGCCATCGGGCTGGGTAGATTCCGGAGCCTGTTGGGCGGCGGCGGCGGGTGTCGAGGTTGCAGGGGCGGGGTCGGGCAACTGCGGGGTGGCGTGGAGATAACCCGCGAAAAGACAACTAAAAAGTGTTAATGCACTGGCGGCAGATTTCATAGGATTTCCCGGCTCATTGATCACAGGTTATCGTGCTTAATGTAGCCAGGAAATCATTGGTGCGTGTTGCGAAACTTATTTTTTGCTTTGCAATTCACGGTGCTGCTTTAACAAATCTTCCGGCGGCGGCGGAATTTGCAAATAATAGCCTTGTTCGGTTAATGCCTTTTTGACCTTTTCCAGATCGGCGAAGGCTAATTTCTTTCTTCCATCGAGGGGAAATAACATTGCCAGCACCGGTTGACCGAAGCCTTGCAGCAATTCTTCCGGTACGCGTGAAAAATCGTCCCTTTTTTCTACATAAAGATAAGTTTGGTCGCGTCGGGTACTTCGATAGATAGCACAAAACATATTTTTACTCTGATTTCGCCGGATGGTGACTTGCCTGAATATAGTCGGGACTATAACATGCCTTGAGGGTTTCGGAATATCATCCCACCGTTGTGGGGATTATAACTGAATTGAGTAAGGCCAGGATGTCAAACACGCCCATTGAGCTTAAAGGCAGTAGTTTCACGTTATCAGTGGTTCATTTGCATGATGCGCACCCTGAGGTGATTCGCAAAGCGCTGGAAGATAAAATTGCTCAGGCACCGGCCTTTTTAAAAAACGCGCCCGTGGTGGTCAATATTTCGAATCTGGAAGGCAAGGTTAACTGGCAGGCATTACATGATGTCGTGCTGGCGAGCGGCCTTCATCTGGTTGGCATTAGCGGCTGCAAGGATGACGCGCTCAAGGCTGAAATCAGCCGGGCCGGCATTGCGCTACTGACCGAAGGCAAAGACAAACCTGCCCGTCCCGTTACGCCCCCCGCTCCCGAACCTGTTGCGACGCCCATCACAAAAACACGCTTAATCGATCTGCCAGTGCGTTCCGGGCAGCGAGTTTATGCGCCAAATTGTGATTTGATAGTCACTAACCACGTGAGCGCTGGCGCGGAGCTTATCGCTGATGGCAATATCCACGTTTACGGCATGATGCGCGGACGCGCGTTAGCCGGTGCCAGCGGCGATCGGGATGCGCAAATATTTTGCATGAACCTAGCGGCGGAGCTGGTCTCCATTGCGGGGGTTTACTGGCTGAGCGATCAGATCCCAGCCACTTTTTCTGGCAAGGCGGCACGTCTGCAACTCGCAGAAAACGACTTGACCATTCAACCATTAAATTAAGCCCTTTTAACAAGGAATTCCTTTATGGCACGCATTATTGTTGTTACTTCGGGTAAAGGGGGCGTTGGGAAGACCACCTCCAGCGCGGCCATCGCTACGGGTTTGGCCCAGAAGGGAAGAAAAACCGTTGTTATCGATTTCGATATCGGCCTGCGTAACCTTGACCTGATCATGGGGTGTGAACGTCGTGTCGTATACGATTTTGTTAACGTCATCCAGGGCGATGCCACGCTGAACCAGGCGCTGATTAAAGATAAGCGCACCGAGAATCTCTATATTCTCCCCGCCTCGCAGACCCGCGATAAAGACGCGCTGACCCGCGACGGCGTAGGTAAGATCCTCGATGAACTGAAAAGCATGGACTTTGAGTTTGTGGTTTGTGACTCCCCGGCCGGCATCGAAAGCGGCGCGCTGATGGCGCTCTATTTCGCCGATGAAGCGGTGATCACCACGAACCCGGAAGTCTCCTCGGTGCGCGACTCAGACCGTATCCTGGGTATTCTGGCGTCCAAATCCCGCCGTGCCGAAAACGGCGAAGCGCCGATCAAAGAGCATTTACTGCTTACCCGTTACAACCCAGGCCGCGTCAGCCGTGGCGACATGCTGAGCATGGAAGATGTGTTAGAAATTCTGCGTATTCCGCTGGTAGGCGTGATCCCGGAAGATCAGTCAGTGCTTCGCGCGTCCAACCAGGGCGAGCCGGTGATCCTCGATCAGGAATCCGACGCGGGTAAAGCGTATGCCGACATGATTGAGCGTCTGCTTGGAGAAGAACGTCCTTTCCGCTTCATTGAAGAAGAGAAGAAAGGTTTCCTCAAACGCCTGTTCGGAGGATGATTTATGGCATTACTCGACTTTTTTCTTTCGCGTAAAAAGAATACCGCCAGTATCGCGAAAGAACGTTTACAGATCATTGTCGCGGAGCGTCGCCGCAGTGATTCAGAACCGCATTATTTGCCGCAGCTCAAGCGCGATATTCTTGAAGTGATTTGCAAATATGTGCAGATCGATCCAGAAATGGTGACGGTGCAACTGGATCAAAAAGGTGACGATATTTCGGTACTGGAACTTAACGTAACGCTACCGGAAGCGGAAGAATCGAAATAACGTTTAAGAGCGCTCTTATTCCTTTTATAAATAGCGCTCGCTTTTATTTTGTGATTGCTCAATAGTTATAAAAAAACCCTGTGAATATACACAGGGTTTTTTGTTAATAGTTGCTTAATAAGGGACTAAGCGGCTCGCTTAATAATTCCCCGCGCCAGCCGCTTATTAATTCTGGTGGCGTCGTTCGTGGTTTAAGCTGCCAGTGCCAGTTTAACAACTGATTAATTTGGCGGCGCGAAGCAAGTAATTCAGCACTCACCCCTTTTGCCTCGCTGGTTGCCTGTACCAGCGCTTTGATCTCTTTAAACACTTTTCGATAACCGGGCATATCAACCAGATTAGCGATCGGCTCCGGGAATTCAGATTCCGGTAACGACTGCGCTTGTGCAACCAGCGCTAATAACGTTTTGCCATGAAAGCGAATTTCACTGCCCGACAACCCCAGGCTGTCGAGTTCACCCAGCGAGGTCGGCATATAGCGCGCAACCTGCCAGAGGTGCTCTTCGCGCACGACAAAGTTCAGCGCCAGATCGCGCTCCCGCGCCTTTTTCAGCCGCCATGCTGCCAGCAGTTTTAAACACGCCAGTTGGCGAGTTCGTAGCTGCCAGGCGTTACCGATGTCGCGCCAAACTTCTTCCGGGTCCGCCTGTTCACTGCGGCGCGCCATCATCAGGCGGCACTCATCCAGCGCGGCTTCCAGCCAGCCTGATTCGCGGGTTTTCTCTACCAGCTGTTTTGCGATAGGTAATAAGTACCACACGTCCGCCGCCGCGTAATCGCACTGGCGCTCCGTCAGCGGGCGCGCCAGCCAGTCGGTCCGGGATTCACTTTTATCCAGGGCGATGCCGGTAAAGCTTTCGACCAGCGCCGCAAACCCGCACGACAGCGCGTGGCCTGAAAATGACGCCAGAATTTGGGTATCAATAAACGGGTCCGGCATCATGCCGAAGGCATTCAGGAATACTTCCAGATCTTCGCTGCCGGCATGGAGGAATTTAGTGACGTTGACGTCCTGCAACAGCGCTTTAAACGGCGACCACTCGGTGATGGTCAACGGATCGATCAGCGAGACCTGCTCGCCGTCATACAACTGGATAAGCCCCAGTTGCGGGTAATAGGTGCGGGTGCGAACGAATTCGGTGTCCAGCGCCAGCGCCGGGTGGCGACGCGCCGCTTCGCAGCAGGCGGCAAGCGCGTCGTTGGTGGTGATCATCTGATAATTCAAATTACTTTCTCTTTGGTTTGCGCCAAAAAAAACGCCGGTTAACCGGCGTTTGGCGACTGTCTCGGAGCTCAGGCGTTATTGTTGCCTGGCTTGCGTGCTTCGTCACGCAGTTCTCGTCGTAAAATTTTCCCAACGTTGGATTTCGGGAGCTCATCGCGGAATTCTACCAGTTTAGGCACTTTGTAACCGGTCAAATGACGACGGCAGAAGGTGATCAGCGACTCTTCGTTCAGCGCCGGGTCTTTCTTCACCACAAAGATTTTCACGGTTTCGCCGCTGGCCCCGGAGGGTACGCCCACCGCCGCCACTTCGCTGACGCCGTTATGTTGCATGACCACGTCTTCGATTTCATTAGGATAAACGTTAAAACCTGACACCAGGATCATATCTTTTTTACGGTCCACGATGCGCAGAAAACCTTCATCGTCCATTACCGCGATATCACCGGTCGCCAGCCAGCCGTCTTTGATGATTTCATCGGTGGCGTCCGGGCGCTGCCAGTAACCTAACATCACCTGCGGCCCGCGAATGCACAGCTCACCCGGTTCGCCGTGGGCCACTTCATTGCCCTCGTCATCGACAAGCTTCGCTTCGGTGGACGGCACCGGCAGGCCGATGCTGCCGCTGTGGTAGTCGATATCATGTGGGTTGACGCTCACCAGCGGCGAGCACTCGGTCAGGCCGTAGCCTTCCAGCAAAAATTGCCCGGTGAGTTTTTCCCAGCGTTCCGCCACCGCCTGTTGTACCGGCATCCCGCCGCCCGCAGAGAGATGGAGCGTAGAAAAATCAAGCTGATGGAATTCTTTATTGTTCAGCAGCGCGTTGAACAGCGTGTTTACGCCAGTCATGGCGGTGAACGGGTATTTCGCCATCTCTTTTACCAGCCCCGGAATATCGCGCGGGTTGGTGATCAGCAGGTTCTGGCCGCCGAGTTCGATAAACAGCAGGCAGTTCATGGTGAGCGCGAAGATGTGGTACAGCGGCAGCGGCGTGATCACAAACTCTTTGCCCTGGAACAGCAGCGGCCCGTAGGTGGCTTTCACCTGCTCAAGATTGGCGAGCATATTGCGGTGGGTCAGCATCGCCCCCTTGGCGACGCCGGTTGTACCGCCGGTGTATTGCAGGAAAGCGAGATCGCTGCCTGTCACTTCCGGTTTGATGTACTGCATGCGGTAGCCATGATGCAACGCGCTGCGAAACGAGATCGCATCCGGCAGATGGTATTTCGGCACCAGACGTTTGATGTACTTCACGACAAAGTTCACCAGAGTGCCCTTTGCGGTGGAAAGCTGGTCGCCCATGCGGGTCAGGATCACGTGCCTGACCTGGGTGCGGTCGACGACTTTTTCCAGCGTGTGGGCGAAGTTGGAGACGATCACAATAGCGCTGGCACCGCTGTCATTTAGCTGGTGTTCCAGTTCGCGCGGGGTATACAGCGGGTTAACGTTTACCACGATCATGCCGGCGCGCAAAATGCCAAACAGCGCCACCGGATATTGCAGCAGGTTCGGCATCATCAGCGCGACGCGATCGCCCTTCTGCAATCCCAGCCCTTCCTGAAGATAGGCAGCGAAGGCGCGGCTGCGCTCTTCCAGCTTACGGAAGGTCATCACCTCGCCCATATTGATAAATGCGGGCTGATCGGCGTAACGCGTTACGGCCTGTTCAAACAGTTCCACCAGGGATTGATAACGATCGGGGTTGATTTCAGCCGGAACATCGGCCGGATAACGGTTAAGCCAAACCTTCTTCAATGCATCACCTCTGAAAGTAGTATTCGTCGTCATCGCAACCCCAATAAACAAAACATGTCGTTAACATAATATTAACTCAGCGTACCAGTTTATTAATTAGGCTGATTTAAGGATGCGAAGCGCGTCACTATTTATTTTTCTTCTGTCCTGAAAACGAACAGACAGCGGACCTGCCGCTGTCTGTTATTGCCGTAAAACAAAGGTTTACTCGGTTACAATGGTCTGAACCTGAGCCGGGCCGGGATTATACCAGCCCCAGGGACCATATCCATAGCGCCACGGGTACGGGCCAAACCAGGGGTCGATAGGCTGCGGCGGCATTATTACCTGTTGGGTGATATGCCAGCGCTTATAGCCCGTCACATCCATGGTCATAAATTTATAAGACGTTGCGCCAACTTTGCCGTCCACCGCGCCAGTGATCGGCCCCAGTACCGTTACCAGTTGCCCCCGGAAGTCTACCGGGTCGAGGAAGCCATTCACATCGGCATAAATGCGCCCGCGTGACGGCTCGCCCAGTACCGGCCGCGCGCCACTGTCGAGCGGCACGGTGGCGATTTCCAGCCGGGTTTTGCCCTGCTGGTTCTGGATACTGACCACTTTGCCGCCGAAACGCGCTTCCTGACCGACGTACAGGCGCGGCGCGTCCATCACGGCGGCCAGGTCCTGCTGGGGCATCTCGCTGGAGCCTTTAATGGCGTCAGGAATGGTGACGCACCCGGAAAGCGCCAGCGCACCTAGCGCCACCAGCCATACGCGAAACATCGTTTTTTGCATCGCCATTTTTGACTCCTTAACCCGACGCGCCGCGTCAGGCGATTACGCTCTGCCTGGCAGTTTCTTCCAGGCGACTTCGTTGCGCAGATAAACCGGTTCGGCCTGTTCGACCGGTACCGTTTTCTGTTGTTCAAAAGCCTGTGCCGCCAGCGGCAGCATATCTTCGGCGGCGGGCAGTTGAATGCCGCCGTCCACCAGCGTAACGCCAGTGCCGTTAGCCATTTCCGGCCAGGCCTGCCAGCCGGTACCGACCATCGCCCATTCTCCGCTTAATGCCATCAACCGGGCGTTAACCGCTTCCGGTTTTAATACCGCTTCGCTCGCTTCGCCGTGCCAGACGCCCTGCTCATCGCGCTGGTATTCTGCCCAGTAGACTTCACCCATGCGCGCGTCGATAGCTGCCAGCACGCGGGTCGCGCCGGTTTTGCGGTACGCGCCCTGCGCCATAGTGGCAAGGGTAGAAACGCCTATCATAGGCAGTTCCGCGCCCAGCGCCAGGCCCTGGGCGATACCAATACCGATGCGCACACCGGTAAAACTACCCGGCCCGCGGCCAAATGCCAGCGCATCAATCTGAGACAGAGAAACGCCGCACTGGTTCAGAAGTGACTGAACCAGCGGCAAAATTCGTTGGGTGTGCTCACGTTGGCACAGCTCGAAGTGAGCATGGGTGGTGTCGTTATCCTGTAGCGCAACGGAACAGGCTTCGGTGGCGGTGTCTATGGCCAGAATTCGCATATTTTTTCGCACTCTCGCGAGGTGGGGTCATTTAAAAATGGCGCGCATCTTAACATAGTCTGGCACAAATTACTCCGTGACGGGGGCAGCGAGAAACGCGGCAGCGCGGGTAATATCCCGGGTGCGCGGCGCAGGCGGCAGGCTCGCCAGGAACACCGCGCCATACGGGCGCATCACCAGACGGTTATCGCAAATCACCAGTACGCCGCGATCGTCCACGTCGCGGATCAAGCGTCCGACGCCCTGCTTCAGGGTAATGACCGCATCCGGCAGTTGAACTTCGTCAAACGGATCGCCGCCGCGCAGGCGGCAGTCTTCCATCCGCGCTTTCAGCAGCGGATCGTCCGGCGAGGTAAAGGGCAGTTTATCGATGATCACCAGTGACAGCGTGTCGCCACGCACGTCCACCCCTTCCCAGAAGCTACTGGTGGCGACCAGTAAGGCGTTACCCGCCTCGACAAACTGTTGCAATAACTGGCCCTTGCTGGTTTCACCCTGCAATAACACCGGCAGGGTCAGCATGGCGCGGAACTGCTCCGCCAGATCGCGCATCATGGCGTGGGAGGTGCAGAGCATAAAGCAGCGCCCGTTGTTGGCCTCGATCATCGGCTTAAGCATCCGCGCCAGATGCCGCGCTGCGCCGGGCTGGTTCGCCATCGGCAAGCCGCGTGGTACGCAAAGCAGCGCCTGTTTTTGGTAATCAAACGGGCTGGGCAGCAGCAGGGTTTCCGCCTCGCCGATGCCTAACCGGTCGGTGAAATGGTGCAGATCGTCATTCACCGACAGCGTGGCGGAGGTGAAAACCCAGGTGCCGGATTTTTGCGCCATCACATCGGTAAATTTATCCGCCACGTTAAGCGGCGTCAGCGCCAGGGTGAAATGGCGTGAATTACATTCGTACCAGTAGCTGAAGCCCGGCGTGTTGATCTCTTTCAGCCGCTTCAGACGGGCGCGATACAGGGTGGCGCGTTCAAAAGCCGCATCCAGCAGCGCCGAGCGCCCCAGCGACAGTTTCGCCACGTCGTAGCACAGCTCCAGCGCGTCATCGAGCAGCACCAGCGCCCGCTGGATAGCGGGGTCCGCCAGCAGCTCGCGCAGATTACCGCGAAAGCCCGGTTCGCCCAGTTGCAGGCGAAAATCCTGGGCGCTCTGGGCCAGCCGGTCAGCGCATTTTTGTAACTGCTGGGTGTCTTTGACTTCAGTGCGATAGGCGATGGTAATGTCTTTCGCCAGATCCTGAAGCTGGCGGCTGGAAAGCGACTGGCCAAAATACTGGCTGGCGATATCCGGGATTTGGTGCGCTTCATCGAAAATGGTGACGTCCACTTCCGGGATCAGCTCGGCGAACCCGCTCTCTTTCACCACCATATCCGCCATAAACAGATGGTGGTTCACCACCACCACGTCGGCTTCCATGGCGTTTTTACGCGCTTTCACCACAAAGCAGTCTTTATACAGCGGGCAGTCGGCCCCGAGGCAATTATCGTTGGTGCTGGTGACCAGCGGCCAGACCGGGGCGTCTTCCGCTACGCTGGCGCAGGTGCTGATGTCGCCGTCAAAGGTTTGGTTGGCCCAGCTACGCAGCAGGATCACATCGCTCAGAGTCTGGACCGGCAGATCGCCCCCGGCGAGCGCCTGTTGTTCGAGGCGCTCAAGGCACAAATAGTTAGAACGCCCTTTAAGCAGCGCCAGCCTGCCTTTGTAGTCCAGAGCGCGGGCAACGGTGGGCAAATCGCGGCTGTAGAGCTGGTCCTGAAGGGCCTTTGACCCCGTGGAGATAATGACTTTCTTTCCAGAGCGCAAGGCGGGCGCAAGATAGGCGTAGGTTTTCCCGGTGCCGGTTCCGGCTTCAACCACCAGCGGGGTTTGCGTGTCTATCGCTTTCGCCACGGCCTGGGCCATCAGGCGCTGCGGTTCACGCGGTTTAAAGCCGGGTATCGCTTTCGCCAGTTGCCCTTCTGTCGCGAAATCGTCGGTCACATTTTCTTCAGCCACACTGATGTCCGTCACACTACCCCCTGGATAAATTGCCAGTGATTATGTCAGGGGCGCGCGCCTTTCGCCAGCCAAAGAGATGACGCGGCGCTCACGATATGGCAGTCTGGCACTCTTTGAAAACCATAAGGACATAACCATGACAATCCTTCGCATCAATCCGGAAGCCCGCTGGTCAGACGCCGTGATTTATAATCAAACCCTCTACTACACCGGTGTGCCGGAAAATACCGATGCCGATGCGCGCGCGCAGACTGCCGATATTCTGGCGCAAATCGATGAAATGTTGCAGGCCCAGGGCAGTGACAAAACCCGGATTCTCGACGCGACCATTTTCCTGGCGGACCGCGCCGATTTTGCCCAGATGAATGAAGCCTGGGACGCCTGGGTGGCTGCGGGACATGCGCCGGTGCGCTGCACCGTGGAAGCGAAGCTGATGAAGCCGCAATACAAGGTGGAAATTAAGATTATTGCGGCGGTGTGAGTTTACTCGTCTTCATCCTCAAAGCGGGCGACGATGCGGTCGCCCTTATGGGTCGCGCGAATTTCTTGCGCCACCTGGGTGATAGCCTCACCGCTGCTTAACCCCTGTGCCATCAGTTCCTGAATCCGCTCGACCGCCTGCTGCTGCTGTTCATGGGTGAGTGAAGGTAATCCTGCAAACATGGTTGACTCCTGTTACATTGCTGGCGGTTATTATTTCACGTTGCTCTGATTGCGCCAACCTCGGCGCGCAGGCAACCCGTGTTGACGAGTTTAGCGATGCAAACAACCCATTCCTCCGGCCTGAAGACCGTTACGCTGCCCTGGCAACCCGACGCGCTGTTAACCCGTTTTGCCACTCTACACCACCAGCCCTGGGCGATGCTGTTGCATTCCGGCTTTGCCGATCACGTCCACAACCGGTTTGATATCCTGGTGGCTGACCCGAAGATCACGCTGCAAACGACGGGATCGTCAACCGTTATCCACACCGATGACAGCAGCAGGACTTCTGATGATTGCCCGTTAGCGCTGCTGAAATCGGCGCTGGGAACCCTGAATATCCAGCCCGCTAACGACCCCAATCTGCCCTTCCAGGGCGGCGCGCTGGGGCTGTTCAGCTACGATCTCGGACGACGTTTCGAAAAGCTGCCGGTGATAGCCGCGCAGGATGTGAACGCGCCGGATATGGCGGTGGGTATTTATGACTGGGCGCTGATCGCCGATCACCATCGCCAAACCCTCACGTTGTTGAGCTGGGATGACGCCGAGGCGCGTCTTGCCTGGCTTGAGCAGCAGCCGGCCGCGGAATCAGCCCCGTTTGCGCGCACGTCAGACTGGTCCTCCAGTATGAGCCGTGAAGAATACGGCGCAAAATTCCGCCAGATTCAGGCGTATCTACACAGCGGCGACTGTTACCAGGTCAATCTGGCGCAGCGCTTTCAGGCTACCTACACGGGGGATGAATGGCAGGCGTTTTTGCAGTTAAACGCCGCTAACCGCGCGCCGTTCAGCGCCTTTTTGCGTCTGCCGGAACAGGCGATTCTTAGCCTGTCGCCGGAGCGTTTTATTTTGCTGGAAGGCGACCAGATCCAGACGCGACCCATTAAAGGCACGCTGCCGCGGCTGGCCGATCCCGGGCAGGATGCCTTGCAGGCGCAAAAACTGGCCGCGTCGCCCAAAGACCGGGCGGAGAACCTGATGATTGTCGACCTGCTGCGTAACGATATCGGCCGCGTTGCGGTGCCGGGCAGCGTTAAGGTGCCAGAACTGTTCGTGGTGGAGCCTTTCCCGGCAGTGCATCATCTGGTGAGCACCATTACGGCGACCCTACCTGCCCATCTTCATGCAACCGATCTGCTGCGCGCCAGTTTCCCCGGCGGTTCGATTACCGGCGCACCCAAAGTGCGGGCGATGGAAATTATCGAAGAGCTGGAGCCGCAACGGCGTAACGCCTGGTGCGGCAGCATCGGCTACATCAGCGTGTGCGGCAATATGGACACCAGCATTACTATTCGCACCGTCACCGCGCAGGACGGCACGCTGTACTGTTCGGCTGGGGGCGGCATTGTGGCGGATAGCGAGGAAGCAGCGGAATATCAGGAAACTTTTGATAAAGTTAATCGTATCCTTAATCACCTGTGAAGGAGCCCCATGAGTAATCCGCCGATGACGCTGGACAGTTTTTTAGCCCGTTTTCAGTTATTACGCCCGGAGATTAGCCGCCATTCGATAAATCAACGCCAGGCCGCCGTGCTGGTGCCGATTGTGCGCCGCCCGGTTCCCGGCTTGCTGCTCACCCAGCGCTCGACGCGGATGCGTAAACACGCGGGCCAGGTGGCGTTCCCCGGCGGCGCGCGCGATCCAGAAGACAGTTCGCTCATTGCCGCCGCGCTGCGCGAAGCCCAGGAAGAGGTGGCTATTCCACCGGAATCGGTGGAAGTGATCGGCGTGCTGCCCACCGTGGACAGCGTCACCGGCTTCCAGGTCACGCCGGTCGTGGGGATTATCCCGCCTGACCTGCCTTATCATGCCAGCGAAGAGGAAGTCTCCGCGGTGTTTGAAATGCCGCTGGATGAAGCGCTGCGTCTGGGGCGTTACCATCCGCTGGATATCCATCGGCGCGGTAACGATCACCGCGTCTGGCTGTCCTGGTATGAACACTACTTTGTCTGGGGCATGACGGCGGGCATTATTCGTGAGCTGGCTCTGCAAATCGGTATGAAACCTTAACTATAATTTCAGCATAATCCCTGTTTTTTATGGGGTCTGGCGACACTTTATTAGGGAATATTGTCTGAGGCATTAGTTTTATTCATGTGAATAATTAACTGTGCCGAACAATAAACTCTTAAAATAAGCGTTGTTCTAACATCGTCACCCAAAAGGGTGCCCCTGGCAGGAGTTTTTACTGTGATTAGTATATTCGACATGTTCAAGGTGGGCATTGGTCCCTCCTCTTCCCATACCGTTGGACCGATGAAGGCAGGGAAGCAGTTCGTCGATGATCTGGTCGAAAAAGGATTACTGGAAAACGTGACCCGCGTAGCGGTTGACGTTTACGGCTCGCTTTCTCTTACCGGCAAAGGCCACCATACCGATATCGCGATCATTATGGGCCTGGCGGGTAATCTACCTGATACCGTTGATATTGATAGCATTCCGGCGTTTATCCGGGATGTCGAAACCCGCGAACGCCTGCTGCTGGCGCAGGGCCGCCATGAAGTGGATTTCCCGAAAGACAACGGCATGCGCTTTCAAAGCGATAACCTGCCGCTGCATGAAAACGCCATGCGCATCACTGCATACCACGGCGACAAAGAGATCTACAGCAATACTTATTACTCCATCGGCGGCGGGTTTATCGTCGACGAAGCCCATTTCGGCAAAGACGCCAGCGGCGACGTTAACGTCCCGTATCCGTTTAACTCTGCCCAGGCGCTGCTGGATTATTGCAATGAAACCGGTTTATCCCTCTCCGGGCTGGTGATGAAAAACGAACTGGCGCTGCACAGCAAGCAGGAAATCGAAGCGTATTTCGGCAATGTGTGGCAAACCATGCAGGCTTGTATCGATCGCGGTATGAATACCGAAGGCGTACTGCCTGGCCCGCTGCGTGTGCCGCGTCGCGCTTCCGCGCTGCGCAGAATGCTGGTGTCCAGCGATAAGAACAACAAAGATCCGATGACGGTTATCGACTGGGTCAATATGTTCGCGCTGGCGGTGAATGAAGAAAACGCCGCGGGTGGCCGCGTGGTGACCGCGCCGACCAACGGTGCCTGCGGTATCGTTCCGGCGGTGCTGGCTTATTACGACCACTTTATCGAACCAGTAACGCCGGATGTGTATATCCGTTACTTCCTCGCCTCCGGCGCGATTGGCGCACTGTACAAAATGAATGCGTCGATTTCCGGTGCGGAAGTGGGTTGCCAGGGTGAAGTGGGCGTGGCCTGCTCCATGGCGGCCGCTGGCCTGGCGGAAATTCTCGGCGCCAGCCCGGAACAGGTTTGCGTGGCGGCGGAAATCGGCATGGAGCATAACCTCGGTTTGACCTGCGATCCGGTCGCCGGCCAGGTGCAGGTGCCGTGCATTGAGCGTAACGCCATCGCATCGGTTAAGGCGATCAACGCGTCACGCATGGCGATGCGCCGCACCAGCGCGCCGCGCGTTTCGCTGGATAAAGTCATCGAGACCATGTACGAAACCGGTAAAGACATGAACGCCAAATATCGCGAAACCTCGCGCGGCGGGCTGGCGATTAAAGTCCAGTGTAACTAAGTACCGAGCGCCGCATTCGCGGCGCTTTTTTTATCTGCCGCGGTTTCGTCATAAATAATCCCCACTACACTTTCAATGTTCACTTCTCCACCCTGAGGAGAGGTCTTGAGAGGCTACGGAGATGCAAACAGCCCAGCGCATTATTTATCACTATCGGCGCAGACGATTTATTCTTTGCATAGTTCTTGCCATCCTGACCCTCATCGTGACGCTGGGCCTGCGCTATGTCACCGAGCGCAGCGACAATCGACGGGAAATCCAGGAATACAGCCAGCGCGCGATTACGTCTCTGGAGACGGTGCTGGCACCTATCGAAGTGGCGCGTAAATCACTGGTGACATTGCCAGGGATCCCCTGCGATATGACCCAGTATCAGCTGCGCGAACAGGCGGCGCGACTGCAAACGGTTCGATCTATCGCCCTGGTGAAAGACGGCACCCTCTACTGCTCAAGTATTTTTGGCCAGCGCGATATCCCGATTAATCAACTGCAACCCAAGCTGCCCTCGGTTTACCCGCTGATGACGCTATCCACCGCCGGGTCGCTGCTGAAAGGCTCGCCGATTTTGCTGTTGTGGGAGCCGTCGAGCCTCGACGGGCAAAGCGGCGTGATGCAGGTGGTGAATATCGAACTGCTGGCGGGGCTGACGCTCCAGCCGCGCCCACCGTTAATCACCCAGGCGGTGCTCAACGTGGCGAATCAATATCTGGTCGGGCAGACTATCTACGATAACCGGCTGCCTCTCACCCGGGACCACGTTGAACATCGCTATCATTCCAGCCGTTACCCGTTTGCCGTGATCGCCACCGGCCCGTCGCCGGAAAAAGTCGCGCTGCAAAGCCTGCCTGCTCAGCTGCCGCTGGCGCTGATGCTCAGTCTGCTGATCGGCTATATCACCTGGCTTGCCAGCGCAACGCGGATGAGTTTTTCCTGGGAAATAAACCTGGGTATCGCCGCCAGGGAGTTTGAAGTGTTTTGCCAGCCGCTGGTACGGGCGCGGGACCGCCACTGTGTCGGCGTGGAGATCCTGTTGCGCTGGAACAATCCGCGCCAGGGGTGGATCTCCCCGGACGTGTTTATTCCTCTCGCCGAGCAGCAGGATTTAATCGCGCCGCTCACCCGCTACGTGCTGGCGGAAACCGTGCGCCAACTGCATCTTTTCCCGGCCTCGGAACAATTTCATGTCGGGATTAACGTAGCGGCCAGCCATTTCCATAACGGGGCGATTATTGATGATTTACGCCGCGTCTGGTTTGCTAAACAGCCCAGACAGCAGCTCATGCTTGAACTGACTGAACGCGACGCGCTGCCGGATATGGACTACCGCGTAGTGCGGGAACTGCACCAGATGGGCGTGGAACTGGCGATTGATGATTTCGGCACCGGGCAAAGTTCGCTGGCCTATCTTGAGCGGCTGCACCCCAATGTGCTGAAGATTGATAAAAGCTTTACCGCCGCGATTGGTACCGATGCGGTAAACTCCACGGTGACGGATATTATTATCGCGTTGGGTAAACGGCTGCGGATCAATCTGGTGGCGGAAGGTGTGGAAAGCGAACAGCAGGAAGGCTATTTGCGCCGTCACGGCGTGGAGATACTCCAGGGATATTTATACGCGAAGCCTATGCCCATCGCTGATTTCCCGCGCTGGCTGGCAGGTGACTTACCGCCACCTGCCATCAACAACGATCAGCATATGTCAGCATTGACGCTACGCTGATTACTCTTCTTCGTCGTGCTCAGGTTCGTCTTTAACGACCCGAACCAGGTCCACGCGATAATCGTTGGCTTCAACAATAGTGATGCGCAAAGGCGCAACCTCAAGCACATCGCCCACGCGCGGGATTTGGCCGTTAACTGCAATGACCAGGCCCGCTACGGTGGCAATATCGTCTTCGTCATTCACCAGCGTAGAAACATTCATATGCTGCTGCAAGGCGTGCAGATCGGTACCGCCTTTGACCAGCCAGCCGTCGCCGTCCGCCACGATTTCCGGGGTTTCGTCAGCGTCCGGGAACTCACCCGCGATAGCTTCCAGCACGTCCAGCGGCGTTACCAGGCCTTGCACCACGCCAAACTCGTTGGTGACGATAACAAAACTGCCGCGGGCGCGGCGCAGTACGCCTAACAGGTTGATCGGGTCCAGGGTTTCCGGCACCACAATCGCCGGGGACTGCGCCGCGATCGCCGCCACGTCAACGCCCTCTTCCAGCGCCACCAACAGCTCTTTAGCGCGTACGATACCGATGACTTCATCCAGCTCGCCACGGCACACCGGAAACAGACTGTGCGGAGATGACAGCAGTTGCTCGCGGATTTCATCCACGCTCAGCTCGGCATCCACCCAACTGATTTCGCCGCGCGGCGTCATAATGCTGCGCAGAGAACGCGATGCCAGGGTCAGTACGCCATTAATCATGTAGCGTTCTTCATGAGCGAAAGATTCCATAGGGATAGGCACCATCGCGGTCCCTTCCGTTTCCGGCTGGACATTGCCTTTTTTATTGCCGCCCATCAGGCTCAGAATCGATTGCGCGGTTCTGGCGCGCAGCGGCATACGCGACTGATGTTTCACAAAGTTGCGACGGGCAATCTGGTTGAACAGCTCGATCAGGATCGAGAAGCCGATAGCTGCGTACAGGTAGCCTTTCGGAATATGGAAGCCGAAACCTTCCGCCACCAGGCTCAGGCCGATCATCAACAGGAAGCTCAGACAGAGCACCACGACCGTCGGATGCTGGTTCACAAAGCGCGTCAACGGCTTAGAGGCCAGTAACATCACCGCCATCGCGATCACTACCGCTGCCATCATTACCGGCAGATGGTTCACCATCCCTACCGCTGTGATCACCGCGTCAAGCGAGAACACCGCATCAAGGATCACAATCTGTACCACGACCACCCAGAAGCTGGCATAGCCTTTACCGTGGGCATCATCGTGCTGCTTGTTCTCCAGTCGCTCGTGCAGTTCGGTCGTGGCTTTAAACAGCAGGAACAAGCCCCCGAGCAGCATAATCAGGTCGCGTCCAGAAAAGGTGAAATCCATCACGCTGAACAGCGGGCGCGTCAGCGTCACCATCCAGGAAATCAACGACAACAGCCCCAGACGCATAATCAGCGCCAGGGACAGGCCGATTAAACGGGCTTTGTCACGCTGCTTAGGCGGCAGTTTGTCTGCAAGGATGGCGATAAACACCAGGTTGTCGATACCCAGAACGATTTCCAGTACCACAAGCGTCAGCAAACCCGCCCAAATCGAGGGGTCCATTAATAATTCCATAACAGGCTCCTGCTGAAGGAATGACTAAACGGCACCGCACAATTCGCGGGCGCAAAAACAGTAGCTAACATTAGGTGTGATGCGTCGGAATGACGAGTGGCCTGAGAACAGGCGGAAGTGAATTGACGTCGGTGACGGTCCATACGGTGGGCTGCTGCCCGCTACTCCTGATAATTAATAAGAAGCATACATTAGCAAACGGAATCAGCCTTTTGCAAAGATTTACCAGAATTTGCAATTTTGCTGACACAGTGGAGGCTCATATTTCTTAGCAACCTTTTTTACGGGCCGGCTTAAGCTAAATTACGGATCTTCATCACATAAATTATTTTTTCACTATCTAAAATAAATCACGGATTAGGCATTTGTCTCAATAAACCCCTTATCTGAATCGATTCGGTAAGTCAGTAATGATTCGCGATGCCCTCGTAAAGAGGGTGTGACTACAACGAAGGAGGTAGCACGTGACTATTGCTATTGTCATAGGCACTCACGGTTGGGCCGCTGAGCAACTGCTCAAAACCGCCGAGATGCTGCTGGGCGAGCAAGAAAATGTGGGTTGGATTGATTTTGTTCCCGGCGAAAACGCGGAAACACTCATCGAAAAATACAACGCCCAATTATCGAAACTCGATACCAGCCAGGGCGTGCTGTTTCTCGTCGATACATGGGGAGGCAGCCCGTTCAATGCTGCCAGCCGCATTGTCGTCGATAAAGAGCACCATGAAGTGATTGCTGGGGTCAACATTCCGATGTTGGTCGAAACCTTAATGGGGCGCGACGATAACCCGTCATTCGATGAACTGGTCGCGTTGGCCGTGGAAACCGGGCGCGAAGGTGTTAAGGCGCTGAAGGCAAAACCGGTTGAAAAAGCCGCCCCAACTGCAACGCCAGCCGCCGCGCCTGCCGCGCCAAAAGCAGCGACGCCCGCAAAACCTATGGGGCCGGACGATTATATGGTAATCGGCCTCGCCCGTATCGATGACCGTTTGATTCACGGCCAGGTTGCCACCCGCTGGACCAAAGAAACCAACGTTTCGCGCATTATCGTGGTGAGCGATGAGGTGGCGGCGGACACAGTGCGTAAAACACTGCTGACCCAGGTTGCCCCTCCCGGCGTGACCGCCCACGTGGTGGACGTTGCCAAAATGATCCGTGTTTACAACAACCCGAAATACGCCCGGGAACGCGTGATGCTGCTGTTCACCAACCCGACCGACGTCGAGCGCGTTGTGGAAGGCGGCGTGAATATCACGTCGGTGAACATTGGCGGCATGGCGTTCCGCCAGGGTAAAACGCAGGTGAATAACGCGGTGTCAGTCGATAGCAAAGACATTGACGCCTTCAACAAACTTAACGCGCGCGGCATTGAGCTTGAAGTCCGCAAAGTCTCCAACGATCAAAAACTGAAAATGATGGATTTACTCCGCAAAGTGACACCGTAACTGCGGATCAGGAACGACGTTTTTCAGCTCTCACACTTAAGTCTTTCAATGTTATAGGAGAAGTACAATGGAGATTACCACTCTTCAGATTGTGCTGGTGTTCATCGTTGCGTGTATCGCGGGTATGGAGTCGGTACTTGATGAATTTCAGTTTCACCGTCCACTTATCGCCTGTACCCTCGTCGGGGCCGTTCTGGGTGATATGAAGACCGGTATCATTATCGGTGGTACCCTGGAAATGATCGCCCTCGGCTGGATGAACATCGGTGCGGCGGTTGCCCCTGATGCGGCGCTGGCGTCAATTATCTCAACCATCCTGGTTATTGCTGGCCACCAAAGCATCGGTGCCGGTATCGCGCTGGCCATTCCGCTGGCAGCGGCAGGCCAGGTACTGACCATTATCGTGCGTACCATCACCGTAGGTTTCCAGCACGCGGCGGACAGCGCGGCGGAAAAAGGCAATCTCACCGCCCTGTCATGGATCCACGTTTCCTCGCTGTTCCTTCAGGCCATGCGTATCGCTATTCCGGCGGTGATCGTGGCGGTGTCCGTGGGAACCAGCGAAGTCCAGAACATGCTGAACGCTATCCCTGAAGTAGTCACCAGCGGTCTGAACATCGCCGGCGGTATGATTGTGGTCGTGGGTTATGCAATGGTCATCAACATGATGCGTGCAGGCTACCTGATGCCGTTCTTCTATCTCGGCTTCGTCACTGCGGCGTTCACCAACTTCAACCTGGTCGCCCTGGGTGTGATTGGCGCAGTCATGGCCATCCTATACATCCAACTTAGCCCGAAATACAACCGTTCCGCCGCCGCGCCTGCACCGGCCGCTGGCGCTAACGATCTTGATAACGAACTGGACTAGCAGGTGAGCGACATGGTTGATATGACAAAAAATACGGCTACCACGGGTGAGAAGAAACTGACTCAAAGCGATATTCGCGGCGTGTTCATTCGTTCTAACCTGTTTCAGGGTTCATGGAACTTCGAACGTATGCAGGCGCTGGGTTTCTGTTTCTCAATGATCCCGGCGATCAAACGCCTGTACCCGGAAAACAACGAGGCACGCCGTCAGGCGATCAAACGCCATCTCGAGTTCTTCAACACCCATCCATACGTTGCCGCGCCGGTTCTGGGCGTAACGCTGGCGATGGAAGAGCAGCGCGCCAACGGTGCAGAAATTGACGATGGCGCGATTAACGGTATCAAAGTGGGCCTGATGGGGCCGCTGGCAGGCGTCGGTGACCCCATTTTCTGGGGTACGGTGCGTCCGGTATTCGCGGCGCTGGGCGCAGGTATCGCCATGAGCGGCAGCCTGCTGGGACCGTTGCTGTTCTTTATCCTGTTTAACGCGGTGCGCCTTGCAACCCGTTATTACGGCGTGGCTTACGGCTATCGTAAAGGGATTGATATCGTTAAGGATATGGGCGGCGGCTTCCTGCAAAAACTGACCGAGGGGGCGTCAATTCTCGGCCTGTTTGTAATGGGGGCGCTGGTCAATAAGTGGACGCACGTGAATATTCCGCTGGTGGTCTCGCGTATTACCGACCAGACCGGCGCTGAAAAAGTTACCACGGTGCAAACCATTCTTGACCAATTGATGCCGGGCCTGGTGCCGCTGCTGCTGACCTTCGCCTGTATGTGGTTACTGCGTAAAAAAGTTAACCCGCTGTGGATTATCGTCGGCTTCTTCGTGATCGGCATCGTTGGCTATGCGATCGGGCTGCTTGGGTTGTAAGATACGGTTTTCCTGAGGTTTATAACCGGGGGCTTGCTCCCGGTTTTTTATTAGGGAGTAGGCATGACACTGACGGACTGGGTTCTGATCCTGTTTATTCTGGTACTGCTGGCCTTTGCCATATATGACGAAGCCATTATGGCAAAACGCAAAGGCACCACACTGTTAACCATCCCCCTACTACGCCGCAGCCGCGTCGACGGCGCGATTTTCGTCGGGCTGGTCGGCATACTGATTTACAACAATATTGCTTCACATGGCGCACCGCTAACCACCTGGTTATTAGGCGCGTTAGCGCTGATGGCTATTTATCTTTTCTGGTTGCGTCAGCCAAAGATTATTTTCAAATCTACTGGCTTTTTCTTCGCCAATGCATGGATAGAATATAATCGCATTAAAGCCATGAATTTATCGGAAGACGGGGTTCTGGTGATGCAATTAGAACAGCGCCGCCTGCTTATCCGGGTAAAGAATATTGACGATCTCGAAAGAATTTATAAACTTCTTATTAATAATCAATAGGTTAAACAATAGCCTTGTCTATATTTTTGGCGGATATTCAAACGCCAACATAGCCATGGCTATATTATTTTGCAGACAACTTAAAACTATTTATTAACCTTTTCATTACCAATGTCTTCAAATGAAAATCGTTATCAATTAGCTTGAAAAATAACAACTTTTGTGGGTTGTTTTATATTTCCTGAATATGGTACTGTTGCGCCCGTCATTGGGGAGTAGCTAATTTCCACTGTTTCCGGAAATGTACGTGTCAACATACTCGTTGTTACAACGTGGCGCGTACGGACTGAGAGCCCTCTCAGTCAAGCGAGACCATAGGCACATTCACTGCTGATTACCGGGGCAGTGGCTGTGTATATGGATATCCCGGTCAGGACGCTTTGATGAATCTTTCCGCAACTCTTCTTCTCGCATTCGGCATGTCAATGGACGCATTCGCCGCATCGATCGGCAAAGGCGCGACCCTTCATAAACCTAAATTCTCTCAGGCGTTACGCATCGGTCTGATATTCGGTGTAATCGAAACGCTTACACCGCTCATCGGCTGGGCGCTGGGCCTTTTCGCCTCGAAATTTGTGCTTGAGTGGAATCACTGGATAGCCTTTGCCCTGCTGATGTTCCTGGGTGTGCGAATGGTTGTTGAAGGCGTTCGCGGCGAAACGGAAGAAGAAAAGACGCAGTTGCGCCGCCACAGCTTCTGGTTATTAGTTACCACTGCGTTTGCCACCAGTATTGATGCCATGGCCGTCGGCGTGGGTTTGGCCTTCTTACAGGCTAATATTATCTACACCGCGCTGGCGATTGGCTGTGCGACGCTGATTATGTCCACGCTGGGCATTATGCTGGGCCGTTTTATTGGCCCGCTACTGGGCAAGCGCGCCGAGATCCTGGGCGGGCTGGTACTGATGGGGATTGGCGCGCAGATCCTCTGGAGCCACTTCGCTTAACGGTCGCGCTGCCAGACGCGAATACAAAAATCCGTTTCGCATTCGAATGATTCTACTCTATTTAGCGACGCCCACACTTCCGGGCGCGCGCGCCAGGCAAACGGTGTCATTTGTAATAGCGCCACGGCGTTGTCAGCGTTCAGCGTCATCCTATAAGCAAGCTGTAACTCTTCAGACAATGTAAATCCTTCAAGGCTTTCACCCTCCGGCGAGTGCAATTTAATCTCGTCGTAGATCAGCCCTTTCAACTGCACTAAATGACGCGGTCCGGGAACGACGGTAATCACACTCCCGCCTGGCTTAACGGTTCTCGCCAGCTCTTCGGCTTTACAGGGTGCATAAATACGGATCACCGCATCCAGGGAAGCCTCTGGGAACGGCAAACGATGGCTGGATGCCACGCAGAACATCACGCCGGGATAGCGTTTCGCACCGTAGCGGATAGCGACTTTTGAGACGTCCAGCCCACAGGTATTCGCGCCATGCCTTAAGGCAACCTCAGCAAACGCCGCAGTGTAATACCCTTCCCCGCAGCCAATATCCAGAATGGTATCCGCCTGAGCCGCGAGTTGCTTTTCCAGTAACTCGGCCACCCGCTGGCGCAGCGGTTGGTAATGGCCGGCATCAAGAAAAGCCCGGCGTGCCTGCATCATTTCGCCGTTATCGCCCGGCTGTTTTGAATGCTTAAACTGTACCGGCAGCAGATTTACATATCCTTCTTTGGCCTTGTCGAACTGGTGCCCCTGCGGGCAGAGGTAACTTTTGGGCTTTTCGCTCAGCGGGGCGTGGCAAAGGGGACAGGTAAACATAACAACTCCGGGTAATCTAAAGGGCGCAAGTGTAGCCTGATTTGCAACGCAGCGGTAAGCGCCAGAAACAAAAAAGCCTCGCTTAGCGAGGCTTTTTAGAGAAACGATGCGCAAGGCACCGCATCAGAAATTCGATCAGATAGCAGTAACGTTAACGGCTGCCGGGCCTTTCTGGCCGTCCTGAATTTCGAACTCTACGTTCTGGCCTTCAGCCAGGGTTTTGAAGCCGTTACCCTGGATGGCAGAGAAGTGTACGAACACATCTTTGCTGCCGTCAGCCGGAGTAATGAAACCAAAACCTTTAGACTCGTTGAACCACTTAACTTGACCTTTGATCTTTGCCATTTTGCAAATTCCTTAAATTGTATTCTTCGCCCGCAGGCTTCATTGAGATAAAACTGAGACATTACTGCATGAGGCACTAATAAAAGGTTCGGCAGAGAAGCAGTATTCAACGACAACGTGTTTACTCAGGACTTCTATACTGATAATGCCACACATAAACAGAACTATACCTCGTTTGACCCAAAAAATGTTATCACACACAACGTATATAATGGCAAGCCATTTTTAAACGTGTATCGATCTGCCGCACAAATCAATAAGTGATTACGGGCTGCCCCAGAGGCAACACGTAACACGCTGATATGATAAGCCTTGAGCACAGGGTCCTTCGGCAACCACGCAGCGAGCAGACAACCTTTTCAACATAGCTCAAACCTGGTATGTCGTCCACGTTGCAGGCCAAAATTTACTATAAAAAAGAGGAATCTTGCGATAGAGAGCCAATTAACTCGCTCTGCACAAAGGCTATTGCCCATTCTGTGGGAATCATCACAACATTACTCAAATCGACATTACAATTAAACGTAACGAAAATACGTTAAATAATTGCACCAAAATAATGACAGGCTAATGACAATGCATGAGATAAGCGCATAAATAGTTTCCTGTTACTTTGTGCAAGATATATTTTCATTCGAGAAATAACTTAATAATTATTTCTTATATGTCACGCTTCGTTAAAGGGCAAATATTGACCAATTTTTAGCGGTGCGAATTTACCCGATGTCTCACGGGCTGCCTCTAATGCCGAAAGTAACGCTTCTGGCGGCCTGTCCAGCGATTCGTCTGCCAGTTCGAAAACACCCCAGTGAATGGGCACAGCATGCGGTCTGTCGAGGTGCTGCCACAAAGTAACGGCACTGGCCGGATCCATATGATGCGGGCTCATAAACCAGCAGGGTTCATACGCACCAATGGGTATGGCGGCGAAATCAATCGGCCCGAGGCGCTGGGTAATATCGTGAAGGAACGGGTGATAGCCGGTATCGCCGCAAAACCAGGCCCGAAACCCGGAATTCTCAATAGCCCAGCCGCACCATAAGGAACGGTTGCGATCCCACGGAGTACGCATACTCCAGTGCTGCGCCGGTATAGCGGTATAAACCAGCCCGCCGAGGGTGTATGCCTGCCACCAGTCGAGTTCAACTACGCGCGTTATTCCATGGCGTGCAAACCAGGCTTTCAGCCCCAGCGGAACAAACCATGTCGCGTCGGGAGCGTGGCGGCGTAAAAAGCGCACCGTCGCGCTATCCAGATGATCGTAATGATTATGAGAAATCAGGATTGTATCAATGGGCGGCAGCGCCGATAGGGTAAACGGCACCGGTGATTTGCGCTGCGGCCCGTAAAAAGAAAACGGCGACGCGCGCTTGAAAAATACCGGGTCCGTTAATACCCGCTGCCCCTGAAGGGAAAACAGCAGCGAGGCATGCCCAAGCCACCACACCCCATCCCCTTGCTGATTAAAATCAGCGAGTTGCCACCACTGCTCGATAAAGCCAGCGTAGCCATGTTTTGGGGCATGCGGATAGCCGTTGGCTTTACGCTCTTTTTGCCAGCGCTGATAATCTCCGGCGCGTGGACCCGCGGGATGCAGATTGCGAAAACCGCCCTCAAGATGATGGGGCTGCGATGGATCGTACCAGGGATTTTTCCAGACCACGCAGCATCACCCTATGGCAATGAAAGGAGGGAATTTACCGTTCAGCGACCAGACGAATAAAGTCATCGTCATCGTCTTTTTTGGGCTGCGCCGGTGTTTCTTCGGGTTGTGCTTCTGGTTCATTGGCATCGCAAATTCGGCGAAGCAACGCAGTCTGGCGCTTCTGCTGTTCCAGCAATGCTTCCAGTAAGGCAATTTGTTCATTCGCCTTAACGCTGGCGCGATTGACGAAAAACCACACCACTAACCCAACCACCAGAACCAATAAAGAGAACGCCATCGATGCAAGGTTGAGCGCACCGGAATTGATCATGTCATTCATAAAAACCACCTCAGTAAAGCGAAGTAGTGTAGCACCAGACGACAGCGATCACATTGGCATTGCAAAAAATCATTTACCACGGAATATATTTGTTGATCACGCATATTCCGCTGAAGAATTGAACATCCTGATCGCACATCACATTCAACATTTGCGCCCATAAAACCAGGCCCAACAGCAACGCAATGACCAGCAGTGCCCATTTCACTTTTTTCACTGAAGACTCCAGTTTGACTCATATTCCGGTCAGATTAACACGCAGATCTTAAACCAATCATCACGCTACTAATAACTGTGGCAATTAAGATTCATCAGATTGAGAATTACGCCTGAACTGGCATGCTGCGTAGAGGATCGATAAAAAGGAGCGAGCTATGCGTTTGATTATCCGGTTGATTGCCATCATGGCGATCCTGTGGCTGGCTCTGTTGTTCAGCGGCTACGGGATTTTAATCGGTAGCCATAACAACGTGGCGGGCTTAGGGCTCCAGTGCGAATACCTGACGGCCCGACAGGTAGTGACCGCACAGTTTATTCATTCAGAAAGCGGAATTATCGGGATTTCGCAATGTCCGCTGCTGCGTAAAAGCGAAACCGTCATCGATAATTAAAAAAACCGCAGTCAGCGCTGCGGTTTATCATCAGAACGGGTAGTCGTTATAACCCAGTTGTTCGGAAATTTTCCGCGCCGCGCCGTGCAGCATGGCGACGTATTCATGCAAGCGCTCTTCGGAGAAACGCAGCGTCGGGAAGGAAATACTCAGGCCAGCAATCACAAAGCCGAAGCGGTCAAACACGGGCACTGCGATGCAGCGCAACCCTTCTTCCTGCTCTTCGTTATCTTCGCCGAAACCCTGCTCGCGAACCATATCCAGTACCGGCAATAAAGCCTCGGTGCTGGTCACCGTGCGTGGGGTGCTCTGCTTGTATTCGACTTCAGAGAGAATTTGCTTCGTTTCTTCACGGTCGCGCCATGCCAACAGCACTTTACCGATAGCGGTGCTGTACAGCGGGTTGCGGCGGCCCACGCGGGAATACATACGCAAATTGTACATCGAGTCGATTTTGTGGATGTAGACGATGCTGTCTTCATCCAGCGCGCCGAGGTGAATTGTCTCTTTTGTCAGGTTAGACAGTTCGCGCATCTGGATATCCGCGCTGCGAATCAGATCGACGTTCTGCAACGCTTTTGCGCCTAACTCAAACAGTTTCAGCGTGAGGGAATATTTTTCGGACTCCCCTTCCTGGGCCACGTATCCTAAGGATTTCATGGTCTGCAAAAAGCGGTAAACCGTGCTTTTTGACATCATTACACGTTGGGATAATTCGGTGATGCCAATTTCACGTTCTTCACCCAGCGCCTGCAAAATACCGAAAACTTTCAACACAGATGAAACAGAATCAGGCTGTTTATCCAAATCTGCGATTGCCATTGATCACCTCAGATCGCACTTGTTTTATAAAAATTAGAACCGGTTTTTATTATAAGGAGCTGGCCCCGCCGCCGCAATGTCTCTATGAGCTGGCATGATAAATCTGCGACGCAACACTTAATTATCCCTGAGGCGGGTTTTCAGGCTAAAGTAATCGGTTTACGGCTCCTGACTTTCTTTTTGAGCGGCACAGTTAATGGAAAAAACGGTTTCTGATGGTTTACCCATCCCCCAGCGCTACGGCGCAATTCTTACTATCGCTATTGGGATCATGATGGCGGTGCTTGACGGCACTATCGCTAACGTGGCGCTCCCTACCATCGCCCATGAATTAAACGCCTCGCCCGCGAGCAGTATCTGGATTATTAACGCGTATCAAATCGCTATTGTTGCCTCACTGCTGACGCTCTCTTTTCTGGGCGATATGTTCGGCTATCGCCGCATTTACCAGTACGGCCTGGTGGTGTTTACCCTCGCTTCGCTGCTGTGCGCGCTCTCGCGAACGCTGGAAATGCTTACGGTGATGCGCATTCTGCAAGGTTTTGGCGGCGCGGCGTTGATGAGCGTCAACACGGCGCTGATCCGCATGATTTACCCGCAGCGCCACCTGGGCCGCGGCATGGGGATCAACTCGCTGATCGTCGCCGCTTCCGCCGCTGCGGGGCCAACCATTGCCGCCGCGATTTTATCCGTGGCCACCTGGCACTGGCTGTTCTTAATCAATATCCCGCTCGGCCTGGCGGCGCTGGTGCTGGCGCTGCGTTATCTGCCCGCCAATACCCATAAATCCCAGCAGCGTTTCGATCTGCCCAGCGCCGTGATGAATGCCCTTACCTTCGGCTTATTGATCACCGCGCTGGGAAATTACGCCCAGGGGAATTTCAACTGGTTGCTTGCGGCGCAACTGGTGGCGTTGCTGGTCATTGGCGCGGCATTTATTCGCCGTCAGCTGCGGTTGCCGGTTCCGCTGCTGCCGGTAGATTTACTGCGCATTCCGCTGTTTTCGCTGTCCATCGGCACCTCGATTTGCTCTTTCACCGCCCAGATGCTGGCACTGGTGTCGCTGCCGTTCTTTATGCAAACCACCCTGGGGCTAAGCGAAGTCCAGACCGGCCTGTTGTTGACGCCCTGGCCGCTGGCAACGATGGTGGTTGCGCCGCTATCGGGATATCTGGTCGAGCGTATTCATGCCGGGTTGCTGGGCGGTATTGGTCTGGCTGTGATGGCGGTGGGTCTGTTCGGCCTGGCTTATTTACCCGCCAATCCAGGCGATCTGGATATCATCTGGCGCATGGTGCTGTGCGGTGCCGGGTTCGGACTGTTCCAGTCGCCGAATAACCACACGATCATCTCCGCCGCGCCGCGCAACCGCAGCGGCGGGGCCAGCGGGATGCTGGGCACCGCGCGTTTGCTGGGCCAGAGCACCGGCGCAGCGCTGGTGGCCCTGATGTTTACCCACTTCAGCGGCAGCGGTGAATATGCTTCATTATTGCTGGCCGGGATACTGGCAACGCTGGCCGCGCTGGTGAGTATGTTGCGGATATCTACGGGGAAATCTGCGGCATAAAAAAAGCGTGCCGTGGCACTAATGCTTGTCAGTTAAGCTTTGAAGGTGGCCGCAGCGCGTAGCGCTGTGGCCT
>NZ_DAMBQK010000028.1:0-53492 GCF_032062175.1 Atlantibacter sp.
TATCAGAATATGGTGCTGGTTTATTAGCGCTGAGTTTGTGGGGATCCCTCAGCGCCAAGGCGGGGTTTTTTATCTCTGCCTTACTCGTCGAAATACCAGTAACCCTGGTTAATCAGCGCGGTTAACTCATCCACGAACGCCGGGTTATCCAGCGCCGCGCCGAGTTGTTGTTTACCGAGGGTGGTATAGCGACACAGCGCATCGGCTGCCTGCGGCTCGACCGTCTCCAGCTTTTCGCTGTTGATAAAGAAGCTGTCGCCAATATGCAGCACCCGCAGCCCGCTGAGGCGTGTCAGCATTTCACCATCCATTAACGCGCCAAGCACTTCCTCTGCCTCGTACGGCGGCTCTGCCGGGGCGATATCCAGCTCGTGGCGCGGCGTGGTGGCGAAGCGGCCAAACCACTGTTTGAAATCTTCCGGCTGGTTGATCATGGCGATCATCATCTCGCGCAGACGATCCAGCTCGTATTCTTCAACGCGGCCCGGATGTTCCCGGCAGGTTAAATCTGGATCGCTATAATGCTCACCGCCCAGATCGTTTTCCAGCGCATAATCGGCAAAGCTGCTGATCAAGTCGCGGCCATTCGGCCCACGGAAGCCGACGGAGTAGTTGAGCGCAGTTTGATGCGTGAAACCGTCGTGCGGAAATCCCGGCGGGATGTAGAGAATATCGCCCGGTTCAAGATCTTCATCGATGATCGGTGGGAAAGGATCGACGTGCAGCAGCGCCGGGTGTGGGCAGAACTGGCGCATTGGCAGTTTATCGCCCACGCGCCAGCGGCGGCTGCCCATGCCCTGAATGATAAACACATCATACTGATCGATATGCGGGCCCACACCGCCGCCCGGCACGGAAAACGAGATCATCAGATCGTCCAGACGCCAGTCGGGCAGTACGCGGAACGGCTTAACCAGTTCTGCGGACGGCATATGCCAGTGGTTTACGGCCTGGGCCAGTAGCGACCAGCCGGTCTCACCTAAGTTATCGAAATCCTCGAAAGGCCCATTAGCGGCCTGCCATTGACCATTTTTATGGCTGACCAGGCGGCTATCCACTTCGGGTTCCATCGCCAGCCCTGCCAGTTCGTCCGGAGTAATCGGATCGACAAAATTGGGAAAGGCATTTTTCAACACAACAGGTTGTTTCTGCCAATATTTCTCTAAAAACTCGGGCCAGTTAAGATTCAGTTGATAAGCCATGATGGTGACCATTGTGAAGACAAACGGGCCTGATTATAAAGAGGCGAAGATTGGAACCGCTTTGTCATTGGTCAAGGTCGGATGCGCCGTCCTGTAAAAATGGACAGTGTAGTGGGATGCTTATAAAGCAAAACCCCGCCGAAGCGGGGTTTCTAATGTGTGAAGCTGACCGATAAGCCGCGTTCTTTTCATAGAGAGTGTCGTGGACAGTCATTCATCTTTCCATGCTTTAGAAAAAGCAAAACCCCGCCGAAGCGGGGTTTCTAATGTGTGAAGCTGACCGATAAGCCGGGTTCTGTCGTGGACAGTCATTCATCTAGGCCAGCAATCGCTCACTGGCTCAAGCAGCCTACCCGGGTTCAGTACGGGCCGTACCTTGTGAACCCCTATTTGGCCTTGCTCCGGGTGGAGTTTACCGTGCCGCGAACTGTTACCAGTCGCGCGGTGCGCTCTTACCGCACCCTTTCACCCTTACCTGATCCCGCTTGCGCGGGCCATCGGCGGTTTGCTCTCTGTTGCACTGGTCGTGGGTTTCCCCCCCAGGCGTTACCTGGCACCCTGCCCTATGGAGCCCGGACTTTCCTCCCCTCCGCCCGTCTCCCCCCGAAAGAGGACGACGACGAAGCGGCGACTGTCTGGTCAGCTTCGGCGCGGAGTATAGAGGGTTTGCGCCTGCCTGTCACGCCTTAAGGCGCGGTATGCATCCCGACATTCAGCGTCGCCGCGATGTTGCGCGATGCACGATAGATGTTTTCAAACGCATTCTTTAACGCCTCTTCCAGCGAACCAATGCTGGTTAGCACGCTGAATACCGCGTCGATGCCGTACTGATGTACCACGCCGACGTCCGGCGTCAGGCTACCTGCAATACCGATAACGGGCTTGTGGTACTTCATCGCCACATTCGCCACGCCTACCGGCACTTTGCCGTGAATACTTTGGCTGTCGATGCGCCCTTCGCCCGTCACTACCAATGTACAGTCGTGAATATGTTCTTCGAGGTTGAGCGCTTCGGTGACAATCTCAATCCCGCTACGCAACTCCGCGTTCAGGAACGCCATCAGCGCCGCACCCATCCCGCCTGCCGCGCCCGCACCCGGCACAGCTTTAACGTCTACACGCAGCGATTTTTTGATCACATCGGCAAAATGGCCGAGATTGCGATCGAGCTCGACGATCATCGCTTCCGTCGCGCCCTTCTGCGGGCCAAAAATCCGCGATGCGCCCGTCTCGCCTACCAGCGGATTGGTCACGTCGCAGGCAACGCGAATCGAGCATTCGGCAAGACGCGGATCGAGCCCGGAAATATCAATACTGTTTAGCGCCATCAAACTGCCGCCACCGTGGCCGATCTCTTTACCGGTCGCATCCGTCAGCTTTGCGCCCAGCGCCTGCACCATGCCTGCGCCGCCATCATTGGTGGCACTGCCGCCAATGCCGATAATAATATTGCGCGCCCCGTTATCCAGCGCGTGCAGAATCAACTCGCCAGTTCCACGCGAAGTGGTAATCAGCGGGTTGCGTAAGTTCAGTGGCACCAGCGAAAGCCCGCTGGCTTCCGCCATTTCAATAAAAGCGGTCGTTTTATCGCCCGAAATACCCCAACTGGCATTCACGCGCTCACCCATGGGACCGGTCACCTGAGTGGTAATTTTGCTGCCGTCAGTCGCCGAAATCATGGCATCCACGGTCCCTTCGCCGCCATCGGCAACCGGTACGCGAACATACTGAGCGTCAGGGAAAATTTCCCGAAATCCTTTTTCGATGGCCTGGGCTACCTCAGCAGCAGGAAGGCTTTCTTTATAAGAGTCTGGTGCTATTACAATTTTCATCATTATTAAGCCCTTCTTGCCGTGCGGGGCGTGAAACCAAGGGCGCGTCCCCGCGCCCTGTTTTATTACCGGGTGACTTCGATCTTCGCCAGTTTTTCGTAGTAGCACGCCAGCGCGCTATGGTCGTCGTTGCCATGACCATCGGCACGCAGCGCCTGCATCATTTCCATAACCGCAGCGGTCAGCGGCAACTGCGCGCCCACGCCGTGAGAGGTGTCCAGCGCGTTAGCCAGATCTTTAATATGCAGATCGATACGGAAACCCGGTTTGAAATTGCGATCCATCACCATCGGCGCTTTCGCGTCCAGTACGGTACTGCCTGCCAGGCCGCCACGGATAGCCTGGTAAACCAGATCCGGATTAACACCCGCTTTGGTTGCCAGGGTCAGCGCTTCGGACATCGCCGCGATGTTCAGCGCCACAATCACCTGGTTTGCCAGCTTGGTCACGTTACCCGCGCCGATTTCACCGGTATGCACCACAGAGCCCGCCATCGCTTTCAGCAGATCGTAGTACTTGTCGAAAATCGCTTTATCGCCGCCAACCATCACCGACAGGGTGCCGTCGATAGCTTTCGGTTCGCCGCCGCTCACCGGTGCGTCCAGCATGTCGATGCCTTTGGCTTTCAGCGCGTCGCTGATTTCACGGCTTGCCAGTGGGGCGATGGAGCTCATATCAATCACTACGGTGCCCGGCTTCGCGCCTTCGATAATGCCGTTTTCACCCAACGCGACGTCTTTGACGTGCGGAGAGTTCGGTAGCATGGTGATGATGACGTCACATTGCTGAGCGATCTCTTTCGGGTTGGCGGCGGTACTGGCGCCAGCCTCAACAACTTCAGCAATCACCTCAGCATTGCGGTCGGCAACCACCAGGGAATAACCGGCTTTAATGAGGTTTTTACTCATTGGTTTACCCATGATGCCCAGGCCAATAAAACCAACTTTCAGTGTCATAGCGTTAATCTCTCTCGTTAATTACGGGGGTGGTTATTTTTTAAAAGCGTCACACAGTTTCTGCGTGGCGGAGCGGAACACACCTAAATCGCTGCCGACGGCAACAAAGGTCGCGCCCCATTCCAGATAGCGACGAGCGTCGGCTTCAACCGGGGCCAGGATCCCTGCCGGTTTGCCGTGCGCTTTAGCGCGTTCGAAAATGTACTGAATGGCGCGCTGCACATCGGGGTGATTGGCGTTGCCCAGATGGCCCAGCGCTGCGGCCAAATCGCTTGGGCCGACAAAAATACCGTCTACGCCGTTGGTCGCGGCAATCGCGTCAACGTTATCCACGCCCTGCTGGCTTTCGATCTGCACCAGGATGGTGATGTTTTTGTTCGATTCGGTCAGGTAATCCGGCACGGTGCCAAACATATTGGCGCGATGAGAAACCGACACGCCGCGAATACCTTCCGGCGGATAGCGGGTAGACGCCACCGCCAGCGCCGCTTCTTCCGCCGTTTCCACGAACGGGATCAGGAAGTTGTAGAAACCGATATCCAACAGGCGCTTGATGATGATCGGCTCATTGGTTGGCGCGCGAACAACCGGCGCGCTGTGGCTGCCTTTTAACGCCATCAATTGCGGGATAAAGGTGGTGATATCGTTCGGTGCGTGTTCGCCGTCCAGCACGATCCAGTCAAAACCTGCCAGACCCAGCACCTCGGCGCTGATCGGATTTGCCAGTGCGGACCAGCAGCCGATTTGAGTCTGTTTGGCCGCCAGCGCGGCCTTAAATTTGTTAGGGAAAATAGCGCTCATTCTGTTTACCTTCATGTCATCGATGCTTATTTCTGCAGTTCCATACGCTTGATGTCGCCCACCACGAACAGGTAGCAAACCATCGCCATCAGGGCGGAACAGCCCACGAACAGCAGCGCAGCGTTAAAGGAGTGCAACTCACTCACCAGATAGCCAATCACCAGCGGGGTGACGATAGAGGCGACGTTACCAAACACATTGAATACCCCGCCGCACAGGCCGACAATTTCTTTCGGCGCGGTATCGGAGATAACCGGCCAGCCCAGTGCGCCAAAACCTTTACCGAAGAACGCCAGTGCCATCAGGGCAATGACCAGCACGGTATTATCGGTGTAGTTACAAAGAATAATGGTTGATGCCAGCAGCATGCCCAGCACAATCGGCAACTTTCGGGCCAGCGTCAGTGAATGGCCGCGTTTAATCAAGGAATCGGAGAACACACCGCCCAGTACGCCACCGGCGAACCCGCACAGCGCCGGGATAGACGCCACCATCCCCACTTTCAGAATCGACATGCCCTTTTCCTGCACCAGGTAAATCGGGAACCAGGTGAGGAAGAACCAGGTAATAGTGTTGATAAAATATTGGCCGAAGAACACGCCTAACATCATGCGGTTAGTCAGCATCTGCTTGATGTAATGCAGTTTCGGGCCGCTGTCAGTGGTGGTTTTTTTGTGGTCCATATCAACCACCGCGCCGCCCTTCTTGATGAACGCCAGTTCAGCCGCAGACATTTTCGGGTGGTCGGTTGGGTTATGGATAAATTTGACCCACATGATCGTCAGCACAAAACCCATCGCACCCATGACGGTAAAGACATGCTCCCAACCCCATGCGAAAGTCAGCCAGCCCAGCAGCGGCGAGAAGATCGCCAGGGAAAAATATTGCGCTGAGTTGAAGATAGCCGAGGCGGTGCCGCGCTCTTTGGTAGGGAACCAGGCCGCCACGATACGGGCGTTGGCCGGGAATGACGGCGCTTCGGAGAAGCCGAGCATAAAGCGCATCAGGAACATCGACACGCCCGCCCAGGCCAGCGGCACCATATCCACAAAACCTTGCAGGAAGGTAAACAGTGACCAGAAGAACAAGCTGTAGGTGTAAACTTTCTTCGAACCGTAGCGGTCAAGCAGCCAGCCGCCCGGAATTTGCATCAACAAGTAGGCCCACCCGAAAGCGGAGAAGATGTAACCCATGGAAATCGCGCTGAGCTGGAGCTCCTTCGCCACTTCGGTCCCGGCGATCGACAACGTTGCGCGGTCGGCGTAGTTAATCGCGGTAACAATAAAAATAATCAGCAATATATAATATCGGGTATGCATACCCTTTTTTGTTTCACTGGCGGCGTCAAGCATCATATTATTTACCTCTGGCTCAGGCACTCTATTCGGAATTAAATTGAACCGGCGTGGGCGTAGTATTTATATTTGTTTTGTTATTCAGGGATATTACTTTCACACCATTAGGTTATGAATCAGTATAAACAGCACCCTTCACCCCCGCATCATGCATTTGCACAACAAAATAAAGTTAAACAGGATTTTTGTTTTGCCAAAGCCCAACTTCATGGGCGCTAATCCACAGAATTAATCATTGCCGCCCTTGCCAGCACTGGCTTCACGGCGTCTGGTGATCTGCGTCACATTTTTATTTTTGAACACCTGACATTCTTACTGTCATTACTGCTTGATACCGATAAAAATAATATTCCTTAATTTATTAACCATGCCTTGAGCACGCGGAGAATACTGGACAATGGCTAATATAGAAATTAAACAACAACCGCCCGGCGCTTTTTATATTAAAGTGCACGACACTGATAACGTTGCCATCATTGTTAATGATTACGGCTTAAAAGCGGGCACCCGTTTCGCGGATGGTCTTGAGTTGATTGAACATATTCCTCAGGGCCATAAAGTCGCGCTGAGCGATATTCCCGCGCATGGCGAAATTGTCCGTTACGGTGAGGTCATCGGTTATGCGGTAAAAGATATCCCGCGCGGCAGCTGGATTGAAGAGTCCCTGGTAGAGCTACCGAAAGCGCCGCCGCTGAATACTCTGCCGCTGGCGACCAAAGTGCCAGAGCCGTTACCGGCGCTGGAAGGCTATACCTTCGAAGGCTATCGCAACGCGGACGGTAGCGTCGGCACCAAAAACCTGCTTGGCATCACCACCAGCGTACATTGCGTGGCGGGCGTCGTTGATTACGTGATTAAAATTATCGAGCGCGATCTGCTGCCGCGCTACCCGAACGTGGACGGCGTAGTCGGCCTGAACCACCTGTACGGCTGCGGCGTGGCGATTAACGCCCCGGCGGCGGTGATCCCGATTCGCACTATCCACAACATCGCCCTGAACCCTAACTTTGGCGGCGAAGTCATGGTGATCGGCCTGGGCTGCGAAAAACTTCAGCCGGAGCGCCTGCTTCAGGGCACCGAAGACGTACAGCCCATCGCGGTCGACGATGCCAGCATTGTACGCCTGCAGGACGAACAGCACGTAGGCTTCCGCTCGATGGTGGACGATATTCTGCGCGTCGCCGAGCGCCATCTGGAAAAACTCAACCAGCGTAAGCGCGAAACCTGCCCGGCCTCTGAACTGGTGGTCGGTATGCAGTGCGGCGGCAGCGATGCATTTTCCGGCGTAACGGCTAACCCGGCGGTGGGCTATGCCTCCGATCTGCTGGTGCGCTGCGGCGGCACGGTGATGTTCTCGGAAGTGACTGAAGTCCGTGATGCTATCCATCTGCTGACGCCGCGTACCGTCGACGAACAAGTCGGTAAACGCCTGCTGGAAGAGATGGCCTGGTACGATGATTATCTCGATATGGGCAAAACCGACCGCAGCGCCAACCCGTCTCCGGGCAACAAGAAAGGCGGCCTGGCCAACGTGGTGGAAAAAGCGCTGGGTTCTATCGCGAAATCTGGTCAGAGCGCCATTGTGGAAGTGCTGTCGCCGGGCCAGCGCCCGACCAAACGCGGTTTAATCTACGCGGCGACCCCAGCCAGCGACTTTGTGTGCGGCACCCAGCAGGTGGCCTCCGGGATCACCGTGCAGGTGTTCACCACGGGTCGCGGTACGCCGTACGGCCTGATGGCGGTGCCGGTGATTAAAATGGCGACCCGTACCGAACTGGCGAACCGCTGGTATGACTTAATGGACATCAACGCAGGCACTATCGCTACCGGGGAAGAGACCATTGAGCAGGTGGGCTGGAAGCTGTTCCACTTCATCCTTGATGTGGCGAGTGGTCGCAAGAAAACCTTCTCCGATCAGTGGGGCTTGCATAACCAGTTGGCGGTGTTCAACCCGGCCCCCGTGACCTGATATCGCCTTTCAGTTTCCTTGCCATTATGCCAGCCGCCGTGCTGGCATTTTTTTATTACTGCCTTGCCTCCCCACCGAGTTTCTCAGCATTTTCCTGCACATTCCTGGTACATATTCCGAATGTATCCGATAACTTTCTTTTGTGAATGCAGATCACAATCATCAAAAACGAAAACGATTAAATTCCTTTCAAAAGAAATAAAACGAAAGATTAAGGAAAGGATATGGCAATCACTTCACATCAACCGAAGCTCTTATATGATGCCGCTGGCGTTGCCTGGCACCCCAGCGCTAAAACGCGCGCTTGCTTCCGAATTGAAAAATCACTTTGCGGCGTGCCCCGAAGAAAACGCTGCACGTCATTCCAGACAGCCGGCCAAAACGGTTATGAAACCAGTCGTACACAAGTAATTGAGACTTGCCGTTGTAAGGGAGAGATATCGGGCACGGTTTAAGTCTGGCCAGAAGAAACCCAAACTCACGATGCAGAAATAAATTTAACTGACTGAATAACAGCAATTTTATACAGATTGCTGATGGGCTTTCTTTGCCCTGAATAAATCAAATACACCAACGAATTCGTACTGCCAGAGGAGAAAGTCATGACCCAACTGTTCGTTCGCACCGGTATCCACTTCGCCAACAGCGATGAGGCGCTTGAGCATATCGGCGCGGAAATGCTGGCAAAAGGCGTCGTGAAAGCGAGCTATCCGCAGGCCCTGAAACAGCGCGAAGCGGTGTTTCCGACAGGTATCGCCCTGGAGCAACACGCGGTTGCTATCCCGCACTGCGAAGCCCTGCACGCCATTTCGCCCGCTATCTATCTTATCCGCCCGGATAACCCTGTCTGTTTTCAACGCGCGGATGATGACGGTGAAATTGCCGTCCCGCTGATTATCGCGCTGATCGTTGAAAACCCAGACGCTCAACTCAGACTGCTGCGCCAGCTATTCAACGGGTTGCAAAACCCGCAGCGAATAGCGGCGCTACTGAATACCCCGCAGGCAGAACTGGGCAAAGCATTTTGGGAAACCCTGATTGAACCGCAGCCCGACGCGGCTTCGTCATTATAAAAAAGGAAAATGTTATGAAACGAAAAGTGATCGTCGCCTGCGGCGGCGCTGTGGCGACATCTACCCTGGCTGCCGAGGAAATCAAAGAGCTGTGTGCGGCGCAGGGCATCGAACTCGATCTGGTGCAGTGTCGCGTGACGGAAATCGAGACCTATATGGAAGGCGCTGACCTTATTTGCACCACCGCGCGGGTCGATCGGACCTTTGGCGATATCCCCGTGGTGCATGGCATGCCGTTCGTCTCCGGCGTGGGTATTGAAGCCTTGCAGCAAAAAATCCTGGCTATCCTGACGGAGTAAAATCATGTTTAACGACATCATGCGTTATATCCTCGATCTTGGCCCCACCGTGATGCTGCCGGTGGTCATCATTATTTTTTCCCTGTTGCTGGGGATGAAACTGGGCGACAGTTTTAAATCCGGTCTGCATATCGGCATCGGTTTTGTCGGCATCGGACTGGTGATTGGCTTAATGCTCGACTCCATCGGCCCCGCGGCGAAAGCAATGGCGGAAAACTTCGACATTAACCTGAGTGTGGTGGATGTTGGCTGGCCCGGATCTTCACCGATGACCTGGGCCTCGCAAATTGCGTTGGTCGCGATTCCCATCGCCATTGCGGTCAATATTGTGATGCTGGTGACCCGGATGACCCGGGTGGTGAATGTCGATATTTGGAATATCTGGCACATGACCTTTACCGGCGCGCTGTTGCATCTGGCGACCGGCTCATACTGGATTGGCATTCTCGGCGTTGTGGTCCATGCCGCCTTTGTTTACAAGCTCGGTGACTGGTTTGCTAAAGACGTGCGCGACTACTTTGGACTAGAGGGCATGGCGATCCCCCACGGCACATCCGCCTATCTGGGGCCCATCGCCGTGCTGGTGGATACGCTGATTGAAAAAGTACCCGGCCTGAACCGAATCCACTTTAGCGCCGACGATGTCCAGAAGCGGTTTGGCCCTTTCGGCGAGCCGGTTACCGTGGGCTTTGTGATGGGGATTCTGATTGGTTTGTTGGCCGGATATGACGCCAAAGGCGTGCTGCAACTGGCGGTCAAAACCGCCGCCGTGATGCTGCTGATGCCGCGCGTGATTAAACCGATCATGGATGGCTTAACGCCCATCGCAAAGCATGCGCGTAAACGCCTGCAGGCTAAATTTGGCGGCCAGGAATTTTTAATTGGCCTCGACCCGGCATTGCTGCTCGGCCAGACCTCGGTGGTATCCGCCAGCCTGATCTTTATTCCGCTGACCATTTTGATTGCCATTGCGGTTCCCGGAAACCAGGTGTTGCCTTTTGGCGACCTCGCTACCATTGGCTTCTTTGTGGCGATGGCAGTGGCGGTGCACCAGGGAAACCTGTTCCGCACCCTGATTTCCGGCGTCATCATCATGAGCATCACACTCTGGATCGCCACGCAAACCATTGGGCTGCACACCCAACTCGCCGCTAATGCCGGCGCGCTTAAAGCAGGCGGTATGGTGGCGTCTATGGATCAGGGCGGTTCGCCGGTGACCTGGCTACTGATCCAACTCTTCACCTGGCAAAATGTCGTTGGGTTCTGTGTCATCGCCACGATTTATGCCACCGGCGTATTCCTGACCTGGCGCAGGGTCAGGGGCTTCATCGCCGCAGAAAAACAGGCTGCGTTGACATCCTCGCAGTCGCCTTCTTAATTCAACGGGGGGCGTTGCCCCCTTATTCTGCCGTTCTGGTGATCCATACTGACGTCGAGCCATGTATAACCAAAGCGATTAGCAAAATACCGACCCGCTGCGGGTGGAATAAAAAATAAGATTTTATCTACACATGGCACCAGGGACAGGCTGGCAGACTTCGTTCACGCCGTAATGGTGCTGATAAACCGCCCCCTACATGGCAAATGCCTGTCGCCGCAGAATTAACCCCCGGTCCTCATTTAACGCTGGCTATCATCGCCTTTCGAAAGGCAGCGCTAACCTTTCAAAACGCTTTCGATTACACTAAGGATAATTATTTTTAAGGATAGAAAAGATGAACTCCTTTGAACGACGCAACAAGATAGTCGAACTGGTGAATGCTCATGGCAGTGTACTGGTGCTCGACTTGTCGAACACCTTTGGTATCTCAGAAGTGACGATTCGCGCCGACCTGCGCCTGCTTGAGGAAAAGGGTCTGGTAACGCGTTTTCACGGCGGCGCGGCGAAACCAGGCAATAACACAGCAGAGAGCGATAATCATGAAGTGCTGCTCGAAGCACGCTATCAACTGGCTAAAGATCCTAAAAAACGTATCGCACAAACGGCAGCCGCGATGATCGAAGAAGGCATGACCGTGATCCTTGACAGTGGCAGTACCACACTGTTGATCGCGGAGGCGCTGGTTAAGCGCGCCAATATCACGGTGATCACCAATAACCTGCCCGCTGCGTATATTCTTTCTGATAATAAAGACATCACCCTGGTGGTGTGCGGCGGTACGGTACGCCATAAGACTCACTCAATGCACGGGACCATCGCCGAGCGCTCACTCCAGGGGATCAGCGCCGATGTAATGTTTGTTGGCGCTGATGGTTTTGATACCACCAACGGTATTACCACCTTTAACGAAGGCTATTCCATCAGTGCGGTAATGGCGGCGACGGCACATCGCGTGATTGCCGTTCTCGACGCATCGAAGTTCAATCGCCGTGGTTTTAACCAGGTCATTCCCATGGAAAAGATCGACGTCATCATAACGGATGACGGAATAAGCGAAGAGGATAAGCTTCTGCTGAATAACAGCGGCGCGAAATTGATGGTGGTGTGAGAAACCGGTACGGCAAATCCGGTTTCTCAGTGGCGCAGCGCAAGATCACTCTTGCGCTTGCTGTTCCAGCGCATATTTATACAGCGCGTTTTTCTTCACGCCGTGAATTTCCGCCGCCAGCGCCGCCGCTTTCTTTAACGGCAGTTCGGCTTGCAACAGCGCCAGAGTACGCAATGCATCAGCGGGCAACGCCTCTTCCTGCCTGTCGAAGCCTTCAACGATGAGTACCATTTCACCCTTGCGGCGATTTTCGTCTTCTTTAACCCACGCCAGCAGTTCGCCGATGGGCGCGCCGTGAATTGATTCCCAGGTTTTCGTGATCTCGCGGGCCAGCACGACATAACGCGACTCGCCCAGTACCGTACAAATATCTTCCAGGCTTTCCAGCAGGCGATGGGTGGATTCGTAAAAAATCAGAGTACGCGGCTCCTGCTCGATGGCTTTGAGCGCATCGCGGCGGGCTTTCGATTTGGCAGGCAAAAAGCCTTCGTAGCAAAAACGGTCGGACGGCAGCCCGGCAGCGCTTAACGCGGCAATGGCGGCGCACGGCCCCGGCAGCGGTACAACGCGAATACCCGCCTCACGACAGGTGCGAACCAGGTGATAGCCCGGATCGTTGATCAATGGCGTACCCGCATCGGACACCAGCGCGATATTTTGCCCTTCCCGCAGTTTCGCCAGCAGTGTTTGCGCTTTTTGTTGCTCATTATGATCGTGTAATGCGAACAACCGCGCGGAAATAGCAAAGTGTTGCAGCAATAAGCCGGTATGGCGCGTATCCTCGGCAGCAATCAGGTCAACCGACTGCAACACCGAGAGCGCCCGCTGGGTTATGTCCCCAAGATTGCCAATCGGCGTCGGGACAATATAAAGCTGGCCCTGAGAATTCTCGGTGGAATCGTGTTGTTTCATTGTTTAGTCCGTATTGCCGATTTAATATTGAATATTGATTAAAAAAAAACTCACTGGATACAGTATGGTACCGTCAACCTTAATACGTTCTAAAGCCGCGCGCTGCCTGCCTGTCGTGCTGGCCGCGCTGCTTTTCGCCGGCTGCGGCACCCAGGCGCCGGATCAAAGCGCCGCGCATATGCAGGGTGAAGCACAAGCGAATTCCGCTTACTACTTACAGCAAATGCAGCAAAGCTCGGATGATACCAAGACCAACTGGCAATTACTCGCGATACGTGCCCTGATTAAGGAAGGTAAACGCGAACAGGCGACCGAACTGTATCGACAATTACCCACCGATCTCACCGCTGAACAGCACCGCGAACAGCGTCTGCTGGACATCGAATTAATCCTGGCGAATAAAAACTATCAGGGTGCCGCTGCGGAACTGGCCTCGCTGGATATCTCTGATTTCAACGACGGCCAGAAAGCCCGGTACTATCAGGCACAGATTGACGCCAACCAGGGCCGCCCGTCGCTGGAGCTGCTGCGCGCATTGATTGCGCAGGAGCCGCTGCTGAAACCTGCCGATAAGCAAAAAAATATCGACGCCACCTGGCAAGCACTCTCATCCATGACGCCCGACCAGGCCAATGCGCTGGTGATTAGCGCTGATGAAAACGTGCTGCGCGGTTGGCTCGATTTACAGCGCATGTGGTTCGATAACCGCAGCGATCCCGCCATGCTGAAAGCGGGTATCCAGGACTGGCAAACCCGTTATCCCCAAAACCCAGGCGCGAAGCTACTCCCGACCCAACTGGTAAACGTGCAGAATTTCAAACCCGCCTCGGCGGACAAAATCGCCCTGTTGTTACCGCTTAATGGCCAGGCCGCGGTATTTGGGCGCGCGATCCAACAGGGTTTTGAAGCAGCGAAAAACAGCGGCGTCAGCCCGGTAAACACGCCGGCAAATGCGCCGCAAACCGAAACCGCCCAGCCCGCCGCTGAACAGCTTACCGCTGACCAGCCAGCCGCTGAACAACCTGCCGGAGCCGATGGCATCGTCAGCCCGTCGGCGGCAAACGTTAATGATCTGACCCGGGACGCCGCCGCGCCAGCCGCTGAACCCGCGACGCAGACACCGGTTGCGCAAGCCTCTGTAAGTGCGCCCGCCAATCCTGGCGCGGAAATTAAAATCTACGACACCAGCAGCCAGCCGCTCAATCAGGTTCTGAACCAGGTGCAGCAGGATGGTGCCAGTATTGTCGTCGGCCCGTTGCTGAAACCTAACGTTGAAGAGCTGGTACGCAGTAACACCCCCTTAAACGTATTGGCGATGAATGAACCTGAAAACGTGCAGAACCGCGCCAACGTTTGCTATTTCGCCCTCTCCCCCGAAGACGAAGCCCGTGACGCTGCGGAGCATATCTGGCAACAGGGGCAACGTAATCCGTTGGTTTTGGTACCGCGCAGCGCGCTGGGCGACCGCGTGACCCGCGCGTTTGCCGAACAATGGCAGCATCTGGGCGGCGGTACGGTGTTACAGCAAAAATTCGGCTCGGTATCGGAGTTGAAAATGGGCATCAACAGTGGCTCCGGGATTGCCTTAACCGGTTCGCCGGTGGCGTCCAGCCTGCCGTCCCAGCAAGCCACCACTATCGGCGGCCTGACTATTCCTGCTCCGCCGACCGATGCGCAAATCACCGCAGGCAGCAGCGGCAACGTCGATTCGGTTTACATTGTGGCTAGCCAGGATGAAATCGCATTAATCAAACCGATGATCGCCATGCGTACCGGCAGCCATAACGGCGCGACGCTGTATGCTTCGTCACGCAGTTCGCAGGGCAATACCGGGCCGGATTTCCGTCTGGAAATGGAGGGCCTGCAATTCAGCGAAATCCCAATGTTAGCTGGGGAAAACCCCGGTTTGCAGCAGCAGGCGCTGGCCGCAGTGAATAATGACTTTTCACTGGCGCGACTGTACGCCATGGGCGTTGATGCCTGGTCCCTGGCGAATCACTTCTCGCAGATGCGCCAGGTGCAGGGCTTCCAGCTCAACGGCAATACCGGCACGCTGACCGCCGATCAGGATTGTGTGATCAACAGGAAGTTAACATGGCTCAAATACCAGCAGGGACAGGTGGTGCGGGCAAATTAAGCTCACAGCAGGGCGCGGTCTGGGAACACCGGGCGCGCCTGTGGCTGGAAAGTCAGGGATTACAGTTTGTCGCGGCAAACGTGCGCGGACGCTGGGGTGAGATTGATTTGATCATGAAACACCGCCACGTCATCGTGTTTGTCGAAGTACGTTACCGCCGCTCCGCCTGTTTTGGCGGGGCCGCCGCCAGCGTGACGCAAGCCAAGCAACATAAATTATTACAAACCGCGCGCGGCTGGCTCGCCCGTCAGTCCCAGAGTTTTGATACTGTGGATTGCCGGTTCGATGTGTTAGCCTTCACCGGCGATGAAGTCGAGTGGATTGAGAACGCGTTTTCCGCCTAATAATCAATTGACGTATTTTTCAAAGGATCACTGTGTTAGAACGAATCAAAGTCTGCTTTACGGAAAGCATTCAAACTCAAATTGCTGCTGCCGAAGCTCTCCCGGATGCCATTTCTCGTGCGGCAATGACGCTGGTTCAGTCCTTACTCAATGGCAATAAGATCCTCTGCTGCGGCAATGGGACCTCCGCCGCTAACGCCCAGCACTTCGCCGCCAGCATGATCAACCGGTTTGAAACCGAACGCCCCAGTTTACCCGCCATTGCACTAAATACGGATAATGTGGTCTTAACAGCCATCGCTAACGACCGGTTGCATGAAGAGATTTATGCCAAACAGGTCCGCGCGTTAGGCCACGCGGGCGATGTATTACTGGCGATTTCCACTCGCGGCAACAGCCGGGATATCGTCAAAGCGGTAGAAGCCGCAGTCACCCGCGATATGACCATTGTCGCCCTCACCGGCTATGACGGCGGTGAGCTGGCGGGTTTGCTGGGTCCGCAGGATGTGGAGATTCGTATCCCTTCTCACCGCAGCGCGCGTATTCAGGAGATGCATATGCTGACGGTGAACTGTCTGTGCGATTTGATAGATAACACGCTTTTCCCTCACCAGGATGATTAAGGAGTACACATGAAGGCATTTTCGCCCCTCGCAGTCCTTATTGCCGCGTTGCTATTACAAGGTTGCGTTGCCGCAGCGGTTGTCGGAACTGCGGCGGTAGGCACTAAAGCCGCTACCGATCCGCGCTCGGTAGGGACGCAGGTTGACGACGGAACGCTGGAGCTACGGGTCAATAGCGCATTGTCTAAAGATGAGCAGATCAAGAAAGAGGCGCGCATCAATGTGACCGCGTATCAGGGCAAAGTCCTGTTAACCGGACAAGCACCGAATACCGAACTGGCCTCGCGCGCGAAGCAGATCGCTATGGGTGTAGAAGGCACTACCGAAGTGTATAACGAAGTGCGCCAGGGCCAGCCGATTGGCCTGGGAACTGCCTCTACCGATACCTGGATCACCACCAAAGTACGCTCCCAGCTATTGGCAAGCGATCTGGTGAAATCCTCCAACGTGAAAGTCACCACCGAGAACAGCGAAGTGTTCCTGCTGGGCCTGGTCACCGATCGCGAAGGGAAAGCGGCGGCAGATATCGCCAGCCATGTGAGCGGCGTGAAACACGTCACCACCGCGTTTACCTATATTAAATAACCGCTTGCGCCCGCTAATTTACGCGGGCGCTTTTTATTACCGCCCCGCCAGCTGTGCTTTTTCCCGCAGTTCAGCAGAGTCCAGAATCGTCACGCCAGGCTTTCCTCCCGTCATCGCATCCTGAAACATCGCCAGCGCCACGTCCCGCGCGTGAATCGATTTCCATTTCCCCGGCAGCAGGCCGAACAGCGGTGCGAACAGCGACTCGGCAACGCGTTTTTTATTTCGATGGCCAATCAGCATCGACGGACGGGCGATGGTTAATCGTGGCCAGCCCTGCGCACGTAGCGTCTCCTCCATCTCGCCTTTTACGCGATTATAAAAGAATGGCGAATGGGCATTCGCGCCCATCGCGCTGACCACCAGCATATGGGTCGCGCCAAGACGTAACCCCGCCAGGCCCGTATCCACCACCAGCGTAAAATCGGCATGGACAAACGCCTCTTTGCTGCCAGCCTCGTGCCGGGTAGTGCCGAGACAGCAGAACACAATATCCACCGGCTCGGTGGCCTGGGCTAACGCATCCGTAAGCTGCGGATCGTGGGGGTTAAACATCTTTTTCATGGGCGCAAGCGGCCTGCGGCTGGGCGCGACGATGTTTTCGATGCGCGGTTCGTCGTTCAGCAGTCTAAGTAAGTGCCCGCCAACTAAACCGCTGGCACCCGTGATCAATACCCGGCTCATTATTTCCCCCTTGCAGATTAATCCGTGTTGCAAAGCTATGCCCTTCAACCAGGCTTAATAGTCAGTATTCACTATTTTCAGTGATTAGGTGTGTCGAAAACGAACTGAGGAGTAAACATGAGCAAGAAGATTGCAGTCCTGATTACCGACGAGTTCGAAGATTCCGAGTTCACTTCCCCGGCGGAAGAATTTAAAAAAGCGGGCCACGAAGTGATCACCATTGAGAAGCAAGCCGGGAATACCGTAAAAGGCAAAAAAGGCGAAGCTCAGGTGACTATCGATAAAGGCATTGATGACGTTAAACCTGATGAGTTTGATGCCCTGTTGCTACCTGGCGGCCATTCGCCAGATCATCTGCGTGGCGACAGCCGCTTTGTCGATTTTACCCGTGAATTTGTCGAAAGCGGCAAACCGGTATTTGCGATATGCCACGGGCCGCAGTTGCTGATTAGCGCCGACGTGATCCGGGGACGCAAGCTGACGGCGGTGACGCCGATCGTGATTGACGTAAAAAACGCAGGCGCGGAGTTTTTCGACCAGGAAGTGGTTGTCGATAAAGACCAACTGGTTACCAGCCGCACGCCAGATGATTTACCGGCGTTTAACCGCGAGGCATTACGCCTGCTCGGCAGTTAACGGTTAACGTTGCCAGCAAAATTTTTTACCAAAACCCAGAGTGTTGTCAGTCAATTTGAGTTCATTCAGCCGGATTTGCCAGACCGGTGCTGACATCCCTCTGGCAATAGGGAAGCGTCGGTTATAGCCTTCACGAAGGCTCTCTGACGCTTCGCCCTCAAGCAACTGGATCTCGCCTTTAAACTGCACTCCGCGTATGAGCGCTACGTTTTTGGTTTGCCCGCTTACCGTACCCGCCACTCTCGCTCTTGCGCCGCTGATTTGCCCGTGCCGCGTCTGCGGGTCGCTCAACAGGTAGAATGCCACGTCTTGTGGGCAATACAGGTAAAACGCATTTGCGCACCATATATCCTGGTCGTTCGCCACGCAGTAGCTCACCACATGCTGTTTGCCGAGCCAGCGGCTGATGCTTTCCAGTGCTTCCATAACGCCTCCGAAAATGGTTTGCCGACACACTACCACAGTGTCGTCACAGAGAAAGCGTGATAAGGTGCGGCAAAATCTTCGTCCGAATACGCTTTATGAACTGCTGGTTTCTCTATTTAATTCGCACCGCCGATAACCGACTTTACACCGGCGTCACCACCGACACCGCGCGCCGTTTGCTACAGCATCAAACCGGTAAAGGCGCACGTTCGCTACGGGGAAAAGGCGAATTAACGATGGTTTTCGCCGAACAAGTTGGTGAGCGCTCACAAGCTTTACGCATTGAGTACCGTATAAAGCAATTGCCGAAGCGGGAAAAAGAACGGCTGGTGGCGGGAGAAATCGCGCTGGCGGATCTGTTCCCAGATTTACCAGCGCCTGCGATTAAAAGCGATTGAAGTGCTCGTGGTATTCCACCAGACCGCTTACGCCCTTAAGCGCATCGGGAGCCAGCGGATGGATCTGGAATGCGGCTTCGGTCCCCGGCCAGCGGCAGTGTAAATCGTAATGGGCGGCCAGTTCAAAACCGAAACGGCCATACAGCGCCGGATCGCCCAGCGTCACCACGGCAGCGTAGCCAAATTCATTCAGGGAATCGAGCCCTTCATACACCAGTTGACGCGCTAAACCTTGCCCGCGCAACGATTCGTCCACCGCCAGCGGCGCGAGGCCTACCCATTGTAGATCTTCACCCTGTACGCTCACCGGGCTGAACGCGACGTAACCGACCACTTGCCCTTCATCATCGGTAGCCACCAGGCCCAGCGTCAGCAAGCCGTCTTCACGCAGGTCATGGATCAAATCCGCCTCGCCGCCGTCTTTAAACGTGTGGCGCAGCAGCGCATCAATACCGGGTGCATCTATGGGAATTTCTACACGAATTAGCATGGTTCACCTACTGAGGTTGCTTTTGTCGACGGCGCGTCTTTCAGACCCGCTTCGACGAAGTCAGCCAGTTGCAGAAGCATGATGCGCAGGGGTTTTGGCATCGACTCCAGCTCAATGGCGTCCATCAGGTTTTTGACGTACAAACCGAGTTCGGTATCGCCTTCAATGATTAATCGGCGCTGGAAGAATAGCGTATCCGGGTCCTGTTTGCGTGCGGCAATCATTAAAAGATCGCTGGCATCGGCGCTGAAGCTGACGTCCGCTGGCGCATCTTCTTTTACCACCAACCGGTCATTTTCCACTGAAGTAAACCATCTCAAACCGATATCGCGCACTTCAATGCATAACCAGCGCCCATCAAGGAACGCCAGCTCTCCCTCTTCAAGCGCCTGACGGAACTGCCAGGCCAGTACCTGCTCCAGTACTTGTCGCTTCAGAGCAAAGGGCGCCAGCTTAACGGGCGTCCTCATTAGTGAGGGGCCAAGACGAACCAGGCGCGAACGCAGTTGATCTAACACGAGCTCTACTCCTTGATAACTATCGACCCATCATTGTGCCATATCGTTCCTGCGACATAGCGGCGTAAATCAAGATTTTAAACGTTTTGATTACCCCTTTATTGATTTCATCAATACGCGTTTAACTGCCTCAAATCAAATATTGTCGCCGCCAGGTTAACTAAAATCGCCGTTCATTAACAATATGGCGACTTTTTTTGTCCGCCCCCTCACCTTCAGGAAATTCTATGGAGTTGCTGTGTCCTGCCGGAAACTTGCCGGCACTGAAAGCGGCTATCGAAAACGGGGCTGATGCGGTTTATATCGGCCTGAAAGACGATACCAACGCCCGCCATTTTGCAGGCCTCAACTTTACTGAGAAGAAACTTCAGGAAGCGGTGAATGTGGTTCATCAACATCGCCGTAAGCTGCATATTGCGATTAATACTTTTGCGCATCCCGATGGCTACCCGCGCTGGGAGCGTGCGGTGGATATGGCGGCGCAATCCGGGGCCGATGCCCTGATTCTTGCGGATATCGCCATGCTGGAATACGCCGCCGAGCGCTATCCGCACGTCGAACGCCACGTCTCGGTGCAGGCGTCCGCGACCAACGAAGAGGCAATCCGCTTTTACCAGCGCAACTTTGATGTGGCGCGGGTAGTGCTGCCGCGCGTGTTGTCTATTCACCAGGTTAAGCAACTGGCGCGCGTGACGCCGGTGCCGCTGGAAGTGTTCGCCTTCGGCAGCCTGTGCATTATGGCGGAAGGCCGCTGCTATCTCTCTTCTTATCTGACCGGCGAATCGCCCAACACCGTCGGGGCGTGTTCACCGGCGCGTTTTGTGCGCTGGCAGCAGACGCCCCAGGGGCTGGAATCTCGCCTGAACGATGTGCTGATCGATCGCTATCAGGACGGGGAGAACGCAGGCTATCCAACGCTGTGTAAAGGGCGCTATCTGGTTGACGACCAGCGCTACCACGCCCTTGAAGAACCCACCAGTCTCAACACCCTGGAACTGCTGCCGGAACTGCTGGCGGCTAATATCGCTTCGGTGAAAATCGAAGGCCGCCAGCGTAGCCCGGCGTACGTTAGCCAGGTGGCGAAAGTGTGGCGTCAGGCCATCGACCGCTGCATGGCGAATCCGCAACAGTTCCAGCCGCAGCAGGCCTGGATGGATACCCTCGGAGCGATGTCAGAAGGCACACAAACCACGCTCGGCGCGTATCACCGCAAATGGCAGTAAAGGAACCTCCATGAAATACTCATTAGGACCCGTACTGTATTACTGGCCGAAAGCGACGCTGGAACAGTTCTATCAGGCGGCAGCAAACAGCAGCGCCGATATTGTCTATCTCGGCGAATCGGTATGCAGCAAACGCCGCGACACCAAAGTCGGCGACTGGCTGGAGATGGCGAAAATTGTTGCGGCCAGCGGTAAGCAGGTGGTGATCTCCACGTTAGCGCTGGTGCAGGCACCCTCTGAGCTGAATGAACTGAAACGCTATGTGGAAAACGGCGAGTTTCTGATTGAAGCCAGCGATTTCGGTACCGTGAATATGGCCTGGGAACGCAGGTTGCCGTTTGTCGCCAGCCATGCGCTCAACTGCTACAACGCCGTCACGCTGCGCCGCCTGGCGAAACAGGGGATGATGCGCTGGTGCATGCCCGTGGAGCTTTCCCGCGACTGGCTGGTGAATTTGCTGACGCAGTGCGATGAGCTGGGTATTCGCCAGCAGTTTGAGGTGGAAGTGTTGAGCTACGGTCATCTGCCGCTGGCTTATTCCGCCCGCTGCTTTACCGCGCGCTCAGAAGACCGGCCTAAAGATGAATGCGAAACCTGCTGCATTAAGTATCCCCACGGGCGGGTTATCCATTCGCAGGAGGGCCAGCAGGTGTTTGTGCTGAACGGCATCCAGACCATGAGCGGCTACGTCTACAATCTCGGCAATGAGTTAGCCTCTATGCAGGATTTAGTGGATGTGGTGCGACTCTCCCCTATGGGCACGGAGACCATCGAGATGCTAAACGCCTTCCGTGCCAATGAAACCGGCGCGGCGCCATTGGCGTTGGAAGCCAACAGCGACTGCAACGGATACTGGCTGCGCCTGGCCGGACTTGAGCTACAGGCCTAAAAAAAGCTCACTTTGTTAACAGCAATCAGCGAATTTTAATGCAGTATTAAAAGGTACAGCTTTCTGGCGCGTACGCGCCAGAGGCAGACCTTTAATCTGAAACAGTGCTGTGACAAAGTGAGCTGCTATGACCACGCAATCAACTGTACCTTTCTCTTTGCTCGACCTGGCCCCGATCCCGCAAGGGCTCAGCGCCCGGGACGCTTTTCAACATTCTCTGGATTTAGCGAAGCTTGCCGAAGCGCGCGGCTATCACCGCTACTGGCTGGCTGAGCACCATAATATGACCGGTATCGCCAGCGCGGCGACGTCGGTGCTGATCGGCTATCTTGCCGCGAATACCTCCACGCTGCGCCTGGGCTCTGGCGGCGTGATGCTGCCTAACCACTCACCGCTGGTGATCGCCGAACAGTTCGGCACTCTGGACGCGCTGTATCCTGGCCGTATCGAGCTGGGGCTGGGCCGCGCGCCGGGCAGCGATCAGCGCACCATGATGGCGCTGCGCCGCCATATGAGCGGCGACATAGATAACTTCCCGCGCGATGTGAATGAGCTGGTGGAATGGTTTGATGCCCGCGATCCGCATCCTGCCGTGCGTCCGGTGCCGGGCTACGGCGCGAAAATACCGCTGTGGCTGTTAGGCTCCAGCTTGTACAGCGCACAGCTGGCGGCCCAGATGGGCCTGCCTTTCGCGTTTGCCTCGCACTTCGCCCCGGATATGCTGTTCCAGGCGCTGCATCTGTATCGCACCCAGTTCAAACCGTCCGGGCGGCTGGAAAAACCGTACGCGCTGGTGTGTATCAATATTGTGGCCGCCGACAGCAATCGCGACGCGGAGTTTTTGTTTACCTCAATGCAGCAGGCATTTGTTAAGCTGCGCCGTGGCGAAGCCGGGCAGTTACCGCCGCCGGTGGAAAGCATGGAGAGTATCTGGAGCCCGGCTGAACAGTACGGCGTTCAGCAGGCGCTGGGGATGTCGCTGGTGGGTGATAAAGCCAAAGTGCGCCACGGTTTGCTATCAATCCTGCGGGAAACCGAGGCTGACGAAATCATGGTTAACGGGCAGATTTTCGATCATCAGGCCCGTCTTCACTCCTTCGATTTGGCGATGCAGGTTCGTGAATCGCTTTAACAGAGCGCCCTCCACACGGAGGGCGTTTTTTATTGATAAACCGGTAGCAGATTCGCCGTCGATAACAGATGCACCAACGCATTGCCGATGCCGAAGACCAGAATCAACACGATCATTCCCTTCCCGCCCCAGACGCGAAACAGCGGACTGCCGAAGCGCTTACGCGACGCGCGGGCCAGTAATGCCGGCACAATCGCGGCCCAAATAGTGGCGGCCAGCCCGGCGTAGCCGATGGCGTACAAAAACCCGTTCGGCCACAGCATCCCGCCCGCGACAGGCGGTACGAAGGTTAACAGCACGGTTTTGAAACGCCCGAGTGCGGAATCATCAAAACCGAGCAAATCCGCCAGATAATCAAACAGGCCCAGGGTTACGCCCAGGAATGAACTGGCAACGGCGAAGTTAGAGAAGATGATTAACAGCAGATCGAGGGTTTTGCTGTTCAACACGCCAGCCAGCGCCTGGACCAGCACATCAATGTTGCCGCCCTGACGGGCAATCTCAATAAATGCCGGACGCGGGATATTCCCCATGGTCGCCAGCAGCCAGATGGTATACAGCGCCAGCGCAATAAGCGTTCCCCAGACGATGCAACGGACGATAGTGCGCGGATCTTTGCCGTAATACTTCATCAGGCTCGGCACATTGCCATGATAGCCAAACGACGCAAGACAGAACGGCAACGTCATTAATAAATAGGGGAAGTAGGAAGGCTGCGGTTCCGCGACGTTAAACAGCGTGGCGGGTTCCACATGGCCTAACAGACTGCCGAAGGTCAGGAAAAAAGTAATCACTTTCGCGCCAAGCACAATCGCCGTCATTCTGCTGACCGCGCGTGTGCTGAGCCACACCACGAATGCTACGATCAAAGCAAAAATCAGCCCCGCCAGCCGAGGAGAAAACGACAGCGACATTTCCGACAGCGTGTGATGCAGTATCGAGCCGCTTGCCGAGATATAGGCATAGGTCAGGATATACAGCACAAAGGCGATAGAGAGGCCGTTAATCCAGGTCCAGTATTTGCCCAGCAGATCTTTGGTCATGGTATCGAAGCTGGCACCGGGCGCGTAGTTGAGGTTAGCTTCGAGGATCATTAAGCCGGAGTGCAGCATACAGAACCAGGTTATCCCTAACGCCGCCAGCGACCAGAAAAACCACGCGCCAGACATAACGACCGGCAGAGAAAACATCCCCGCTCCGATGATAGTGCCTGCAATGATAACAATGCCGCCCAGAATGGAAGGCGATACGCTGGTGGTGGAGAGGGTTGCCATTTTATGTCCTGTAGTAACAATCGAATCCTGAAAGAGGATGCCTCATTGTACCAGTACATGAGTACAAACCAGATAAAAAAAGTCCCAATCATTTTGACTGGGACTGTTTATTAAACTTTACAGTTTGTAAACCGTAAGGCGTTCAGGACTTATGCGTCACCAAAGCGACGACGGGACGGTGCTGCGCCATCTTCACGACGCGGGCCACGGCCACCTTCACGACGCTCACCGCTAAAGCTACGGCCTGCGCCACCTTCACGACGTTCGCCGCTGAAACGACGACCTTCGCTACGACCGCCTTCACGACGCTCGCCGCCGAAACCGCCACGGCCAGCGCCAGCCCCGGCACCACCACCACGACGTTCACCGCCGCGATCCGGACGCGGTTGCGCGTCGCCCAGCAGTTGCATATTCATCGGTTTGTTGAGAATACGCGTGCGGGTAAAGTGTTGCAGAACTTCACCCGGCATACCTTTCGGCAGCTCAATGGTGGAGTGGGAAGCAAACAGCTTGATGTTGCCGATGTAACGGCTGCTGATGTCGCCTTCGTTAGCGATAGCGCCAACGATATGACGAACTTCAACGCCATCATCACGACCCACTTCAATGCGGTACAGTTCCATATCGCCAACGTCACGACGTTCACGGCGCGGACGCTCTTCGCCTTCACGCTGCGGACGGTCGCTACGCGGACCACGATCGTTACGATCGCTGCGACGTTCGAAACGATCGTCACGCTCACGGAATTCACGACGCGGACGCATCGGCGCATCCGGCGGCAGGATCAGCGGGCGTTCGCCCTGTGCCATTTTCAGCAGCGCGGCAGCCAGAGTTTCGATGTCCAGCTCTTCGTCTTCCGCAGTCGGCTGGATTTTCGCCAGCAGGGCGCGGTACTGATCCAGATCGCTGCTTTCCAGCTGCTGCTGTACTTTAGCGGCGAATTTCTCCAGACGGCGTGTGCCCAGCAGTTCTGCGTTCGGCAGTTCCACTTCCGGGATGGTCAGTTTCATGGTGCGTTCGATGTTGCGCAGCAGACGACGCTCGCGGTTCTCAACGAACAGCAGCGCGCGGCCAGCACGACCCGCACGGCCGGTACGGCCAATACGGTGAACGTAAGATTCTGAATCCATCGGGATGTCGTAGTTAACAACCAGGCTGATACGCTCAACGTCCAGGCCACGGGCCGCAACGTCGGTCGCAATCAGGATGTCCAGACGACCATCTTTCAGGCGCTCCAGGGTCTGCTCACGCAGCGCCTGGTTCATGTCGCCGTTCAGCGCGGCGCTGTTGTAACCGCTGCGCTCCAGCGCTTCAGCCACTTCCAGGGTCGCGTTTTTGGTACGCACGAAAATAATCGCCGCGTCAAAGTCTTCCGCTTCCAGGAAACGCACCAGCGCTTCGTTTTTACGCATGCCGTAAACAGTCCAGTAGCTCTGGCTGATGTCCGGGCGAGTGGTCACGCTGGACTGAATGCGTACTTCCTGCGGCTCTTTCATAAAGCGGCGGGTAATACGGCGAATCGCTTCCGGCATGGTGGCGGAGAACAGAGCGGTCTGATGACCTTCCGGGATCTGCGCCATGATGGTTTCAACGTCTTCGATGAAGCCCATACGCAGCATTTCATCCGCTTCGTCCAGTACCAGACCGCTCAGGTTGGACAGGTTCAGCGTACCGCGTTTTAAATGGTCAAGCAGGCGGCCTGGGGTACCCACAACAATCTGTGGGCCCTGACGCAGGGCACGCAGTTGCACGTCATAACGCTGGCCGCCGTAAAGGGCTACCACGTTTACGCCATGCATATGTTTAGAGAAGTCCGTCATTGCTTCAGCAACCTGAACCGCCAGCTCGCGGGTCGGGGCCAGCACCAGGATTTGCGGCGCTTTCAATTCAGGATCAAGGTTGTTCAGCAGCGGTAAAGAGAACGCTGCGGTTTTGCCGCTGCCTGTCTGGGCCATACCCAGAACATCGCGGCCACCAAGCAGGTGCGGAATACACTCAGCCTGGATCGGAGATGGCTTTTCGTAACCCAGATCGGTAAGGGCTTCAAGGATAGGAGTCTTCAGCCCCAGATCAGAAAAAGTGGTTTCGAATTCAGTCATGTAGTACGTGTGCCTCAAGATAAATGGCGGCCAGTCTACATAACTCATCATGAAAAAGATCTGCAATTTTCATTGAAAAGTGTGAACCGGCTCAAATTTGATTGATTGACGAACAAAAACGCCCTCACCCGTTAAGGTGATGACTTTAAAAAAGTTTATGGGCTGATAAATGTCCGTCAGCTATTGCTGGTCCGATTCTGCCAGGTCTTCTTGCTCCTGGCCCAAGAGCGCTAATTCCAACAATGCATAACGGTGTTCAACGTAGTTATGTACGTTGTTAGCTACCGCTAATTTGAACAGTGCCGTAGCGCTGTCCAATTCCCCCAGACTTAGGTAGTACTTACCTAAATAGAAGTTGGTTTCACTGAGATGCTCAGCGAGCGAGGTGTTATCCGTTGCGTCCGCCTTGAGGCGTTCCATTAACGTTGCTTCGTTAATGTTGCCCAGGTAGAACTCGACAATGTTCCATCCCCATTGCTCTTTATCCGATTTGTCTAAGCGCTGTTGTAACGACGCTTTGGCCTGTTTCTCATCCAGTTTGCTTTCAGCAATATAGAGCCACAGACTACGGAAAGGATCATTGGGATCGTCTTGATAAAACGCCAGCAGATCATCTTGCGCTAACCGGTAACGTCCGCCGTAATAGAGGGCGATACCGCGATTTAAATGCGCGTAGTTGTAAGTTGGATCAAGCTCAAGTACAGAATCAAACGCTTCATAGGCAGCATCAAAATTGCCTGCCTGCGTTAAATAAATGCCTAAGTAATTGAATACTTCAGGCATATCGGGGCGGATAGCCAGCGCTTGTGAAAAATCATTTCGCGCCAGTGCCCGCAAACCAAGACTATCATACAACACTCCGCGCTCATATAAAAGCTGAGCACGTTCATCATCGGTTAAAGCCCGACTGGCAAGAATTTGTTCCATGCGAGCCAGAATGACTTCTTGCTGCAAAGTCGGTTGCAATGGTACCGCGAGGACTTCACTCTTACGCCAGGCAGAGTTGCTGCATCCTGCCAGCGTGAGAGCTGTCGCAACGAAACACCAGCGCAAAAAAGGCTTCATTTCCCACTCCCGAAGACAACAATTGGATGAACGTCCTGTTCCCCGGTTGCAAACCCGGCTTCCAGCCCGGTATCAAAGAGCTCTCCATGCGAACATGGAGAGCCTAATAGCAACCCTTATTCAGCTTGCGGTGCTGCCGGAGCGTCCGGTGCGGCCGCCGGCTGAGACGGCTCGGCTGCTTCTTTAATGCTTAAACGGATACGGCCCTGGCGATCCACTTCCAGAACTTTGACCGGCACTTCCTGATTCATCTGCAGATAATCAGTCACTTTCTCAACGCGCTTGTCAGCGATCTGGGAAATGTGTACCAGGCCTTCTTTGCCGCCGCCAATGGCAACAAACGCACCGAAATCAACGATACGGGTGACTTTACCGTTATAAACGCGACCCACTTCGATTTCAGCGGTGATCTCTTCGATACGGCGGATAGCATGTTTCGCTTTTTCACCGTCGGTCGCTGCGATTTTCACGGTACCGTCATCTTCGATTTCGATGGTGGTGCCGGTTTCTTCGGTCAACGCACGGATCACAGAACCACCCTTACCGATCACGTCTTTGATCTTGTCCGGGTTGATTTTGATGGTGTGGATACGCGGAGCGAACTCGGAGATATCGCCACGCGGTGCGTTGATAGCCTGCTCCATCACGCTCAGGATGTGCAGACGCGCGCCCTTAGCCTGGTTCAGTGCCACCTGCATGATTTCGCGGGTGATGCCTTCGATTTTGATGTCCATCTGCAGCGCGGAGATACCTTCACGGCTACCGGCTACTTTAAAGTCCATGTCGCCCAGGTGATCTTCGTCGCCCAGAATGTCAGACAGAACCACGAAGTTGTCGCCTTCTTTCACCAGACCCATCGCGATACCCGCAACGGCAGCTTTCACCGGCACACCTGCGTCCATCAGCGCCAGAGAAGCGCCGCACACGGAAGCCATGGATGAAGAACCGTTGGATTCGGTGATTTCAGATACGACACGTACGGTGTACGGGAAGCGCTCTGCATCCGGCATAACTGCCATCACGCCGCGTTTCGCCAGACGACCGTGACCGATTTCACGACGCTTCGGTGAACCTACCATTCCGGTCTCACCAACAGAGTACGGAGGGAAGTTATAGTGGAACAGGAAGTTGTCGGTACGTTCGCCCATCAGCTCGTCCAGGTTCTGCGCATCACGTGCAGTACCCAGCGTCGCGGTAACCAGCGCCTGCGTTTCACCACGGGTGAACAGTGCGGAACCGTGAGTACGCGGCAGTACGCCGGTACGAACGTCCAGACCACGGATCATGTCTTTTTCACGGCCATCGATACGCGGCTCGCCACGCAGTACGCGGCTACGCACCACGTTTTTCTCGATAGCGTGCAGAATGTCGTTCAGTTCGTTTTCATCCAGCGCGTCGCCTTCTGATTGTTCCGCCTGCAGTGCAGCGATAACGTCAGATTTGATAGCGTCGATCTGAGAATAACGTTCTTGTTTGTCGGTAATGCGGTAAGCGTCGCTCAGACGAGCTTCAGCCAGCGCGGCAACGCGGCTGTTCAACGCATCGTTAGCGGCTTCCGGCTGCCAGTCCCAACGCGGTTTGCCCGCTTCAGCAACCAGTGAGTTGATGTTCTCGATAACAATCTGCTGTTGGTCGTGGCCAAATACTACTGCGCCCAGCATCTGATCTTCGCTCAGCAGTTCTGCTTCGGATTCCACCATCAGCACAGCGCCTTCAGTACCGGCAACCACCAGATCCAGCTTGCTGTTTTTCAGTTCGTCGGCAGTCGGGTTCAGCACATACTGGTCGTTGATGTAACCCACGCGTGCAGCGCCGATTGGGCCATTGAACGGAATACCAGATAGGCTCAGCGCAGCGGACGCGCCGATCATCGCCACGATATCCGGGTGAACTTGCGGGTTTACGGACACAACGGTCGCGATAACCTGGACTTCGTTAACGAAGCCTTCCGGGAACAGCGGACGAACCGGACGGTCAATCAGACGTGCAATCAGGGTTTCGCCTTCGCTCGGACGGCCTTCACGACGGAAGAAGCTACCCGGGATACGGCCAGCAGCGTAGGTACGCTCCTGATAGTTAACGGTCAGCGGGAAGAAATCCTGGCCAGGTTTGGCTTTTTTCTGACCCACAACGGTAACGAATACTGCGGTGTCGTCCATGCTTACCATCACAGCGGCGGTAGCCTGGCGCGCCATCATACCGGTCTCTAACGTGACGGTATGCTGACCATATTGAAATTTACGAACGATCGGATTTAGCAAAATAATACCCTTTCTGAATGAATGACAGCACACCGATGCGGCGTGCTGTTGAGTATTGACCTTCTTTGCATCCTCGCGACTAATGACAATCCTAACCCCGTCGCGGAGTCAAGCCTCTCATTAGCCGCGCGAACCTCTGCACAAGAAGATCCCTTCAGGCAACAATACAGTATTGTACTGTGGATTTCTGCCATCTGGTTGAAAAAAGGGGCCATAAAGGCCCCCTTTTCTGAAACTCGCAAGAATTAGCGACGCAGGCCCAGACGTTCGATCAGGCTGGTATAACGTGCTACATCTTTACGTTTCAGGTAGTCGAGCAGTTTACGACGCTGAGAAACCATGCGCAGCAGACCACGACGGCTGTGGTGATCTTTTTTGTGCTCTGCAAAGTGGCCTTGCAGGTGGTTAATCTGAGCAGTCAGCAGAGCAACCTGTACTTCGGTAGAACCGCTGTCGTTAGTACCACGACCGAACTCAGAAACGATTTTAGCTTTAGCTTCAACGCTTAGAGACATTTTCAACTCCAAAATTATAGATAAAAAAGAGGGTGCCGATCTCTAATTCAGCCACCCCAGATACCTGTCAGCGTTAAGATAACGACTGGCAGTGTATTTAGCCGCAATATTCTACCTGTCACAGCAGCTTATCGCAAACGTTAGTCGTGGTATTCCACAACCAGACGACGGGGCGCGACGCGACCCTCATCATCAATTTCACCCATGCCAATAAACTTCTGCTCATCGCCTTCGGTGACGCGCACCAGGCCCTGCGACGGCACATCCGCGACGCGCACTGGCTGACCATTTTTGAAATAGCCAGCGATAACAGGTTGAATATTCACCATCGGGAAATCCGAAGCCGGACTGTCCATCGGCATCAGCAACGGGTCGAGCACCGTTGCCAGATCAACGCCTTGTTCATCTGCCTGAGCACGCAGTTCCGTCAGTTGCTCAAGCGTCACCATGCGGTCGATAGGATATTTACTCACCGCAAGCCGACGCAGATAGCTGACGTGCGCGCCGCAGCCGAGCTTTTCGCCCAGATCGTCAATGATAGTGCGAATATAGGTGCCCTTGGAGCAGTGAACTTCCAGCTCCAGCTCCAGCCCTTCATGACGCATAAACAGCAGCTCATACACGGTGATCGGACGCGCTTCACGCGGTACCACAATCCCCTGGCGTGCATATTCGTACAGCGGTTTGCCCTGATATTTGAGCGCCGAGAACATGGTTGGAACCTGCTGCGTCTCGCCTCGGAAACTGTCCAGTGCGCTCTCCAGCTCCTGAGCGGTAAAGGTTACCGGCCTTTCCTGGACGATATTACCGTCAGCGTCCGACGTATCGGTACGCTGGCCGAGCCGCGCAATCACACGATAGCGTTTATCGGAATCAAGCAGATACTGGGAAAACTTCGTCGCCTCGCCAAGGCAAATCGGCAACATACCGGTCGCCAGCGGGTCCAGCGCGCCGGTATGCCCTGCCCGATTAGCATTGTAGAGGCGTTTGACTTTTTGCAGCGCGTCGTTGGATGAAAGCCCACCGGGCTTATCAAGTAACAACACGCCATGCACATCGCGGCCGCGACGACGAGGACGACTCATCAGTCCTCCTTGCTATCGTCCGGGTTGACGCGACGCGCTTCGTCGTCCTTGATGACATTACTCACCAGGTTAGACATGCGCATCCCTTCTACCAATGAGTTGTCATAGAAGAAGGTTAATTCCGGCACGATACGCAGACGCATTGCTTTACCCAGCAGCGAGCGGATAAAGCCGGAGGCTTCCTGAAGGGCTTTAATGCCCGCTTTGATAGCCTCTTCGTCTTTATCGTTCAAAAACGTAACGAATACTTTCGCATACGCCAGGTCGCGGGACATTTCCACGCCGGATACGGTGGTCATCAGACCTAAACGCGGATCTTTGATTTCGCGCTGCAGGATAATGGCAATTTCTTTTTGCATTTCCTGAGCCACCCGCTGCGGGCGACCAAATTCTTTCGCCATAGTAAAATCTCCAGACAAATCGGGGGGCACTCGGCCCCCCTAAAATTACGCAGTCACATCAGTCTGATTAAGCGATGGTACGTTTAATCTCAATGACTTCGAACACTTCGATCATATCGCCAACGCGAACATCGTTGTAGTTCTTCACGCCGATACCACATTCCATGCCGTTACGAACTTCGTTAACGTCATCTTTGAAGCGGCGCAGGGATTCCAGTTCGCCTTCATAGATAACCACGTTGTCGCGCAGTACGCGGATTGGGTTGTGACGTTTAATTGTGCCCTCGGTAACCATACAGCCCGCGATCGCACCGAATTTCGGTGATTTGAACACATCACGCACTTCAGCCAGACCGATAATCTGCTGTTTCAGTTCCGGAGACAGCATACCGCTCATCGCCGCTTTCACTTCATCAATCAGATGATAGATAACGGAGTAGTAGCGCAGATCCAGGCTTTCCGCTTCGATAACGCGGCGGGCAGATGCATCGGCACGCACGTTGAAGCCCACCAGAATCGCGTTGGACGCGGTAGCCAGCGTCGCATCGGTCTCGGTGATACCACCCACGCCGGAGCCGACAATCTTCACCTTCACTTCGTCGGTGGAGAGTTTCAGCAGCGAGTCGGTAATCGCTTCCACAGAACCCTGAACGTCGGCTTTCAGCACGATGTTCACTTCGGACACTTCGCCTTCGGTCATGTTGGCGAACATGTTTTCCAGTTTAGATTTCTGCTGGCGAGCCAGTTTCACTTCGCGGAATTTACCCTGACGATACAGAGCCACTTCACGCGCTTTCTTCTCGTCACGTACCACGGTCACTTCGTCACCCGCAGCCGGAACGCCGGAAAGGCCGAGGATCTCTACCGGGATAGACGGACCGGCTTCGGTCACTTCGCGACCCAGTTCGTCACGCATCGCACGTACACGGCCATATTCGAAGCCGCACAGCACGATATCGCCTTTATTCAGCGTACCTTCGCGAACCAGAACGGTGGCTACCGGACCACGGCCTTTGTCCAGGAAGGATTCGATAACCACGCCGCTTGCCATGCCGTTGCGAACGGCTTTCAGTTCGAGAACTTCAGCCTGCAGCAGGATAGCGTCCAGCAGGTCATCGATACCGGTACCGGCTTTCGCGGATACGTGGATGAACTGGCTTTCACCGCCCCACTCTTCCGGCATGATGCCGTACTGGGACAGTTCATTCTTCACGCGGTCCGGATCGGCTTCTGGCTTATCGATCTTGTTCACTGCAACCACAACCGGCACCTGCGCCGCTTTCGCGTGCTGGATAGCTTCGATGGTTTGCGGCATCACGCCGTCGTCCGCAGCAACAACCAGAACCACGATATCCGTCGCCTGGGCACCACGTGCACGCATTGCGGTAAACGCGGCGTGGCCCGGGGTATCCAGGAAGGTGATCATGCCGTTGTCAGTTTCAACGTGGTAAGCACCGATGTGCTGGGTAATGCCACCCGCTTCGCCTGAAGCCACTTTCGTTGAACGAATATAGTCCAGCAGCGAGGTTTTACCGTGGTCAACGTGACCCATGATGGTCACAACCGGTGCGCGCGATTCAGAAGCCGCTCCGGTATCACGGTCGCTCATTACCGCTTCTTCCAGCTCGTTTTCACGACGCAGGATAACTTTGTGGCCCATCTCTTCGGCAACCAGCTGTGCGGTTTCCTGGTCGATGACCTGGTTAATGGTGGCCATGGCGCCCAGTTTCATCATCGCTTTGATGACCTGAGAACCTTTAACCGCCATCTTGTTAGCCAGTTCGCCAACGGTGATGGTTTCGCCGATCACAACGTCACGGTTAACGGCCTGAGCCGGCTTGTTGAAGCCCTGCTGCAGCGCGCTGCCTTTACGCTGTTTACCGCCTTTACCACCGCGAACGGCTGCACGAGCTTCTTCGCGATCGGCTTTAGATTCAGCGTGTTTGTTGCCTTTTTTCTGACGGGCAACTTTAGGTGTGTTACGACCACGGCCGCGTCCGCCTTCTACTTCGCGATCGCTGTCATCTTCAGCCTGACGAGCGTGCTGAGACGTAGTGACGTGGTAATCACTCTTGTCTTCTTCCACGGTTTCAGTGCTGGTCCAGCCCGGCGTGTTTTCTTCAGCCATACGGCGCGCTTCTTCAGCGACACGGCGAGCGTTTTCTTCGAGTTTACGACGCGCTTCTTCTTCAGCCTTACGCTTCAGTTCATTCGCTTCAGCTTCGCGGCGGGCTTTTTCAGCCTGAGCGGCTTTGGTTGCTTCGTCAGTTTGTTGATTGCTCACTTTACTATTTTCCGCAGCTTCGCGTTTAGCCTGGTCTGCAAGCTCACGTTTAGCCTTTTCGTCTGCATCGCGTTTAGCTTTCTCTTGCGCTTCACGCTTCGCTTTTTCCTGAGCCTCGCGCTTTGCAGCTTCCTCTGCTTCACGTTGGGCCTGCTCTTCCGCTTCACGCTGCGCTTGCTCTTCCGCGGCGAGGCGTTCTGCCTCAGCCGGATCACGTTTTACAAAGGTGCGTTTCTTGCGGACTTCGATCTGTACCGATTTGCTCTTACCACCGGTACCCTGAATGCTTAAAGTACTGCGCGTTTTGCGCTGCAATGTCAACTTATCCGGCGCCGAACCATGTTCACGGTTCAGGTGAGCCAGTAAAGTTTGTTTCTCTTGCGCCGTCACAGAGTCTTCAGCGGACTTCGGGATCCCTGCATCAGCGAATTGCTGTACCAGGCGGTCCACCGAGGTCTGAATCTCTGCGGCCAGCGCTTTTACGGTTACATCAGTCATGCTGTTCCTTCCTGCTACAGTTTATTACGCTTCGTCACCAAACCAACAGATATTACGCGCGGCCATGATCAGCTCACCGGCTTTCTCATCCGTCAACTCTTCAATATCTGAAAGGTCATCAACGCCTTGTTCGGCGAGGTCTTCCAGCGTACAAACCCCACGAGCAGCCAGCTTCCAGGCAAGAGTACGATCCATCCCTTCCAGGGCTAGCAGATCTTCGCTCGGCTTCTTATCGCCAAGGCTTTCTTCCTGAGCCAACGCCAGCGTCGTGAGTGCGTTTTTGGCACGTTCGCGCAATGCTTCAACGGTTGCTTCATCCAGCCCGTCGATTTCAAGCAGCTCTTTCATTGGCACGTAAGCGAGTTCTTCGAGGGTTGAAAAACCTTCTTCAACCAGAACCGTAGCGAAATCTTCATCAATACCAAGATGTTTGGTGAAGGTATCGATAGCGGCATGCGCTTCGGCCTGGTGTTTCGCCTGCAGATCTTCCACGGTCATCACGTTGAGTTCCCAACCGCTTAACTGCGAGGCGAGACGCACGTTCTGGCCGTTACGACCAATCGCCTGCGCCAGGTTACCGGCTTCAACAGCGATATCCATGGTGTGTTTATCTTCATCAACAACGATAGAAGCCACATCTGCCGGTGCCATTGCGTTGATCACGAACTGCGCCGGGTTATCGTCCCACAGAACGATATCGATACGCTCGCCGCCCAGTTCGGTAGAAACCGCCTGAACACGTGCGCCACGCATACCTACGCAAGCGCCAACCGGGTCGATACGCTTATCGTTGGTTTTCACTGCGATTTTGGCACGGGAACCTGGATCGCGAGCGGCTGCTTTAATTTCAATCACTTCTTCGCCGATTTCCGGCACTTCAATGCGGAACAGTTCGATCAGCATTTCCGGTTTGGAACGGGTCACGAACAGCTGCGCACCGCGCGCTTCAGGGCGCACGGAGTACAGCACGCCGCGAATACGGTCACCCGGACGGAAGTTTTCACGCGGCAGCATATCTTCGCGCAGAATCACGGCTTCCGCGTTGCTTCCCAGATCGAGGCTGATATTGTCGCGGTTCACTTTCTTCACCACGCCGGTAATGATATCGCCTTCGTGCTCGCGGAACTGATCGACCACCATTGCGCGTTCAGCTTCACGTACTTTCTGCACGATAACCTGCTTCGCGGTCTGAGTAGTGATACGGTCAAAGGTGACCGATTCAATCTGATCTTCTACATAGTCACCGACGTTGAAGTTCGGATCTTCGTACTGCGCCGCTTCTAATGTGATTTCACGGGTCGGCTGGGTCACTTCTTCAACCACCATCCAGCGACGGAAGGTATCGAAATCACCGCTTTTACGATCGATGCTGACGCGCACGTCGATCTCTTGCTCATATTTTTTCTTGGTTGCCGTGGCCAGGGCACTTTCCAGCGCTTCGAAAATCTTCTCGCGCGGAACCGCTTTTTCGTTAGAAACAGCTTCGACAACAGCCAAAATTTCTTTGTTCATCCTGGGCTTCGCCTCAATCCGGACTGTTAAAAATGGGGAACCAGATTCGCTTTCTGAATGTTGCTCAGTGCGAACACTTCGTCTTTGCCCTCAACCGTTACGGTGATCATTTCGCCTTCAACGGCTTTGATGACACCCTGCCATTTGCGGCGGTTCTGAACCGCCATACGCAGCACTACCGTTACCTCTTCACCAAGAAAACGGGTGTAATGCTCAGCGGTAAACAGTGGACGGTCGAGACCTGGTGAGGAAACTTCCAGGTTGTATGCCACAGTGATCGGATCTTCGACGTCGAGTACAGCACTCACCTGGTGGCTAACATCAGCACAATCGTCAACATTGATGCCATCTTCACTATCAATATAGATGCGTAGCGTCGATGTGCGACCACGAAGAAACTCGATGCCGACAAGTTCATAGCCCAGTGCTTCAACCGGCGCTGTAATCATCTCTGTTAATTTTTGCTCTAATGTGGACAAGCCCACCCCCAAGACATAAAAAAAGGGCATAAAGCCCAGTTATTATTAACTCAGATAACAAAAAACCCCGATAAATCGGGGCTTTTAATAACTGAACCCTGTAAGCCGCTAGCGCGACCCGGACACTTCCGAGAGAATTTTCTTTCAAAATTCATAGTGTAAAGCGTCAACCGCTCATCACAGTCTATTTGAAAAAAAACTTTCAGGGAAAGTGGTTGCGGGGGCCGGATTTGAACCGACGACCTTCGGGTTATGAGCCCGACGAGCTACCAGGCTGCTCCACCCCGCGTCCGAAAACGTGGCAAATACTACGCCTAAAACGTTTAAAATGCAAATTTTGCTATGATTTGGTACCGAGGACGGGACTTGAACCCGTAAGCCCAATCGGGCACTACCACCTCAAGGTAGCGTGTCTACCAATTCCACCACCTCGGCACTTTGTGTACGGCTTCGTCGATAACCGTACTGAAGCTGACAACTTATTGCGGGATATCGCTGGTCGGTTTAGCCGGCGCGGCGTCCTGAACTTTCTCAGTCTGAGCTGGCGCGTTCAGGTTATCCCACTCGCTTCCTTTATTGGTTTTGTTGCTATTGATATTACCCAGAGCCAGGCTGATGATGAAGAACAGCGTCGCCAGAATAGCCGTCATACGGGTCATGAAGTTACCAGAACCACTTGAACCGAACAGCGTGGCGGAAGCGCCTGCTCCGAAGGAGGCTCCCATATCAGCGCCTTTACCTTGTTGCAGCATGATCAGACCTACCAGGCCAATGGCTACAATAAGGAAAACTACCAAAAGAGCTTCGTACATAATCAACCTGTTCCTTGCGGGTTACCGCATACCAATTGCTTCACCAAGTAAAGTGGGAGGCGTTTGTCATTCCCCACTGAAGCGGGTGTGAATACTAACCAAAGCCAGGGTGGCACGCAAGACCATTTTCACCATCCTGGCGCGTTTGCAGAAAAAAACATCAACCATGTGACTTTCGGGACAATTTCTCCCAGCAAAGGCTAAGAATTGGGCGATTCTCCTGGCGCTGACACCAAATCACAATCGCGATTTCGCGCTGCCGGGAGAGATTGTCCGGCCAGAGTTGTACCAATTCACCGCTGGCAAGTTGCTCCGCAATCGTCGATTCCGGCAGCCACGCCAGCCCCATCCCACGCAGCACCATTTCGCGAATACTTTCGCTGAGCCCGCTTTCAAACACTGGCCTGAGCCGGGAAGCGACCTGCTTTTCAGCAGGCGCGATAATTTGCTGCACAAATGTGTAGTCACTGTAGCGCAGCCAGGGAATAGCGCTGCTCTCATCCGCGATAAGCGGCAGCAGAGGCGCAGCCATGACGGGAATAAACCGCTCATAACGCCAGACCGTGCGCTTTAGCTGTTCCGCCGTTTCAAGCGATGGCTGGGCCTGTAACAGATCGTAGGTGATTAGCAAATCGATCTGGCGATTCAGCAACGCATTGAAGTGATTATCGATGCCCTGCATACAGGCGTTCACCGTAAAGCTGGCCTCAGGGTAAGTGCGGTGAAGATAATTAATCATATCCGGCAGGACATTAATCGACAGAGTATGCAAGCTCACCATCACGATAGTGTTATCGGTTTGCGGCAGCATGCACGATAGCTCGTGTTGCGCCTCTTTGAGCGTTGAGACCACCTGCCTGGCGTAAGGCTCAAAGCGTGCGCCGTAGCGCGTGAGCGTCACGGGCGTAGTGGTGCGGTCAAATAGCGGCGCGCCCAGCGTTTCCTCCAGCGCCTTAACGCGGCGGCTAAATGCCGGTTGGGTGACGCATCGCTCGCGTGCAGCCAGAGAGAAATTACCGTGCCGAGTCAGGCTTAAGAAATCCTCCAGCCATTTACTGTCCATGTGTATTGCCCTGCTATGCCGTTTCGGTATCACCCGATACTAAATCCGCAATAGCCACACAAAAAGTAAAACTTTACCTTTTAGTGCAGCGGCACCGATTTCAATTCTCATATTCCTAAGCCGCCATGCTTTACCTTCCCTTTTTCACACTAACAGCAGGCCTGATATGTTTACGTTACTGACCAATGCCAGGGTTTTTGCACCACAGGATTTAGGCAGGCAGTCTGTCTTACTCTACGGCGATAAGATTGTCAGCATTAGCGAGACCGCCCCCACGCTCCCTTTCCCGGCGACTACACACGACTGTAAAGGGAAATGGCTGGTCCCCGGATTTATCGATCAGCATGTTCATTTAACCGGCGGCGGCGGCGAAGCGGGATTTGCCAGCAGAACGCCAGCGTGTAGCCTGACTCGCCTGATTTCCGCAGGCATCACGACCGTGGTTGGCGTGCTGGGTACCGATGGGATCTCGCGTTCGCCAAAAGATCTGTACGCCAAAATGCAGGCACTGAATCTTGAAGGGATTCGGGCGTTTATGCATACCGGTTCTTACGAACTGCCCACCCGCACTCTTACCGGTAATGTGCGGGACGATCTCGCGTTTATTCCTGCCATTTTGGGCGTGAAGATTGCCCTTGCCGATCATCGCGGCTCTTTTCCAACGGTGCAGGAGTTGTTGCGGCTGGTAAGCGACATTCGCGTCGCCGCCCTGCTGGCCGGAAAAAAAGGCCTGCTGCATATTCATCTTGGCGGTCTGCCTGACGGGTTCGCCGCGCTGAATGCAGTATGCGATGCCGGTATACCTATTCACCACCTTTCCCCGACGCACGTTGCCCGCACCGCGCCGCTGTTCGAGCAGGCGATTGCTTTCGCCCGGCGCGGCGGCACGATTGATGTCACCTCTGGCGGCAGCCGCTATGCATTGCAGGAAGAGGCGATTGTTCATGCGCTGGGATCCGGCGTCGCGCCGCAAAACATCACCATCAGTTCCGATGGTAACGGCAGCGTACCGCGTTTCAACGCCAACGGCGTGGTGGAAGGGCTCTCCGCCGCCCCGGTTGACGGCAATATTCGCCTGCTGCCGCGTCTTGTTGATGCCGGAATTCCGGTGGATCAGGCGCTGGCAATGCTGACGTCGAATGTTGCCGACTCTTTAGGCATCAGCGGCGGCCGTATCGCCGTGGGCGAGCGCGCCGATCTCTGCGTGCTTAACGACGACCTGTCGCTTTATCAGACTTACGCTGCCGGACAACTGATGTTCGCATCTGGCGAATGTCTGGTTCGCGGCAATTTTGAGTGAGGGACTGGCCATGTCATTACTGATCGCACTGCTCGCGGTGATTTTTGCCGGTCGGCTGATCCTAAAAAAATATAATCCCCAGGCGGTGCTGCTGTTAACCGGCCTGGCGCTGCTGTTTATCGCCCAGATTTTCAGCATGTCGGATATCACCGCGCTGGTGAAGAAAACCACCGGCGTCAGCGCCTTCGATGCGTTTGAGTTTATTCGAGATACCCTGAGCGTACGGCTTGGCGGGCTGGGTTTGCAGATCATGCTGATCGGCGGGTTTGCGGTGTATATGTCCGCCATTGGCGCCAGCCAGGTTCTGGTGCGCCTGACCTCTCGCCCGCTGCAAAAACTCAACTCGCCTTATTTATTGCTCGGCCTGGCATTACTCCTCGGCCAGTTTTTATCCCTGTTTATCAGCAGCGCAACCGGGCTGGGCCTGCTGCTCATGGCGACGCTTTACCCGTTGCTGACACGCCTGGGATGTAGCCGTGCGGCGGTTGCAGCGGTGATCGCCAGCACCTGCGCCGTTGAGTTTGGTCCTGGTTCCGGTAACTCGGTGCTGGCCGCCAAAACCGCAGGCATAGAAGTCGTTGAGTATTTTGTTCACGACCAACTGCCGGTCGTGGTCCCGGTCGTGCTGTTCATCGCACTGCTTCACGTGGTCGTGCAGCGCTTTTTTGATAAGCGTCAGCCGGAAAGCCTCGCGCAACAGGCCGACATTACCCTCAAAGAAAATGAAGGCCAGCCAGCGCCGCTTTTCTATATGTTCCTGCCGATGCTGCCGCTGGTGCTGATGTTGCTCTGTAGCAGCCTGGCATTTAGCAGCTTGCGTATCACTCTGGATACGGCGGTGCTTATCAGCGTCTTTATCAGTCTGGTTTGTGAGTACTTACGTCATCGTAATGCCCGTAACGTGATGGCCGGGTTACAGCGCGTATTCGACAGTATGGGCAGCGTGTTCGCGACCGTGGTCACGCTGATTATCGCCGGTGAGGTGTTCTCCGCCGGGCTAAAAGCCACCGGCGCGGTGGACGCGCTGCTGAATATGTCCAGCGAGTTTGGGCTCAGCGCGGCGTCGATTATTCTTCTGATGACGTTAATTACTTTCTCTATTTCTGCGCTGATGGGGTCAGGAAATGCGGCATTTTTCTCCTTCGCGCCGATGGTGCCGGAAATCAGTAAGCATATTGGTAGCGATGTAGCGGTAATGATGTTACCTGTCCAGCTTTCTGCGGGGATTGGGCGCACGCTTTCGCCTATTGCCGGGGTGATCATTGCTATCGCGGGGATTGCTGGCGTATCGCCGGTGGAAATTGTAAAGCGCACCGCGCTGCCGATGCTGGGTGGATGGTTGCTGATGCTGGTGTTGACGTTTATGCGCGCCGGGCATTTGGTAAATATTCTACCGTGGCTGGCGGGAATGGTGTTGCTGATGCTGATTGGCGGGGTGGCATTACGTAAACGCCAGGCAAATCCTGACATCGCCTGATAAAAAAAGCGCCGGAATTCCGGCGCTTCGTTTTTTATGCAGCTTTAACCGCGTCGGCAATCCGGTTGGCAAATGCAGTGACCTGCGCTTCGTCTTCACCCTCTACCATCACGCGGATTAACGGTTCGGTGCCAGATTTACGCAACAGCACGCGGCCACGGTTGCCCAGCGCCTGTTCGACTTCGGTGGTGACCGCTTTCACCTGAGCGCTTTCCAGCGGGTCGCCGCTGCCAGCAGTGAATCGTACGTTCACCAGCACCTGTGGGAACAGCTTCATGCCGCTGCACAGATCGTGCAGGCTCATATGGTTTCTGGCCATCGCTGTTAATACCTGTAGCGCCGCCACAATGCCGTCGCCAGTAGTGGTCTGGTCGAGCAGTATCACGTGACCGGAGTTTTCCGCACCGATGCGCCAGCCATTTTCCTGCATTTTTTCCAGGACGTAGCGGTCGCCAACTTTAGCACGGGCAAACGGGATACCGAGCTGCTTCAACGCCACTTCCAACCCCATGTTGCTCATCAGCGTACCCACTGCACCGCCGCGCAGTTTGCCCTGGCGCAAGCCTTCCCGGGCAATGATATAAAGAATTTGGTCGCCATCGACTTTGTTACCTTCATGGTCGACCATAATCACACGGTCGCCATCGCCGTCAAACGCAATGCCCAGGTTGGCTTTCTCAGCCACGACGCGTTCCTGAAGCATACGGACATCGGTCGCGCCGCATTTTTCGTTGATGTTAACGCCATCCGGATCGCAGCCCACGGCAATCACCTGGGCACCCAGCTCGCGCAGGACGTTTGGCGCAATGTGGTAAGTCGCGCCATTGGCGCAATCCACCACGATTTTCAGGCCGTTCAGGTTGAGTTCATTGGGGAAAGTCGCTTTGCAAAACTCAATATAGCGGCCTGCCGCATCCACGATACGGGTAGCTTTACCGAGCTGTGCGGAATCTACACAGGTAATGGGTTTTTCCATTTCGGCCTCAATGGCTTCTTCCACTTCGTCAGGCAATTTGGTGCCGTCGATGGAGAAGAATTTGATGCCGTTGTCATAAAACGGGTTATGGGAGGCAGAAATCACAATCCCCGCTTCAGCACGGAAGGTACGGGTTAAATAGGCTACCGCAGGCGTCGGCATCGGGCCAGTGAACATCGCCGACAATCCCGCAGCGGCAAGGCCTGCTTCCAGTGCGGATTCCAGCATATAGCCTGAAATACGGGTATCTTTACCGATAATAATTTTACGTGAACCATGACGCGCCAGCACCTGGCCAGCGGCCCAGCCCAGTTTAAGCACAAAGTCAGGAGTAATTGGCGCATCCCCTACGCGCCCACGGATGCCATCGGTGCCAAAATATTTACGGTTACTCATAGCGTTTTTTATCCTTCGCTGAAAGTGTAGCTTCGACAACTCTCATTGCTTCTACCGTCTCTTTAACATCATGGACGCGAATAATTTGCGCCCCCTGCATCGCCGCGATCACAGCACAGGCAAGGCTGCCGCTCAATCGATCTGTCGGCCCGACATTCAGTAACTGGCCGACCATAGATTTACGCGACATTCCCACTAATAGCGGTAGTTCGAAATGATGAAATTCTGATAGCCTGGCGAGAAGTTGATAATTGTGGTGAAGATTTTTACCGAAACCAAACCCCGGGTCGAGCAACAATTTCTCTTTTGCGATTCCCGCCGCTTCGCAACGCGCGATTTGATCAACAAAATAGCGATTCACCGCCTCAAAGACGTCATCATAATGCGGCGCATTTTGCATGGTGCGCGGTTCGCCCTGCATATGCATCAGGCAAACCGGCAGACCGGTTTGCGCAGCGGCTTCCAGTGCGCCGGGCTCCTGCAATGAACGGATATCGTTAATGATATGCGCGCCTGCTCTGGCAGACTCGAGAATAACGTCGGGTTTCGAGGTATCAACGGAAACCCACACTTCAAAACGTTGCGCGATGGCCTCAACGACCGGAATCACTCGCGCTAACTCTTCATCCACGCTGACTTCATCAGCGCCAGGCCGTGTAGATTCGCCGCCCACATCGATAATAGTCGCCCCGGCATTAATCATGGCGTTAGCATGTTTCACCGCATCAACCAGTTGGTTGTGCTTGCCGCCGTCAGAAAAAGAATCCGGTGTAACGTTAAGAATTCCCATCACATGAGGGTGCGAAAGATCCAGCATGGATCTCTGGGCATAGAGTTTCATCGTTAATCCTTGAGACCAGTACACATACCAAAAAAAACCCCGGGCATGCCCAGGGTTTTATCATTACCGCTTCATTAAAGCTTACTTGTCGCCCAACTGTTCAGACATGGTATTACCCGGGTTCGGCGTACGCGGTTCGTCAATCGGACGCGGCGCTTGCGGGGTGCCATTGTTATCAGAGTTGTTAGTGCCTGGATCTTCCCAGCCTGCTGGCGGACGCACGTGGCGGCGAGCCATCAGGTCGTCAATCTGCGGCGCATCGATGGTTTCATACTTCATCAGTGCGTCTTTCATGGCGTGGAGAATATCCATGTTGTCATTCAGGATGGTGCGGGCGCGATTGTAGTTACGCTCAATCAACGCTTTCACTTCCTGGTCGATGATACGCGCGGTTTCATCAGACATATGTTTCGCTTTCGCTACGCTGCGGCCCAGGAATACTTCGCCCTCTTCTTCCGCATACAGCAGCGGACCGAGTTTGTCGGAGAAGCCCCACTGGGTGACCATGTTACGTGCCAGGTTCGTCGCCACTTTGATATCGTTGGACGCACCGGTAGAAACATGCTCAGCACCGTAAATAATCTCTTCAGCAAGACGACCGCCGTACAGCGTAGAGATCTGGCTTTCCAGTTTCTGACGACTGGCGCTAATCGCGTCGCCTTCCGGCAGGAAGAAAGTCACACCCAGCGCACGACCGCGCGGGATAATCGTCACTTTATGCACCGGATCGTGTTCCGGCACCAGGCGGCCAATAATGGCGTGGCCTGCTTCGTGATACGCGGTGGATTCTTTCTGCGCTTCGGTCATCACCATGGAGCGGCGTTCCGCACCCATCATGATTTTGTCTTTCGCTTTTTCGAACTCAACCATCGACACAACGCGCTTATTACCGCGGGCGGCAAACAGTGCGGCTTCGTTCACCAGGTTCGCCAGATCGGCACCGGAGAAGCCCGGCGTACCGCGTGCAATGATGGCGGCATCGATGTCCGGAGACAACGGAACGCGACGCATATGCACTTTCAGGATCTGCTCACGACCACGCACGTCCGGCAGGCCAACCACAACCTGACGGTCGAAACGGCCTGGACGCAGCAGCGCCGGGTCAAGGACGTCCGGACGGTTAGTCGCCGCGATAACGATAATACCTTCGTTACCTTCGAAGCCGTCCATCTCAACCAGCATCTGGTTCAGCGTTTGTTCGCGTTCGTCATGACCACCGCCCAGCCCAGCGCCACGCTGACGGCCTACGGCGTCGATTTCATCGATAAAGATGATGCACGGCGCGGCTTTTTTAGCCTGTTCGAACATATCGCGCACACGGGATGCGCCGACACCGACAAACATCTCTACGAAGTCAGAGCCGGAAATGGTGAAGAATGGCACCTTCGCTTCGCCCGCGATGGCTTTCGCCAGCAGGGTTTTACCGGTACCCGGAGGGCCGACCATCAGGACGCCTTTCGGGATCTTACCGCCCAGCTTCTGGAAGCGGCTCGGTTCGCGCAGGTATTCAACCAGTTCGCCCACTTCTTCTTTCGCTTCATCGCAACCGGCGACGTCGGCAAAAGTGGTTTTAATCTGGTCTTCGGTCAGCATGCGCGCCTTACTCTTACCGAACGACATGGCGCCTTTACCGCCGCCGCCCTGCATCTGGCGCATAAAGAAGATCCAGACGCCAATCAGCAACAGCATTGGGAACCAGGAAATGAAGATGGAAGCCAGCAGGCTCGGCTCTTCCGGCGGCTCGCCAACCACTTTTACGTTTTTGGTAATCAGGTTATCAAGCAGCTTCGGATCGTTAACGGGGATATAAGTCGTGTATTTGTTACTGTCTTTCTTGGTAACGTTGATTTCACGTCCGTTGATACGCGCTTCGCGAACCTGATCCTGGTTAACTTCCTGCAAGAAGGTAGAGTAATCCACCCTACGGCCATTCGACTCGCTGGGCCCAAAGCTCTGGAATACTGACATCAGCACTACGGCAATGACCAGCCAGAGTATTAGGTTTTTCGCCATGTCACTCAAGGGATTAACCTCATATTACAACTGTGTTAACAAACAGCGTCAGGGTACTATAGTTTGCGCCCAGTCGCTACAATGTAAACTTCACGTGAACGGGCACGAGAAGAATCCGGCTTACGAACTTTCACCTTCGTAAACAGGGAGCGAATATCCCTAAGATACTCATCGAAACCTTCGCCCTGGAACACCTTCACTACAAAACTACCACCCGGCGCCAACACATCGCGACACATATCCAGAGCCAGTTCGACCAGATACATGGAGCGAGGAATATCAACAGCAGGTGTCCCGCTCATATTTGGCGCCATATCTGACATGACAACCTGTACTTTACTCTCACCTACACGCTCCAGCAGCGCTTTCACGACTAATTCATCACGAAAATCGCCCTGAATAAAGTCCACACCGACGATAGGATCCATAGGTAAAAGATCGCATGCGATAATGCGACCCTGGCCGCCTATCTGCGTCACCACATATTGGGACCAACCGCCGGGTGCAGCGCCAAGATCGACAACCGTCATTCCTGGCTTAAAAAGTTTGTCACTTTGCTGTATTTCATCAAGTTTAAACCAGGCTCGGGAACGCAACCCTTTTTTCTGAGCCTGTTGAACATATTTATCGCTAAAGTGTTCCTGGAGCCAGCGGCTTGAGCTGGCAGAACGCTTTTTACCTGTCATTTCAATTTCCATCCGGGTTCATCGTGATACCCACGTGCCGTCAGGCTGAATACCCTGCACTTTCGCATCGCAGTACAATTTGAAATCTGTTGGGTATTAATGGGAGATGGCGGTAGAATGAACCGTTTTCAATCCCAACGTAAGTAAAAAAACCGATGAATCTGAGTACTAAACAAAAACAGCACCTGAAAGGTCTGGCACATCCGCTCAAGCCCGTAGTTATGCTTGGCAATAATGGTTTGACCGAAGGGGTACTGGCCGAGATTGAACAAGCGCTTACGCATCATGAGCTGATCAAGGTGAAGATCGCCACGGAAGACCGCGAAACAAAAACCCTGGTCGTTGAGGCCATCGTGCGGGAAACCGGCGCCTGTAATGTCCAGGTTATCGGTAAAACGCTCGTTCTGTACCGTCCTTCACAAGAGCGCAAAATTAGCCTGCCGCGTTAATCATCATTGGATGAGCCACATAATTGTAACAATAATGTGGCAGCGCTGAGCAAAATGCCATGCTCTGTGTGATGTTAAAAGGCCGCATTGCGGCCTTTTACCTGGCTTTACAATAGCCGCAAATTTTCGTTCCGCAATCATAATGATTTTTATCTAACGCCTGCTGCCCAACTTGCCACTCAGACGTATATTCTTTAACCATTCGGATTATGCCGAAAATGTGCGTCCGTAATCGCCGTTATTAAAGATATTCGACTTTAACGATCTCGAACTCAACTTGCCCACCCGGGGTGTTGATCACCACAACGTCGTCGACTTCTTTTCCTACCAGTCCACGCGCAATCGGCGAGTTTACCGAGATCAGATTTTGCTTAAAATCTGCCTCGTCATCACCCACAATGCGGTAGCTTAACTCTTCATCAGAATCCAGATTCAGCACGGTCACAGTTGAACCGAAAATCACGCGGCCATTGTTGGGCATTTTAGTGATATCAATCACCTGGGCGTTGGAGAGCTTGGCTTCGATATCTTTGATGCGCCCTTCACAAAAACCCTGCTGCTCACGCGCGGCGTGATATTCAGCATTCTCTTTCAGGTCTCCATGTTCACGCGCTTCGGCAATCGCGGCAATGATCTCCGGACGACGAACGGATTTCAGGAAATCCAGCTCTTCGCGCAATTTATCAGCACCACGTAAGGTCATCGGAATCGCTTGCATTTTTATACCTCTTAAACAGTCCTTTTCGCAGCGGTGATCCCCGCTACGGCCAGTATGTCGCCCCGGCCAACACCCGCAGGCGCCGGGTAACAAACAAAAAAAAACCGACCCGGAGCATAGCACCAGGTCAGGAACGATTTTGCATTTTGATATGCATTTTAACCTGAAGTTCCCTGAGGGTCATCGTTTACTTTACCGTACGATGCACCGTAGTATGACGGCACGTTTCCAGGCTGTTACCGCGAGATTATGCGATTTACCAGATTTGTCATTGGATTGGCCACAAGTATGGCGTTGACTGCAAATGCAGCAAACGTTGAAGAATACATTAATCAACTCCCCGCCGGCACAAACCTTGCGCTGATGGTGCAGAAAGTCGGCAGCCAAACCCCGGCAATTGATTATCACAGCCAGCAGATGGCTCTGCCCGCCAGTACTCAGAAGGTGATTACGGCGCTGGCGGCGCTATTGCAGTTGGGCCCTGACTATCGCTTCACCACCTCGCTGGAAAGCCGGGGTAGTCAGGAGAATGGCGTGCTGAACGGTGATGTGATCCTGCGCTTCGGTGGCGACCCCACGTTCAAACGCCAGGATATACGCAATTTAGTCGCGGCGCTGAAAAAAACCGGTATTCAGGAAATCAAAGGAAACGTGTTGATTGATACCTCGGTTTTCGCCAGCCACGATAAAGCGCCGGGCTGGCCGTGGAATGATATGACGCAATGCTTCAGCGCTCCGCCGTCCGCCGCGATTGTTGACCGTAACTGTTTTTCTATTTCGCTCTACAGCGCGCCAAAACCTGGCGAGATGGCGTTTATCCGTATCGCCTCTTACTACCCGGTCACCATGTTCAGCCAGGTAAAAACCTTGCCTAAAGGGTCGCCTGAAGCGCAGTACTGCGAGCTGGACGTGGTGCCCGGCGATTTGAACCGCTTTACCCTGACCGGTTGCCTGACGCAGCGAACGGACCCGCTGCCGCTGGCGTTTGCCATTCAGGACGGTGCGGGCTATGCCGGTGCGATTTTAAAATCGGAGTTGAAAACGGCGGGCATCAGCTACAGCGGCACGCTGTTGCGTCAAACGCAGCCCAATCCGCAGGCAACGGTTATCGCCAGCAAGCAGTCGCCACCGCTCCATGATTTGCTAAAAATCATGCTGAAAAAATCTGACAACATGATTGCCGATACCGTGTTTCGCACCATTGGCCACGAGTACTTCGGCGTACCGGGGACCTGGCGAGCAGGTGCTGATGCGGTGCGCCAGATCCTACGCCAGAAAGCGGGCGTCGATTTGGGCAACAGTATTGTGGTTGATGGGTCCGGCCTGTCGCGCCACAACCTGATTTCCCCCGCCACCATGATGCAGGTGCTTCAGTACATCGCGCAGAATGATGCCCAGTTGAATTACATTTCGATGCTGCCTCTGGCTGGCTATGACGGCTCGTTGCAGTATCGCGCCGGGCTTCACGAGGCGGGCGTAAACGGGAAAGTGTCGGCGAAAACCGGTTCGCTACAGGGCGTGTACAACCTGGCCGGGTTTATCACCACCGCAAGCGGTCAGAAGATGGCATTTATTCAGTATTTGTCCGGCTACGCCGTTGAACCGGCCAATCAGCGCAACCGACGCATTCCGCTGGTGCGTTTTGAGAGCCGCCTGTACAAAGACATTTACCAGAATAACTAATGGAGAAGGCCGGGGAAACCCGGCCTTTTTTATTAACGTTCGTAGATGATTTCGACGCCTTCGTCGTCATCTTCATCCCAGTCGTCGTCCCAGTCTTCATCGTCTTCAGCTTCCATCTCTTCAAGCTGCTGACGGTGATAGTCATCCCACATGAATTCGACTTTTTCCGGGCCGTTCCCGGCATTTTCCTGGGTGATAGGGTTCTCGATGATGAAGTTCATCACGTCCCAACACAGCGGGTTCACGCCCTGCTGGGTGGCTGCGGAGATGAGGTAATATTCCCCTTCCCAGCCCAACGCGTCGGCAATCGCTTTCGCGCGTTGTTCCGCCTCTTCACGATCGATCAGATCGATTTTATTGAACACTAACCAACGCGGTTTCGCGGCCAGCTTCTCGCTGTATTTTTCCAGCTCGCCAACGATCACGCGGGCGTTTTCTACTGGATCGGAACCATCAATCGGATCGATATCAATCAGGTGCAACAATACGCGGCAGCGTTCAAGGTGCTTAAGGAAACGGATACCGAGACCCGCGCCTTCCGCTGCGCCTTCAATCAGGCCAGGGATATCGGCAACCACGAAGCTCTTCTCGTTATCCATACGCACCACGCCCAGGCTTGGTACCAGAGTGGTAAACGGATAATCCGCGACTTTTGGTTTTGCAGCGGAAACCGCACGGATAAAGGTCGATTTACCGGCGTTCGGCAAGCCGAGCATACCCACGTCAGCCAGCAGCATTAGCTCCAGTTGCAGATCGCGTTTTTCGCCCGGCGTACCCATGGTCTTCTGACGCGGGGTACGGTTGACCGACGATTTGAAACGGGTGTTGCCCAGACCGTGCCAGCCGCCCTTCGCCACCATCAGGCGTTGACCGTGTTTGGTCATATCACCCATGGTCTCACCGGTGCCCTGATCGATAACGCGCGTCCCGACCGGCACTTTCACCGAAACATCTTTGCCACGTTTACCGGTACAGTCGCGGCTCTGGCCGTTCTGCCCGCGTTCGGCGCGGAATGCTTTCTCGAAACGGTAGTCGATCAGGGTGTTCAGGTTCTCGTCGGCTTCCAGCCAGACGTCGCCGCCATCACCGCCGTCGCCGCCGTCAGGGCCGCCTTTCGGGATATACTTCTCACGACGGAAGCTAACGCAACCGTTGCCGCCATCACCCGCGACGACCAGAATCGTTGCTTCATCAACAAACTTCATTTTACTTCTCCGTAAATCATTCGCCCGAGCGGGGTAGCGTGACTACCGCTTCGCTTTTACGCCAGCGTCCCCAGAGACGATGACCAATGGCGGAATACATCGCGCCCGCAACCACGACAAACGCACCGACATAACCCAACACGTTGAGCATCGGTTTGGCGAAGAAATCGGGCCAGGCAATGGATAACAAGTCCGAAAACAGCAGGGTAAATAACGGGGTCAGTGTAATCAGCGCACTGACCTGTGACGCCTGCCAACGCGCCATCGCTTCAGCGAGCGCGCCATAACCTACCAGCGTGTTCAAACCGCAAAAAACCAGGCATGCCAGTTGCCAGGTGCTTAATTGCCCGATGACCTCAGGATCGGCCAACGGGAACATCGCAATAGTACATAAAGTGTACAGCAAAAAGAGGATCTGTTGCGAGGCCAGTCGTCGCAGCAATACTTTCTGCGCAACGCCGTAACTCACCCAAACCGTCGCGGCACCCACGCCGAAAATAACGCCCCACGTGTAATCCGTTAGACGTGTGAAGATCTCAATCAGGCTGGTGTTGAAAAACATCACCAGACCGGACAGCAGCATAATGGCCCCCACAATCTGAGTTCCACGCATCTTCTCTTTGAGGATAAAAACGCTGGCTACCATCATTCCCACGGGCGACAGTTGACCAATCACCTGCGACGCCGTCGGGCTTAAATACTGTAGCGAAGAACTGAACAGAATAAAGTTGCCGAACAGTCCTCCGGTCGCGATAGCCAACAGAATCAGCCAACGCGGTTTACGAAACATTTTTAACAGCGGCAGCTTGCCCTTCATGGCCAGAATAGCGCCTAACCCAATAGATGCCATCAGAAAGCGGTAAAACACCACCGTAGGCGGTTCCATTACCGTCAGCACCTGTTTCATTGCAATGGGAAGCGCGCCCCAACAAATCGCTGTGGTAAGCGCCAGAAGGATACCGATGCCAGCCTGCTGTTTCATGAAAATCCCTGGAGATTTTTCCAGATACGGAATGTAAAAAGCCCCGCAACAAGTGCGGGGCTCAATCCGTTACCGGGACACGAAAAACTTATTCAGCAACGATGCTGATGAATTTACGGTTTTTCGGACCTTTAACTTCGAACTTAACTTTACCGTCAGTCAAAGCGAACAGAGTGTGGTCACGGCCGCAACCTACGTTCGAGCCAGCGTGGAATTTGGTGCCACGTTGACGAACGATGATGCTGCCTGCCAGAACTGCTTCACCGCCAAAGCGTTTCACGCCCAGACGTTTAGCTTCGGAATCGCGACCGTTACGAGTTGAGCCGCCAGCCTTTTTGTGTGCCATTTAATCTGCTCCCCTGTATTAAGCGCTGATGCCAGTGATTTTCACATCAGTGAACCACTGACGATGGCCTTGCTGCTTACGGTAGTGTTTACGACGACGAAACTTAACGATTTTAACTTTCTCGCCACGACCGTGAGCAACAACTTCAGCTTTGATTACGCCGCCATCAACGAAAGGAACGCCGATTTTGACATCTTCACCGTTTGCGATCATCAGAACTTCAGCGAACTCAACAGCTTCGCCAGTTGCGATGTCCAGCTTTTCCAGGCGAACGGTCTGACCTTCGCTTACTCGGTGTTGTTTACCACCACTTTGGAAAACCGCGTACATATAAAACTCCGCTTCCGCGCACGCCTTCTATAGGATTCAGAGTGCGCTACAAATATTCACAATAGGGCGCGAATATTACGCAAAACGTGAGCCTTTGACAAGTCCTGTCGTGAAACAGCGCAGAAAAAAAACACAACATTGATGGTGACGTTTATCTGCTACGTTTTTACGGTACAATCAACCCTACGTCTTCAACCCTACTATCTTACGTTCTTCCATTGTTACTTGTGGTAAACAGGACGATAGCCAGACTTTTGCGATGAATTTAGAAAAAATTAATGAGTTAACCGCGCAAGATATGGCGGGCGTTAATGCGACCATCCTTGAGCAACTCAACTCGGATGTTCAGCTTATCAACCAGTTAGGCTATTACATTGTGAGCGGTGGCGGTAAGCGCATCCGTCCGATGATTGCCGTGCTTTCCGCTCGCGCGCTGGATTACCAGGGCAACGCGCACGTGACCATTGCAGCGCTGATCGAGTTTATTCATACCGCCACGCTTCTGCACGACGACGTCGTGGATGAATCCGATATGCGCCGGGGTAAAGCCACAGCCAACGCGGCATTCGGTAACGCCGCCAGCGTACTGGTGGGCGATTTCATTTATACCCGCGCGTTCCAAATGATGACCCAGCTCGGTTCGCTAAAAGTGCTGGGCGTGATGTCTGAGGCCGTTAACGTCATTGCGGAAGGTGAAGTCCTCCAGCTAATGAACGTCAACGATCCTGACATCACAGAAGAGAGCTATATGCGGGTTATTTACAGCAAAACCGCGCGGCTTTTCGAGGCGGCATCACAATGTTCCGGCATCCTGGCAGGCGCCAGCGACGTTCAGGAACAGGCGTTGCAGGATTATGGGCGCTATCTGGGCACCGCGTTCCAGCTGATTGACGATTTGCTGGATTACAGTGCAGACGGTGAACGGCTGGGTAAAAACGTCGGTGACGATCTCAATGAAGGGAAGCCAACGCTGCCGTTGCTGCATGCCATGTGGAATGGAACAGAGGATCAGGCGAAGATGATCCGTGACGCTATTCAGCAGGGTAATGGCCGTCATCTTCTCGATCCGGTGCTTCACGCCATGGCGGAATGCGGCTCGCTGGAATGGACGCGCCAGCGTGCTGAAGAAGAGGCGGATAAAGCCATCGCTGCCCTGGATGTGCTGCCTGACACGCCTTACCGTGAGGCATTAATCGCGCTGGCGCATATGTCCGTTCAGCGCGATCATTAATTCCCTTCCCTCTCCTGTTTCTGCGCCGTCTGGCGCAGAAATTCTCCCGTCAACGTCTACCGCTTGCATTAAATAGTGCGTATCTGTGCACACTTCTGGTTATATCTAAAACTAACAGGAACTATTCGGAACTTTTCATGCTATATCTGTTGCAGGAAAAAACAGCAGACGAAAGCGTGCGTCATTTTTGTATAGAGGGAAAACATGCAAAAGAAAGTCACAGACTGGCATCCAGCAGACATTATCGCGGGGTTACGCAAAAGAGGGACCTCTTTAGCGGCTGAGTCACGAAAAGCAGGGCTGAGTTCATCAACGCTGGCCAACGCGCTGACGCGCCCGTGGCCCAAAGGGGAGCGCATTATTGCCGATGCGCTGGGCGTGGAGCCCTGGCTGATTTGGCCCTCTCGTTATTACGACCCGAATACCCACGAGTTTATCGATCGCTCGCAGCTGATTCGATCGCGTTAAAATAATAAATATCCTCCGGCATAGCCGGAGGTTTTTCAGATGCGCCTGTAAGGCTCTGTTACCAGCCGCG
>NZ_DAMBQK010000029.1:0-52672 GCF_032062175.1 Atlantibacter sp.
ATTCTTTTATTTCTGGTGAACAGAGTGAACAGTTATAAGTAAAAAAACAAACGGTAAGTACGGTTTTCCTGCGACCTCTTTCTGGCGAGCCGGGTTTGCCTCTCTTTGTGCCAGACCTGCCACAACTGGAATGAATCGTCTTGTTGTCTGGGGCGCGGCAGAATTTATTCAGGTTGAACACACGGAGAACCTGAAATGATTAAGCCAGCAGAAATTATTGCCACCGCCATGAAATCAATGAGCGAAAACCAGCAGAAGGAAAACGAACAGCGCGTGGCCGTTGCACTGGATGCATTCACGCAGGCCCGCGACGCGCATATGGCGGGCATGAAAAAGCTGTATGACATTGAGGCGGCCATTCGTCGCAGCGAACAGGAGCGGCAGGCCGCACTGGATGAAAGCACCGAGGCGGAGCAGAGCTGGCGCAGCCGGTTTCGCAGCCTGCGCGGCAACATCACCCCGGAAATGAAAGCCGAACACAGTCAGCGTATCGCCAGCCGCGAGCTGGCAGAGGAATTCACCGCCCTGATTGCTGAACTGGAGGACGATAAATCCCGCGCGATGCTCGCTGCATGTGGCACTGCCGATAAATACACGGCCAACCACAACACGGCATTCACTACCTATGCAGACGGGGAATGGGCCTGTGCGCAGACCGGCATTGACACAGCGCTGGTACGTGCTTTTGTGCTGCGTGTCCGTTCGCTGGAGCTGCGGGGAGACACGGCGGCACACGCCACCGCTGCCCGTGAACTCGGGGAAAGCCTGATGAGAAGGACGGTCATGTATCAGTTTGACTTGGACCAGGAGCCGGTGCTGTCCGTCACCGGCATGCACCGCCCGGCGCTGACCGGCGTGGATATGAAGCTCTACGACAGCCCGGTCAGCCGTCTGAAACTCGCGCAGTCACTGGCCGCAAAAAAAGCCGGTAACGGGATGAAGGAGTAAATCATGATCCACTGCCCGTTCTGCAAACAGGCGGCGCATGCCCGTACCAGCCGCTATCTGTCGGAAAGTGTGAAACACCGCTATTACCAGTGCACCAATCTGCTCTGTTCAGCAAGTTTCCGTTCGATGGAATCCATCGACAGTATTATCCGCCCACCGTCAGAAGGGGGTGAGGCGGATGATTTTATTAAAGCTGAGTCCGGCAGGGCCAGAACGCAGCGACCATCCGCCACGCAGTAATCTGACAGGAAAACAACCGTGACCACATTAACCACACAACAGGCCTCTGAAGCCTGTCAGACAGACAAAGCCGCCTGGCTTATGCTTAAAGCTGAACTGGCACAGGCAGAGCAGGCGCTGTATCAGCATCTGACCGGTGACAGTGACAAGTGCCCGGTGAGACTTGCGGAACTGCGTGAAAGTATCGACGTGAAAAAATGGCAGATTAACCAGGCGGCCGGTCGCTATATCCGCTCGCATGAAGCATTACAGCGCGTCAGTATGCAGAACGGCCTTGACGGATTTATGCAGCAGCACGGCGCAACGCTTGCCGCCGTGCTGGCCCCGGAATTAAAGACACTGAACGGCCAGCCGGAGCTGGTCAGACACCGTGCCCTCGACCGTGCTGCCGGTTATTTTCGTGAAGCCCTGAACAACTGGCTGAGCGAAGAAAAAGAAATTAATTATTGCGCGCAGGATAATGACATTTTAACCGCCGCCGGACACAGGCCCGACGCGGCTTCGCGGGTGGATAATCAGCAAAAATATACGCCCGTTCAGCACCGGATTTATGCGCGCCGGTGTGCAGAAATGACCGCGCAACGCCCCGCCTGAAAATCCCCGAAAACCCGCTGTTTTTCCTGAATTAAGCCATGCATCCACAGGGTGCATGGTTTTGCATGCGTTTATGCACCCTTTTCACCCCTTCCCGTACCAGTAACGGCGCGGCCTGAGCCGGTTCATGCATCTGCATTAAAACCGCCCCCTTAAGCGGGCAGGCGAGGCGGGGAAAGCATTGCGCGCTGATAATTACATTTAAATTTTTTCTAGAAAATAAGGATGTTAAAGGATTGAGTATTTGTAACGCAGTCATCGCATCAAGTAGCTGATGCGATGAAGAAATTATGAAAGGTATCTAAAGGCTAGTGATGCCCCTTTAGTGGAGCGGGCAGGCGGGCGGGACAGTGCGCGGTGGCTGGTCTGGTATCAGATTAAGGAAGTAACATAGTGCTGAATGATAAACTGATGTTTATGGTATTCGTAAGCTGATTGAGGGTACTTTTTGGGATGAGCTTGAGATATAGTAAATATTAATTGTCAAAATGCTGCTGGGTGGTGCAACGGCTTGTAGAAAGGATATAAAGGATGAGCAAAAAAAATGCAGTGGAAATAGATGTTGATTTAGCTGAGAGTCAAATACTTAAAAGCTCTAAGAGAATAGAATACTTTGTGTCAGAATTTACATTGGAAATTTTGGCAATGAAAATGAAGAATGAGGAATATATTGTTCCTGATTATCAGCGAGCATTTACATGGGAGGATGACCGCAAATCTAAATTTTTAGAATCTATTATTATAGGTTTACCTATTCCATTTGTTTTCTTTTGGGAAGATCCAGATACTGGGAAGTTGGAAATAGTGGATGGTTCTCAACGATTGAGAACTATAAGGGATTTTCTCTATAACGATTTTGTCTTGCAAAATCTTGAGAAAATACCAGCCGCAAACGGGATGTGTTTCAATGATTTTCCCGCGTCAAGGCGTAGGAAAATATTAAATCGCTCGTTACGTGGAATTACTTTAAATTCATATGCTGATGAAGAGTCAAGATTTGATCTTTTCGAAAGAATAAATACAGGCAGCAAAGTAGCAAACCCTGCAGAGGTACGCCGTGGTGCACTTCGCGGTGAGTTTATGAATATGGTAATTGAGTTAGCAAACTCCGAACTTTTTAAAAAAATAGCTCCAGTATCAAAAAAACAGAAAGATCAAAGAGAACAAGAAGAATTGGTTTCAAGGTTTTTTGCTTACGGTGATGGGTTGGATGAATATGCAGATGATGTGTCTAGATTTGTTTTTAGATATATCAAGAAAATGAACGAAGAGTTTCGGGCAAAGCCATTGTTAATTGATGCTTATAAACAAAGGTTTTATGAAACAATGGAGTTCATTGACAATAACTTCCCAATAGGTTTCCGTAAAACAGAGAAGGCTACTACAACACCAAGGTCTCGTTACGAAGCAATTGCTATTGGAACATATCATTTTTTAGAGAAAAATCCACAATTTAAAACTAGAACAGATATTAATACTGAATGGGCTAGCAGTGACGAGTTTAATGCTGAAGTGCGTTCCGATGGAGCGAATGCTAAGAAGAAATTGCTAGGAAGAATCGCATTCGTAACCAATAAATATGGAAATTAATCATGGAGATAGTGAGAACAACGTTCAGCGACAGGGTTGATGAAATCAACACTTATTATTCATTTTTGGTATTTATGGAAAGTGGATTATCTAGCGGCTCAACTAATCTCCAGCTAAATAACTCTGTTTATGTTATAACACCCATGTTGCAGAAAACAATATATGCAAATGTTTATATTCATTTGTATAATCTTGTGGAATCAACGATTACATTATTAATTAAAGCTGTGGAGAAGCAGATTCAAAATGATGTAAGAGAAAATGGTATAGGTATCCTCAAAGATGAAATTAGGCAATTATGGATACGATATATAGCAGGTACTCATGATATTTTAGTGCCAGAAAGTCGTCTGGAAAAGGCAATTAATCTTTGTAATTATTTTATTGATAATGTTCCTTTTGAATTAACTATTCCTAAAGGTGGTGGAGGGAATTGGGATAATGAAAATATAAGACTTTTGGCTCAGCGAATGGGATTTACTTTAAATATCCCTCGAGCTATTAACACCGCAGTGAAACGTCCAGTAAAGGACAATAGAGGTGTGATTCAATTAATTACTTACACCCGAAATAAGCTAGCACATGGTGAAATTTCTTTTTCAGAATGCGGCGATGATTTGACACTAACTAGTATTAATCAACTAATTGAAATTACTAGAAATTATTTAGAGGCAGTAATCAATGGTTTTGATGACTATTTAAATAGAACATTGTACAGAGCAGTCGCTTAGAAACTATACGAGCCCATGGCGTGCAATTGCACGCCATGTTTAATTTGAAAGGTGCTTGAGAATACTTTTTCCAATGATTTCGCCTAACCTTACCGGCACCGCATTACCTATCATTCTTGCTGTTGATGCAATGTCCAAAGTAGATTCTTTATCGAAAAATAAATAATCTTTCGGAAAGCTTTGCAGTATCGCAGCTTCTCTTAAGGAGATTGCCCTGTTTTGTTCTGGATGACCAAAACGTCCATTACCAAAACCATAGCACTGTGTGGTTATTGTTGGACTTGGTTCATTCCATGACATCCTGCCATAAACACTTTTATAAAATTTTCCAGACTCTTTTAAGTGACAAGGTGCTCTCAAGTGTAACGGCCAATCATGCCAATCACCTCCGGGTTTTGAGGCTTTAATACGCTCCATGTTCAAAGGGCTAAGAGTAGAACATTTATGAAGTGGATCGTGTTTGTCACATTCTCCAGCACTTAATGATGGAAGATCAAATATTGCATCCTTAACAGTAACATAATTTTTTTTGTTATGAGTCGGATCAATAATAGAGATAGAGCCTAATTTGGATGCTAATAAAACTAAACGTTTACGCGTTTGCGGCATTCCATAATCTGGGCAAAAAATGATCTTATAACAAACATTATATCCATGGCCTTCAAGATTGTTAATGAAATCTTTAAATACGTCTTGAGCCATCAAGCCAGGCACATTCTCCATAGTAACGATAGAGGGTTGCGTTTCATCAATTAACCGTGAAAAAGAATATAATAATGCCCATTTGTCATCTTTTTTCTTGTTTTTCGTTCTTCCATATGTTGAAAACGGCTGACAGGGAGCGCATCCAGCTAAAATCGTTACATCTGAATCTTTAAAATGACTAAGGATCTGTTCACCCTTCAAAACAGTTATGTCTTGATTGATAAAAACTGCGTTATTATTAAATTCAAACGCAAAACGGCAGGTTTCTTCAATATCATAACCTGCCACTACATCAATGCCTGATTGCTTTAACCCATGGGTTAGCCCCCCGGCTCCGCAAAATAAATCTACTGCTTTGATTTTCAAAATAATTCTCTATCTATTTTCAATTTATGCATATTATAACAGCTTTCATAAGCAACATTGATGATTAGTTATTCACATCATTCCTTTGACTTTGCTTCCCCACCATTTCATAACTTCAGCACGTTGTTCAAGGTATGTGCTACGGTTGTAGGCTCTACGTACCTCATTTTTGTCTGAATGAGCTAAACAAGCCTCAATAACATCTGCGTTAAAGCAAGCTTCATTCATCGCGGTACTTGCTATAGAACGTAAACCATGAGCAACGAGCTTTCCATTATACCCAATACGTTTCAGTGCAGCATTCGCCGTTTGGCTATTCATTGGTTGCTTCGGATCATTCCTGCTAGGGAATACGTGTACACGATGGGCACTGATAGGTTTCATTACTTCCAGTAACTCAAGTGCTTGAGGCGATAAAGGAACAATGTGCTCGCGTTTTGCCTTCATCCGCTCTGCTGGAATTGTCCATAGCTTTGCTTCGAGATCGAGCTCTGCCCACCGAGTACCGGAGGCTTCAGAAGGGCGCACAAGGGTCAGGAGCTGCCATTCAATGAGACAGCGCGTCGGGACAGACAAATTTGACATTACGAGAGAACGCATTAGCTTTGGTAATTCTTCTGGCCGAAGTGTCGGCATGTTTTGTTTTTTGGGCTTCTCAAAGGCCATTCCAACACCTGATGCTGGATTCGCATCAATCAGACCAGTGTTGACGGCATAAATCATTATTTCGTTAATGCGCTGCACCAGCCGGCGAACTGTCTCAAGTGCTCCACGTGCTTTGATTGGTTCAAGCGCTTCAACCAATGCACGGGCTTTGATTTGCTGAACAGGGATCTCACCGATAGCAGGGAATACATCTTTCTCCAGTGAGCGCCAAATGTCTTTTGCGTAATCAGGGGTAACGCTTTTGCTTTTGAGTTGGAACCAGTTAGCAGCGACAGTCGAAAAAATACTGTCCAGAGCGATTTGCAGCTCTTCCTCTGCAACTTCAGCTTGAACTTGAGGGTCGATACCATTAGCTAACAAGGCAAGGTAATCCGCTCTTAACCCTCGGGCATCGGCAAGTGAAAGGGCGGGGAAGGCACCGAGCCCCATCATTGTCCGCTGTTTTGTCGCCGGACGTTGATAACGAAAACGCCAGAGCTTTTTCCCGCTGGTTTTCACTATCAGGAAAAGGCCATCGCCATCATGCAGCGTTAGATCCTTCTCTAACGCTTTAGCGCGCAGAACTTCGGTGTTGGTCAGGGGGCGTGTTGTCCGTGCCACTGTGGCCGCTCCTTCATGAATTGGTATACGCGTTTAGGTATACATCCTACCGTATACCTAAACGTATACCAATAATCACCGGATTTAGCTGGATGTTCTCGGACAATGACAGACACAAAAAAGCCCGCAGGGCTTGTACCGTGCGGGCTTTCTGTACTTCACCGGAAGTATCCGGATCATAATTTGGTGGAGCTGGCGGGAGTTGAACCCGCGTCCGAAATTCCTACATCCTCGGTACTACATGCTTAGTCAGTCTTTACATTCGCCTGGCACCTGCGGACCGACACGCCACTACCAGACTAGCCTGATTAGTTTTAACGCTTCAACCCCAGGCAGGGCATCCACGCGATCTCTTTTGGGTTTGACCTCTCTTTGATCCCCGTCTTAAGAGCGGAAGCTAGGGAGAGAGGGCTCAGAGCAGGTTATTAAGCTGCTAAAGCGTAGTTTTCGTCGTTTGCGACTATTTTTTTGCGGCTTTTTACGAGGCCAACCGCCCCTCGGCATGCACCTTGGGTTTCGCGAATCCCGTCGAATCCAGAATCAGCCCCAAAAGTGTTGGGCTAAGTATAACAGATTTTGGCTTCGCCATGCCAGTCCATATCACTACGACTTTTGCATGGGTTATCCGACGCAGCGCCATGTATGAGTATTGCACGCCTTTTTCGGCTAATAATCATACAGATAAACGAAGGTGTAATTGAGTAGGCTATATTTGAAATATTTCGAAACGGATAATGTGTATTAGTGACCAGGAATGCTCTTATTATTTATTATGCATTATATATTTTTCATGCTTCTATTTTTAAATAATCACTTGTCGTTACGATATTAATGAAGATTACCTGGCAGATTAATTTCCCTACTCTCTTTTATAACAGTGGTTTATTTATCGCTAGCACAGGTGCGTATTTTTTCCACCGCATAATTGTTGCATTTTTTTTTGCCTAATTCACAAAGGTTGTTTATATGTTTAATGGTGCCTATTACCTACCGCCAAACGCGCCGAATGATAAAAAATAATTAATTTCAGTAAGTTATCTTTCTCTTAAACACTTATACCAGGCAAATATTTGATGCTGCTTTAAACGAAGCGGCATCAATCTTTAGCGGGTGTGATGCATTCACTCCGCCGGGTTGACTGTTGTCTTTATTCGGGAGATAGCCGCATGGCTTTAGAAAATAACCGTTCAGAATCTGTTGATATTCTAAATCGCAAAACTGGCGATCTGGTTACCCAATATTCCGGGCCCGGCGATCGTGTGGTGAATATCACGCAATCCAGCGTGGTTAGAATTAATGCCTCGCCGGAATCCGTTAATTTTTATGAGCGTCAGGGTGATGACCTGATTGTCCATATGCGCGACGGTTCAACGGTTCGCTATCAAAACTTTTTCCACCTCGATGCCGACGGGTTGCACAGCGAACTGATTTTCGAAGACCAGTACGGTACCCACCATGCGGTTTTCCCTTTTGCAACTGAAGCCGGTCCTGCCGCGGCGGAAGCGATTGTCCCGGTGATGGCGGATACGTCGCTGGGCGCGCTAATCGGAGGTGAAGGCCTGTCAACGGCGGCCATCCTGGGCGGCCTGGCTGCGGTGGGTGGTATTGCCGGTGTGGCCATCGCGGCAAGCGGTGGCGGCGGTGGGGGGGCGGCGGCAGTAACGATAGCGACGGCAGTAACGGCGGTGGAGACGGTGGAACGGGCGGTGAAAACGGCGGTTCTGGCAATGGCGGTGAAGACAGTGGCGCTGGCAGCGATGATGATGGCACCGTCGGCGGTGACAACGGTAGTGGCGACACTCCTTCGCCAGGCGGCGAAAACCCTACGCCATCCACGCTAAACATCGCGCCGTTCACCGAAGATAACGTTATCAACCTCGCCGACAGCAATACCGATCAAATCCTTAGCGGCACGACGGATGCCAGTAATGCGGGTCGCACGCTCACCGTCACCCTCGGCAATAACAGCTGGAACACCGTTATTGCGGCGGACGGCACCTGGACGGTCACCATTCCAGGTGCGGTATTACAGGCGCTTCCACAAGGTGACGCTAACCTGAATGTCTCCTTCGTCGACAGCAATGGCAATCCCATCTCCGAAGATATCACCCTGACAGTCGATACCATCCCACCCGAGCTTGATCTGGCTGAGTTCTCTCCCGGCAACGTCCTCGATCAGGCGCAGGTCGACAGCGGGAAACTCATCTCCGGGTTTAGCTCGCCGGAAGATGCCGGGCAAACGGTCACCATCACCCTTGGCGAAAACCAGTTCGAGGCGATTGTTGCTGAAGACGGTAGCTGGAGCGCGTTAATCCCGTCTGAGGTTCTACAAACGTTACAGGAAGATCAGGTTTACACCCTGGAAATCAGCGTGACGGATCTGGCAGGCAACACCGCCACGGCTGAGCAAAGCTTTATCGTCAATACCACCCAGCCGATTATCCAACTGGAACCTATTACCGGCGATAACCAGATCAACGGGGCAGAACTCGCGCTAAACCAGGTCGTAACGGGCTGGACGGCGAATATCGACGCAGGCCAACTGGTGGTGGTCACACTTGGCACCCATGCCTATTACACCCGGGTTGCCGGCGACGGCAGCTTCCAGGTAACGGTGCCCGCAGGTGACTTGCAGGCGCTAACGCCGCCAGCAGAAACCATTACCGTGCAGTGCCAGAACAATGACGGCACGCCGCTGGCGCAAGCCACTGAAACTCTGGTGATCGACCCGTCTCAGGACGCCATCGCCATTGCCATTCTTTCTACCGATGATTATCTGAGCGCAGCGGAATCGACCCAACCGCTGGAAGTGCGTGGCGTGACTACCGTCACCGGGCCGGACGTCGCGGTAACGGTGAATTTTAACGGTAAAGATTACGCCGCGCTGGTGGATGGCGCAGGCAACTGGAGCGCCGTGATCCCACCGGAAGATCTGGCTTCGCTGCCGGATGGCGTCACGCCGGTCACCGCCACAGTGACCTATGGCATTGGCAGCGCCAGCGACTCACGTGACCTGAATGTCATAATGAACTATTTGCCGAAACCGACGCTTGACCTGCCGTTCGGCGATGGTTATCTCAACGCGCAGGAAATTACCGCCAACCAAACCCTCACCGGCAGCACCGGCGTCACGGGCACGGGGCAGCAGGTGGCGGTACAGCTTGGCGACAAGAGCTACAGCGCGGTGGTCGATGTGGATGGGCGCTGGACGCTTGAGGTACCGGCCGCAGATCTCCAGAACCTGCGCGAAGGCACCGTGTCGCTGAACGTCAACGCCATTGACGCCGCAGGCAACAGCGTCACGCTGGCGGGTAACGCCATTGTCGACATAACGCCGCCCATCCTCAGCCTGTTGCCGTTCTCGGGCGACGGCAAACTGAGCGGCGGGGAACTCAGCGCGGCGCAGACGCTTTCGGGCGTCACCACGCCTGAGCAAAATGGCCGGGAAGTGGTGGTGGATATCAACAACCAGCGCTTCACCACCACGGTCAACAGTGATGGAACCTGGAGCGTCCGGCTGCCTGCCGGTAGCCTGAGCTCGCTGCTCGAAGGCGATAACAACTATACCGTGACGCTCACCGACAGCGCGGGCAACAGCCAACAGGCCACCGGCGTCGTGTCGGTGAAAACCGCGCAGCCGTTGCTGAGCGTCGATCCGTTCACCGCCAATAACGCCCTGAGCGCCGCTGAAGTCAAAACCGATCAGTGGCTGACCGGCTCGACAGAAAACGTCGAGGCTGGTAGCAAAATCGTCGTGGTGCTGGGTAACCAGGAATTCACAACCCAGGTAGACGCAGACGGCAACTGGCGCATCCAGATGACCGCCGCCGATCTGCAAAAACTGGCTGACGGCACCAACACCCTGCAAGTCGCGGTAACGGACGCCTATGGTCAGCCTGCGACTCAGCAGCACAGTTTTGTGGTGGACAAGAACCTGAGCGCGGTGGCGATCAGCATTATCGCCGATGACGATTATCTCAACCAGGCGGAAAGCACCGAAGAATTGGTGGTGCGAGGCACCAGCGCCGGCCTGCCGGCAGGGACCGCCATCGAGGTGAATTTCGGCGGTACGCTGTTTGACACCACCATCGGGCCGGATGGCACCTGGAGCGTCACCGTTGGTCCTGAAGTCTTAACCGAACTGGCGGATGGCGAACTCACCATCACCGCCACGGCGACCTCCCCGGATAACACGCCCGTTAGCGACAGCCATCTGCTGAATGTGATGATTGAAAACTTACCTGACCCCAGCCTGGACGCGCCATTTATCGATGGGGTGCTCAACCTGGCGGAACGCGGTCAGTCCCATGAAATCACCGGCAGTACCGGTATCGCAGGCGGCGGACAGCAGGTTGAAATCACCCTCAACGGCAACACCTATCGCGGCCAGGTGGCGGCCGACGGTAGCTGGAGCGTGAGCCTGCCCGCAGGCGCGCTAACCGGCCTGACCGAGGCGGATTCGCCGGTCGCGATGGTGGTGACCGTCACCGACGCGGCAGGCAACGTGGTGCCAATCGGCGAAAGCTTTACCGTGGATGTCACGCCGCCGACGGTGACCGTATTGCCATTTACCGGTGACGATATCCTCAACGTGGCGGAGGCGAGCGTGCAGCAACTGCTCAGCGGCACCGCACCGGGCGCAGAAGGTGGGCAACCGGTCACTGTCGCGATCAACGGCGTGACTTACCAAACCGTTATCGGTACGGGTGGCGGCTGGGAGCTGCCGATCCCTACCGAAACTCTCCAGGCGTTACCGAGCGGCCCGGTTGCCATTACCGTTACCGTCACCGATAGCGCGGGTAACCCGACCACCATTAACCATGTGATCACCGTGGATACCGATCCGCAGCAGCAGCCGCAGGTTGTTATCGATCCGGTGACCAATAACAACATCATTGATGCCGGCGAAGTACGCGCGGATGTCACTATCACCGGCTACACCCTGAACGTCGAAGCCGGGCGTGAAGTCACGGTGACCATTAACGGCGATAGCTGGACCGGTTTTGTGGATGCGGCCGGGCGCTGGAGCGTGACGGTCCCGCAAGTGGCGATTGGCGCGCTGGCCGATGGCGAGCAAACCCTGACCGTGACGGTCACCGATGCGGCGGGCAACGAGGCCAGCCAGGATCGCACCTTCACCATCAACCTCGACACCAGCTCGCTGACCCTCGATCCGATCACCGGCGATAATATTCTCGGCGTTGCCGATCTGGCCGATGGATTTGAGATCGCCGGGCGCAGTGTGAATATCGCTGAAGGCACCGTGTTGACCGTGACCCTGAACGGCAAACAGTACCCGGCGACGGTGGCTGTGGGGGGCACCTGGAGCGCGCTGATCCCGCAGGCAGATGCCGCTGCGCTGGCAGATGGCACCGCCACGCTCACCGTGTCGGGCATGGATACCGACGGCAATCCGATTTCTACCTCGCACAGCTTCAATGTGCTGACGCACCAGACGCCGGAGCCGACGCTCAATACGCCGTTTACCGACGGCATCGTCAGCGGTAGCGAACTGGGCGGCGGGTCGCTGAGCGGCACCACCGGGGTCAGTGGGGCAGGGCAAACCGTCACCGTCACGCTGGGAACAGCAATCCTGACTGCCACCGTAGACGCCAACGGCAACTGGAGCGTTGCTGTCCCCGATACCGCGCTGGCCGATCTGGCTGAAGGCCCGAATGCGCTGGTGGTCACCGCGACCGATGCCGCAGGCAACAGCAATACCCTGGAAAGTAGCCTGGAAGTGGATACTACGCCGCCGACCCTGACCATCGGCCCCATCGCGGGCGATAACTCCGTTAACATTGCCGAAGCGAAGCAGGAAATCATTATCAGCGGGACCGCCGGGCCGTTTGATCCTGAGCGGGCGCAGTATGTGATTGTCGATCTCAACGGCCAGAAATACAGCGCTTTGATCCAGGAAGGCAATATCTGGAGCGTGACCCTTCCGGCCAATGCGCTGAGCAATCTGCCAGATGGCCCGGTCACGGTGACCGTGACGGCGAGCGATCCGGTAGGCAATAGCGCCACCGACACCGCTACCCTGACGCTGAATACCGATCCGCTGAGCGCGCCAACCCTGACGCTGGATCCGGTGTCCGGCGATGACTACATCAACGCCAACGAAGCGCAAGAACGGGTGACGCTTTCCGGCACCACGACCTTTGTCGAAGAGGGCCGGGAAGTGGTGCTGACGCTGAATGGCGTAGAGTATCGCACCACCGTGCTGGCTGATGGCAGTTGGACGGTAGACGTCCCGGCGGACGATCTGGCGCGGGTGGCCGACGGCCCGCAGGCGATCGCCGTTACGGTCACGGATGCGGCGGGCAACCCGGCCAGCACTACCCGTACCGTTAATTTCATCGCCAGCCCGGAGAACCAGCCGAGCCTGACGGTGGACGTCGTGGCCGGGGACGATGTGATCAACGCCCGGGAGCAGGATCTGCCACTGACCCTTACCGGCGGATCGCGGAATCTGCCGCAGGGCACGCTGGTAAACATCACCCTGGGCGACGGGAATTACACCGCGACCATTGGCCAGGATGGCAAATGGCAGGTCACTCTCCAGCCTGCCGATCTTCAGGCGCTCGCCGATCGGGGCTATAACCTGGTGGTCACCGCATTCGATCCGGCGCTGAATGAAGCGGCGATTAGCTATCCGATAACCGTTGATACCACCGGCCCTGACGTCATCATCAATGAAACAGGATTCTACGCCGATGGCCGCCTGAACCTCGCCGAAGCGGGCGTCGATCAACTGCTCACTGGCACGACCACAGCGGGATCAACCGTGTCGCTGACCCTCAACGGCAACACCCTTACCACCCAGGCGGGGATCGACGGCAACTGGCAACTGACGCTGCCGTCGCAGGATCTTAAAGCGCTCGATCAGGGCGTGAATGACCTGCAAGTGGTGGTGACCGATCCGCAAGGCAACGAAACCCGTGAATCCCTGCCGCTTGAGGTCGGCACGGTGCTACCGACCCTGACGCTGGACGCGGTATTCACCAATAATTTAATTGGCATCATTGAAGCGGCAGAAGGCGGTGACATCACCGGGACGTCAACTGGCTTTGATAATGGGGCGCAGGTAGGCATTTACCTTGGCGACACTCTGCTGGGAAATGCCACGGTGACAGATGGCGTCTGGACATTGCCGATCGATGCCGATCAACTTAATGCGTTTGTAAGCGGTCAGTATCTTCTTTCCGCCCGCGGCACCGATGCTTTCGGTAACCAGGCCAGCACCAGCGTTAATGTCGAACTGCTGCTGGATGCCCCGCAAGCGGAGCTGCCTTTGGCGCTGTTTGGGGATGATTTATATCTTAATCAAGCTGAGGCTGGCGTCGCTCAGATTATTTCAGGTAACACGGGACTTACCGGCAGCGGGCAAACGGTCGTCGTGACGATTGGCGACCTCGATCCGATCCAGGGCGTAGTGGACGATCGGGGCAACTGGACTGTGCAATTACCGCCTGAGCTGCTTCAGAACCTGGAAAATGGCTCTTACCCCCTGACCGTCACGCTAACTGACAAGGCAGATAACGCCTCCAGCGTGACGCAAAACTTCGACGTGCGCACCGACTCGCTGCCGGTACCGACCCTGACTCCGCCGTTTACCGACGGCACCCTGAACAGCGATGAGGCGGACGCGGGCGGGGCGCTGGGCGGCGACACGGGCCTGGCGGCGGAAGAAATCGCCCTCGTGACCGTCAGCATTAACAACGGCCCGGCGCAGATTGCTATGGTGAACCCGGACGGTAGCTGGACGTTGCCGCTGACGCCGGAACAGCTAAACGCGCTGCCGGATGGCACGCTACCGGTGACGGTGGTGGTGACCGATGTGGCGGGCAATACCTCCCCTGGCAACAGCAGTTTTGGCGTGGTGATCAACACCCTGCCAGTCGCGACCTTTATGACCCCGTTTGGTGACGGCGTGTTGAATTACGCCGAAACCCAGACGCCGCAGGTGATCCGGGGTTCTACGGGTGTCACCGGACCTGGCCAGACCGTCACCCTGACGTTTAATGGCGATAATTTTACCGGTACGGTGAACGCCCGTGGGGAATGGAACGTGACGCTGCCTACCCGCGCCTTTACTGGCCTGGCGGCGGGAGATACGCCGATCATGACCGTGCTGGTCACCGATGCGGCGCTGAACACCAGTACCGAAACCATTGGTTATCAGGTGCAGACCGCGTTGCCGACGCCGCAGATCACCAGCCTGTTCGGCGATGATGATTTCCTGAACATCGCCGAAGCCGCTGGTCCACTGACCCTGAGCGGCACTACCGGCGTCACCGGGCCGAATCAGTACGTCACCGTAACCATTGATGTGAACGGCACCCGCTATGTGGCTAACGTAACGCCGGAAGGTGCCTGGAGCGTACCGCTGCCAGCGGGCGCGTTGCAGTCGCTGGCAAATGGCCCGCACTCCATCACCGTGATTGCCGAGGATCAGTACGGCAACCAGGCGCCGCTTGAGGTGCCGTTTACCGCCGCGCTGACGCCGCCCACCGTCGCCATCAACACCCCTATTTTTGGCGATGGCTACGTGAACGTGGCGGAGTCGGATGGCAATACCCAACTGAGCGGCTCGTTGACTACCGGCGTGCCGGAAGACACCACGGTCATCGTTACCATTGGCGGCGTACCGTTCACGGCGGACGTGTCCGGCAATACCTGGACGCTCAATCTTGGCCCGGATAGCCTGGATGGCGTGCCGAACGGCCCGCAAAGCGTAGTAGTGACCATTACCGATGGCGCGGACAACACCAGCAGCGCCACCGTACCGGTGAACATTGCTATCATTCCGCCGACCATCACCGTTGAGCTTCCCTTTGGCGAAGGCGAATTAAGCTTTGCCGAAAGTCAGCAGCTCCAGACCCTTCGCGGCACCACCACCAATGTGGAAGCAGGGCAAACCGTGACGGTGACGCTGGGGGATCAGCAATACACCACCACCGTGCAGCCTGGCGGCGGCTGGTCATTGCAACTGACGCCGCAGCAAATGGCGCTGCTAACGACGGGCGTTACCACCATTGCGGCGGCGGTCAGCGATCGGGCCCAGAATCCGGCGGCATCCGATCCCATCGAAATTACAATCAATACCCAGCCGCCGGAATACAGCGTCACCCTTAACCCGCCGGGAACGGATGGCTACCTGAACGCCAGCGAACTGAGCGGCGAGACAATAGCCATTTCCGGGCGGACCACCGGCTTTGAGGCCGGGCAGGAAGTGACCGTTACCGTTAACGGCGTTGAGGTCGGCAACGCCGTGATTGACGCCAATGGGGACTGGACGCTCGCCGTGCCGTCGGCGGTATTTGCGGCGCAGACCGACTATACCGTGATTGGTACTACCGTTGCCGAGCCGGTCACTGTCGGCAACACCAGCGTGATTGTCGATACCACGCCGCCAACGGTGATTATTAACCCAATCTCAGGCGATGACGTGATCAGCGCCAGCGAAAGCAATCAGCCGTTGACGATCGCCGGTACTGCGGTTGGCGAACAGGGCCGTACCGTCACGGTCACCCTGAACGGACAAACCTTGTACAGCACTGTAGACAGCGCAGGCAACTGGAGCGTTACCCTGACGCCCGCCCAGGTCGCGGCGCTGCCGAACGGCTCACTGGATGTCACCGCCTCAATGACCGATGCGGCGGGCAACCCGGACACCGAAGTGCGCCCAATTACCGTCGATAAAGACGCGCCGCTGCTGGTGGTAGACACCCTGGGCGTGCCTGCATTGCTGACGACGGCGACGGCGATCCCTGGCGTGCTGCTGAGTGGCCGTGGCGACGTGGGCGAAACGGTGACGGTGCGCGTCGGGCCGCTGGTCGCGGAAGCGCTGGTTGACGCAGACGGTCGCTGGACGATTAACTCGGCGGATCTGGATCTCACGTCGCTGTTCGACGGCGCACAGGTGATTTCCATTACCTCCACCGATGCGGCAGGCAACACCTCCACCAATAACGTGGCGCTCAACGTGGCGCTTAACCGTGGCCTGGGCGTGCTGGTAGAAGATCTGATCGGTGGAGACGGCATCCTGAACGTTGCCGAATCGCTGTTGACCCAGACCCTGACGGGCACCATCTCCGGGGATTATCGCGGTGCAACGGTAGAGGCGACGTTACTGGGCACCGATATCACGCTGCCGGTGGTCTCCGTTGGGCCGGATGGCCGCTTTGCCATCGACTTCCCGCCCGATCTCTGGACGCAGATCCTTACCGATACGGTTTCGCTGCAACTGAACGTGACCGACGCCAACGGCAACACCACCAATGAGATCGTCGACGTGCGTCTGGCGCTCAGCGATCTGCCGGTGATCGGCGATGTGATTGCGGCTGGCGACAATATTATCAACGTACTGGACAGCACTACCGATCAACTGGTGACCGGGACGCTGTCCACGGTGGAAAACGTCGCGGATGTGGTGGTTACGCTGGCAGGGCAAACTTATCGGGCTGTGCTGAACGGGACCCAGTGGGCCGTGACCCTGCCACAGGACGTGCTGGCGAATCTGCCGGACGGCACGGCGGCGCTTCACGTGGCGGTCACCGATATCTTTGGCAACGTGGTATCGAACACCACCGATCTGACCGTGGCGCTGCGTAATCTGCCGTCCCTGGCGCTCGATCCGCTGTTCGGCGACGGCACGCTCAGCATCCCTGACTTGCTGTCCGGGCTGGTGAGCGGTACGGCGACCGGGCTGGCGGGCCAGACGCTCAATATCAGCATCGGCGATGCGCCGCTGTTAACCACCACGGTCGGCGAGGATGGCCGCTGGTCGGTGGCGTTAACACCAGAGGTTCGCGATATTCTGCAAACCGTGGGCAGCGGTACGGTTCCGGTCAGCATTACGGCGACTGACCAGAACGGCAACGTCGCCGAAGTGGACAACACGCTGCGTCTCGATCTGCTGCAACCGGTCCTAAATACCCTGACGATGTTTGGCGATGGGCTGCTTAACGCGGTAGACGCGCTGGCGACCCAAACCATCAGCGGGCTGGTGGGGAATGCTCCGGCAGGCTCCAGCGTCTCGGTGGAGATTGGCGGCAGAACCTTTGCGGGCGTCGTCGCCAGCGACGGGGCGTTTACTATCAACGTCGGTCCGGCTCAACTGGCGCTCTTGTCGGATGGCGTATTTACCCCAACGGTGACCATTACCACCCCGAACGGCAATACCAGCCAAGTGCCCGGCAGCGCGCCGATCACCATCGGGTTGGCTAATCTGCCGACGGTGATTGTGGATAGCGTGTTCGGTGACGGTTTGCTGAACGCGCTGGAAACCGGCGTTGCCCAGACCATTAGCGGAACGGTGGCTAACCTCGCCAGCGGGACGGTGCTGGTCAGGATCGGCAATTCCGCGCCGCTGGAAGCCACTATCAATAATGGCGTCTGGTCAGTGCAGGTGCAGCCGGACGTACTGCGTCTGCTGCCGGATGGCGCGCTGAACGTTACCGCGACGGTGCAGGATGCCGCAGGCAATGTGGCGACAGGCAATAAAGTGCTGAACAGCATTATCAACGGCGTACCGACGCTGACCGTCAATACGCCGTTCGGCGATGGCAGCCTGAGCCTGACGGACCTGCTGACCAACCAGATCCTCAGCGGCAGTTCCACCCATCTGGCGGCGGGCACGCAGGTTACCGTCAACGTTGGGCCGCTGGCGCTGCGCACCACCATTGCCGCGGACGGCAGTTGGCAGTTGTCGCTGCCGGGCGCGCTGTTGCAGGGATTGCAGGACGGTAGCCAGTTGATCTCGGTGACAGCCCAGGACGTGGTGGGCAACGTGGCGCAGGGCACGCAAAACCTGCTGGTGTCCATCGCCGCGCTGCCGTCGATTATCCTCGACCCGCTGTTTGGCGATGGCGGCCTGAACGCCTCCGATATCCTGAGCGCGAAAGTCATCACCGGTAGCAGCACCAACGCCATTGGCGCACAGGTTAACCTCCTGTTGGGCGGCAAAACCTACCAGGCCACGGTAGGCGCGGACGGTAAATGGTCGATCCCGGTTTCGCAAACCGATCTCGGCCAACTGCTGGACGGCACGCTGACGGTGAATGCCTCGTTGACCAACGCCGCAGGCAACAGCGCCAATACCAGCGGGTTGCTGAACATCGTTACCCATCTTCTGCCGACCCTCTCGCTGACCTCGCTGTTTGGCAACGACAGCTACCTGAACGTGAGCGAAGCCAGTTCCGGGCAGATCCTCACCGGGCGGATCACGGGCGCAGGCGGGGGCGCAAGCGTGGTCGTCACCCTCGGCAATACGCCATACAACGCCACGGTGAACCCGGACGGCACCTGGTCGCTGGCGTTGAGCAGTAACATTCTCAACGGCCTGACCAACGGGGCGCTGAAAGTGGGCGTAGCGGTCACCGACATCGTCGGCAACGTGACCCGCACCAGCACCGACGTGACCGTGAAACTGACCACGCCGGAGCTGACCTTTAACGCGCTGCAATCGCTCAACTTGCTGACCTTGCTCACGAAAGGGCTCACCCTCAACGGTGGCTCCCGTAATCTGGGCGCAGGCGCGGTCGTCCACTTGTCGCTGCTGAATAACACCGTGACCACCACAGCGATCACCGATGCCAACGGCAACTGGTCGGCGAATCTTGGTCTGGGGCTGAATATTCTGCAACTGCTGTCGCTGTCCAGCGTGTTGACGATCTACTCCACCGATGTGGCGGGCAACACGGGCTATCTGAATGTAGGGCTGGGCGGCAATCTCATCTCCACCGAGCCGCCAGCGGGCTTCACCGTGACCCAGGCCGATGCGGAAACCTTCTCGCTGCTGGCGGTAACCGCCGATGTTCAGCAGGAACCAGCGGCGACTCAGGAACAGCAAACCGCTACCGTGGCGAGGGATGATGCGGCAGGATTTGCAGAACCGCAAACCCCCACCGAAAGCGAACTCAACAGCTTCTCTATTGGCGGCGTGAGTATTGATCTGGCCGACGGAACGTACCAGAGCGGGGAGACGCTTCAGGGCAGCGAGGGTAACGACACCATCCACCTGTCGACGCTGGGCTTCACGTCTATCGACGCGGGGGCGGGCACCGATACCCTGATGCTCGACGGCATCAATATGACTCTCGACCTCACCGCACTGACCGGCAAATTGCACAACATCGAAATTTTCGATTTGGGCCAGTCCGGCACCAATACCCTCACCCTCGATCTTAACGAGGCGCTGACCATCACCGACAAACCGGAAGACGATCTGCTGATCAAAGGCAGTAACGGCGACCAGGTGAACCTGGTGAAAGGGCAGGGAGATATCTGGCAGGTCAGCGGGCAGCGAGACGTGGACGGCGTGCAGTTTGATGTTTACCACAACAGCTCGCAGTCCAACACCCTGGGGGATGTGCTGGTGCAACACGGGTTACACGTCAACGTGGTTTAACGGGCGACACAGGCAGGGACGCCGGGAACTCAGGGATGAGGGAATGATTTCTAACAATATCACCAGCCGCCTGCGGGCGGCTTTACAAGGTGGAATTCGATGACGATAAAACCGGTGTATCGACGCACGGTGACGGCGCTGCTGGTCGCCGTCGCGCTGTGCAGTGCGGCAAACGCAGCGGCGCAAGAGGACTTTCGCTGGCAAACCGCGCCAACCGAAGCCTTCCAGGCGCAGCTGACCATTAAAGAAGCGATTCTGCGCGCCTTTGCCCGCAACCCTAAAATCGCCCAGGCCTCGGCGCAAATACAGGTCGGGAAAGCCAATCTCTCCGAAGCGGAAAGCGCCTGGTTTCCGCAAATTGCGCTCACCGGCAATGCCGGACGTACTCACCGTACCGACTCTGCGGGTTCGCTGAACAGCAACGCGGCGGCGGGCCTCAACCTGAAACAGCTACTATGGGATTTTGGCAAAACCGGCGGCAGCATTGATGAACAGGAAAACCTGTCGACCGCTTATCAGTACGATCTGTACACCACCCTGAATCAGGTCGGCATGGAAACGTTGCAATCCTATTTGCAGGTCAAGCGCTACCAGGCGCTGGCGAAAGCGGCTGAGCGCAACCGCAGTTCGCTGGAGTCGGTCCGCGAAATGGCAAAACTGCGCGCCGGGGCGGGGCTGAGCTCCCAGTCCGACGTGTTGCAGGCCAGCACGCGCATCGCCGCCATGAACGCCACCTACGAACAATATCAGGCGCAGATGCGTTCGGCGCAGGCGTCGCTCAGCGTGCTGACCGGGGTGATCTCCGACAACCTGCCAGACCTGCCTGATGATCTGATGAAGCAAAAAATCTCGCTCAAATCTCTGCCTTACGACCAGAACAACGCGGTACGTAGCGCCCAGGCGAAGCAACTGGCGTCGGAAGAGCGCATCCGCCAGGCCAGGGCGCAGCACTACCCGACTATTTCGGTACAGGCGGGGCGTACCCGTTATCAGAACGACAATGGCGACTACTGGGATGATGAAGTGCAGCTGGTGGTGGATGCGCCGCTGTATCAGGGCGGCGCGGTGAGCGCCAGGGTGGATGCCGCCGAAGGCGACCGGGCCAACGCCCGCGCCCAGGTAGAAGCCAGCAAGCTTGACGTCAACCAAAAGGCCGCCACCGCCTGGGCGGATTTAACCGGCGCGCAGCAGCGCCAGCAGGCCGGTGAGCTGCAACTGTTAAGCGCAGGCCAGGCGCGCGGGGTGTACCGCGACGAGTACCAGTTAAGCAAGCGCAGCCTGAATGATTTGCTGAGCGTTGAGCAGGATGTGTTTTCGGCGGAAAGCGCCACCATCGTCGCCCGGTATGACGCCTGGGATGCCGCCGTGCGCTACGCCGGAGCGGTAGATAATTTGCTCGATATGTTGGGCATCGAGCGCACCCGTTTAACAGGAGACAGCCTGCCGTCGCTATAGGCAGCGCATGTGAAGGAGTCAGTATGGAACAGCCCGATACCGCATCCTGGATAGCCGCCATGACCCGCGCCGCAGGGCGTTTTGGCCTGACCAGCGATGCCCCTGCCGTCCGCCAGCAAATGCGCTGGTTTGAAAACTTGCCGCTTTCCCAGCGGCTTTCCCGCATGGCAGGGTTAATGGGATTACAAATTCAAATGATGCCCCGCGACCGGATGCGCTGGAGCCCGCAAAATTTGCCGGTGATTGTGCCAGGCCAGGACGGCAACCTGGTGCTTATTGAGGCGCTGGACGGCGACGGCCTTGCCAGTTACTGGGTGAGCAATGGCGGCGATCTGGTGCGCGAAGAGGCGCTGGAAACGCTGCTGGAACGGTTACAGGATCAGGTGGTGATGATCGGTATTGCCGCCCGCAGCCACGACCCGCGTATTGATGAGTTCGCCCAGGCCTGGGAGCCGCACTGGTTCTGGCGGCATTTCCGTCACGCAGGCCGCAAGCTGGCGGAAATCTCGCTGGCATCGGTGGTGGGCAATGTGCTGGCGCTGGGGGGGATTTTGTTTTCAATGCAGGTTTACGACCGGGTGATCCCGGCGCAGTCCTTCCCAACCCTGTGGGTGCTGTTCTTCGGGGTGCTGATGGCGGCGCTGCTGGAATTCTTTATCCGCCTGGCGCGCACCCACGTGTCGGACATTATGGGCAAGCATATCGATTTGCAGGTCTCGTCGCTGTTTTTCGCCAGGGCGATGGCGATCAAAAACGATGCCCGCCCGAAATCCACCGGATCGTTTATTTCACAGTTGCGGGAAATCGATCAGGTGCGCGAACTGCTGACCTCCACCACTGTGGGGGCGGCGATGGATATTCCGTTCGTGCTGCTGTTTCTCGGCATTATGGCACTGGTGGGTGGGCCGCTGGTGGCGATCCCGTTACTGGCGATCCCGCTGATTGTGATCCCAGGGATTCTGATCCAGTGGCCGATGGCGAAGCTTGCCAAAGAAGGGATGCGCGAGAGCGCGATCCGCAATGCGGTGCTGGTGGAATCCATCGAGGGGGTGGAGGACATCAAGGCATTACAGGCGGAACCGTACTTTCAGCGCCAGTGGGAACATACCCACCATGTAGGCACCAGCATCGGCATGAAGCAGCGCATCTGGGGCGCGCGCCTGAGCGGCTGGGCCTCCACCGTGCAGCAAATCACCTACGCCGGAATGCTGGTGTTCGGCAGCTATCTGGTGCTTGACGGGCAAATCACTACCGGGACGCTGGTGGCGTGCAGTCTGCTCTCGTCGCGCACCCTCGCGCCGCTGATGCAACTGACCATGGTGTTCTCCCGCTGGCAACACGCCAAAACCGCCATGAGCGGGCTGAACGAACTGCTGAAAAAACCGCTGGATCGCGAAGCCTCCCGCAAGATGGCGCATTGCCCGGTGCTGGCCGGGCATTACCAGTTCCAGAATGCGCAATACAGCTACGACGAAGAAAAGGGCGACCGCGCGCTGTCCATCGGCAAGCTGGAGATCAAACCCGGCGAGCGGGTAGCGATTTTAGGCAAAGTCGGCGCCGGTAAATCGACGCTGCTGAAATTGCTCAGCGGCCAGGCGCAGCCGGGAAAAGGCAAAGTGATTATCGATGGCGTGGATTTGGCGCATATCGACCCTAACGACGTGCGCCGCCAGGTGGGCTACCTGTCGCAGGATTCCAGGCTGTTTTTCGGCACCCTGCGCCAGAACCTGATGCTCGGTCACCCGCACGCCACCGAGGCGGAGCTGTTGCAGGCGCTGCGCATCAGCGGGGCGCTCAATATGGTGCAGCAGGACGCCGCCAGCCTTGACCGGCTGATTAACGAAGGCGGGCGCGGGCTTTCCGGCGGCCAGCGGCAAATGGTGCTGCTGAGCCGGCTGATCGTCCGTAATCCGCAAATCGTGCTGATGGACGAACCCACGGCGAACATGGATGAGCAACTGGAAAACCTGATTATCCGCCAACTGCACCAGTGGCTGACGGGCCGCACCCTGGTGCTGGTCACTCATCGCCCGGCACTGCTGGCGCTGGTGGACCGGGTGATCGTAATGGATAACGGCCAGGTAGTGGCGGACGGGCCGCGCGATCAGATCCTCAAAACTGCCCAACGTAACAGCAATGTGGCGTCCATCGCTTAAGGAAACAGGATGAGTCAACTTACGCTTGAGGAAGATCTGGCGCGTCAGGGGCGCTTTTACTCGTCGGTGATCTGGCTGTCGCTGATTGGCCTGGTGGTGTTTTTTGTCTGGGCGTGGTTCGCCATGCTGGATGAAGTGACCGTCGGCACCGGTAAAGTGACGCCGTCCAGCCATGCGCAGGTGATAGAGAGCCTCGACGGCGGGATTGTCAATGCGCTGCTGGTGCAAGAGGGGGATATCGTCGAGCAGGGCCAGATGCTGGCACGGCTCGACCCGACCCGTTTTCAGTCCAACTACGGCGAAGCGGCGGCGCGGGCCAGAGCGTTGCGGGCTTCCAGCGAGCGGCTGCGCGCCGAACTCACCGGCGAGCCGTTGAAATTCAGCGAGGAGTCGATGCGCGAGCCAAACCTGGTGGTGCGCGAACGTCAGCTTTATGAATCGCGGCGGCGTAATCTCAATGAGACGGTTTCCAACCTGCAAAAGACGCTGGAGCTGATCAATGCCGAAATCCGCATGACCCAGCCGCTGGTAGCGAAAGGGGCAGCGGGCCAGGTGGAAGTGATCCGTCTGCAACGTCAGGTGGCCGAGCTGCGCGGTAAGATCGACGAAGCGCGTAACCAGTACGCGGTGCGCGCCAGGGAAGAGCAGGTGAAGAACGATGCCGATCTGGATGCCCAGATCCAGGCGATGGCGGGTAAAGCCGATCAGCTGGATCGCGCCACGCTCTATTCGCCGGTGCGCGGGGTGGTGAAAGACATCCAGGTGACCACCGTGGGCGGCGTACTTCAGCCGGGCGGCAAATTGATGGAGATTGTGCCGCTGGAGGACAAGCTACTGATCGAAACGCGCATTAACCCGCGCGATATCGCTTATATCCGACCCGGCCTGCCCGCGACGGTCAAAATCACGGCCTATGATTCGTCTATCTATGGCAACCTGGATGGCAGAGTGGAAATCGTGTCGCCGGATACTCTTCAGGACGAAGTGCAGCGCGATCAGTTTTACTACCGAGTATATGTGCGTACCGATCATGCGGAGCTGGAAAACCGCAGCGGCAAACGCTTCCCGATTTTGCCGGGGATGGTGGCGAGCGTGGAGATTAAGACCGGGCAGAAAACGGTGCTTGATTACTTAATCAAGCCGCTGAACAAGGTGAAAGAGGCGTTAAGGGAGCGGTAATAAAAATCCCAACCGTAGGGTTGGGATTCAGGAAATTAGCGGCCCGCGTTTTTCATAATGCGGGCTTTATCTACCTGCCATTCACGCTCTTTGACATCCGAGCGCTTGTCGTGCTGTTTTTTACCTTTCGCCACGCCGATTTTGACTTTGCACCAGGCGTTCTTCCAGTACAGCGACAGAGCGACCACGGTGTAGCCATCGCGGTTAATACGACCATACAGATTATCAAGTTCGCGCTGATTCAATAGCAGCTTACGGGTACGCGTCGGGTCGCAGACCACATGGCTTGACGCGACGTTCAGCGGCGTAAAGTTCGCACCAAACAGATAGGCTTCGCCATCTTTGAGGATCACATAACTATCACCGATGTTAGCCTTTCCGGCGCGTAAGGATTTTACTTCCCAGCCCTGAAGGGCGAGGCCAGCTTCAAATTCGTCTTCAATGAAGTATTCGTGACGGGCGCGTTTATTCAGCGCGATAGTGGCAGAACCCGGTTTGTGTGCTTTTTTCTTCGTCATAATGGCACTCAGTATCCGTAAAAAAGGCACCCCATCCTGAGGGGCGGAAAGCCGTTATAGTAGCACGTCTTAGGCCTGAGAGTTTTTGTTTCACCCAGGATAAATGCTATTCTTGGCAGGTTGCAGAACGACAGGAAACGCTATGCCTCAGATTAGCCGCACTGCCCTGGTACCATACAGCGCCGAGCAGATGTACCAATTAGTGAATGATGTGAAGTCCTATCCCGAATTTTTACCAGGCTGCGTGGGCAGCAGGGTACTTGAATCCTCCGCGACGCAAATGACCGCGGCGGTGGAAGTCTCGAAAGCAGGGATCAGCAAAACGTTCACCACCCGTAATACCCTGACCAGCAACCAGAGCATTTTAATGCATCTGGTGGACGGGCCGTTTAAGCGCCTGATGGGCGGCTGGAAATTTACCCCGCTCAGCCCCGAAGCGTGCCGCATCGAGTTCCAGCTTGATTTCGAATTTACCAGCAAGCTGATTGAACTGGCGTTTGGCCGGGTGTTTAAAGAGCTGGCAGGCAGTATGGTTCAGGCGTTTTCAGCCCGGGCAAAAGAGGTTTACAGTGCCAGCTAAGATCGCCGTTGAAGTGGCTTACGCGCTGCCGGAAAAGCAGTATCTGCGGCGCGTGACGCTGGAAGAGGGCGCTACGGTCGAGCAGGCGATTCATGCTTCGGGTCTGCTGGCGCTGCGCACCGATATCGATCTGGCGAAAAATAAGGTGGGTATTTACAGCAGGCCGGTAAAACTCACCGACGTACTCTCCGATGGTGACCGGGTGGAAATTTACCGTCCGTTAATCGCCGACCCGAAAGAGTTGCGCCGTCAGCGTGCGGAAAAGGCAGCGAAGAAATAGCGCCATCACTTTTTGAGTATGGCGTTCAATCGCGTGGCGGCATTTTTATACGGCGACACCGTATTGAACTGGATCATGCGTCCCCGCGTCCAACTGTTGTACCAGGCAACGCCGTATAGCGCCTCATCGCTATAGCTTTCTATCAGTTCAACCAGCTTTTGATGGGTTTGTGCGTGCTTTTCAAGTAACGCGGGCCATGAGGTGAGAGTGGCGTAATCGGCATAGTATTTTTGTGCCAGTTTGCCGAGTTCATTCCATTTATAACCGCTTGCGGGGAAATCGATATTTTGCCCGGCGCGTTCCTGCTGATGCCAGTACAGCACCTGTTCTCCCCAGCCGATTAAGTAGCTCACCAGATTCGCCACGCTCATTTGTGTGCCGCTGGCGTGGCCGTCGAGTTGCGCGATAAAAACCTGGTCGGCGGGAACACGGCTGAGTTTTTTCTGTAACGCATCCCAGTTTTTATTCATCGCCGCCAGCAACTGCTGTTTATTCTCCGGTACAGACACGATGTTCATCCCATAAAAAAAGGCGCCATCTGGCACCTTTTTAACGCGTTATTTGGTTAGCGCGGGTTTGTTATCAATATTGGTCAGCACACCGCTGCTGTTAAAGGTCAGGGTCAGCGTTTGCTGAGTGACGTTTTCATGGCCCGGTTGCTGACGGAACACGTAGAACCAGGTATTGGTGCCGAACGGGTCGCTCATCATTGGGGTGCCAAGTGCATACGCAACCTGCTGTTGTGTCATCCCGACGCGAATTTTCGATACGTCGTTGGTGGTCAGGTAGTTACCCTGGTTGATGTCCGGGCGGTACACCACTCGTTCCAGAGTGGAACAACCAGCGGTCAGCATCAGAAGGGCCGCCGCAGCAGCAGTCAGCGTTTTACAGCGCATAGTCATGTGATTCCTTTTCGGGCCCGAGCAGTTTGTGGCTCATGGATAATTTGCCGATGATAATAAACCTTCAGCCAGTTTAAAACCTTAGGCGCTTCACTATGACCGCGAGAGTGGAAAAAAGTTAGTGAAAAGTCGTTATAACGGATTTTCACTGAAACAGTTGGCGACAATTTAACCAGCGGCGCGCCATTGTCTCGCGCGCCGCCGGTAAATGAATCAAGCGGCTAACAGTTCGCGGGCGTTCGCCAGAGTATTGCGGGTCACTTCACTGCCGCCCAGCAAACGCGCCAGTTCCTGCAAGCGAGCGCGTTTATCCAACGGCTGCATGTGGGTTTCCGTCATCGCGCCGTCAGTTTCTTTGCTGACAAAGAAATGCTGATGCCCACAGCCCGCCACCTGCGGAAGATGGGTAACGCACATGACTTGGGTGGATTCGCCAAGCTGACGCAGCATTTTGCCGACAATCGCTGCCGTCGGGCCGCTGATGCCCACGTCCACTTCATCGAAAATCAGCGCCGGGGTTTCCATCTTACGGGCAGTGATCACCTGAATCGCCAGCGCGATACGGGAAAGTTCGCCACCGGATGCCACTTTCGCCAGGGGCTGTAATGGCTGGCCTGGGTTGGTGGTAACGCGGAAATCGATCCGGTCAGCGCCATCGGCGGTCAGGTGGTTTTCTTCAAACACGACTTCAATGCTCAAGCGGCCATGCGGCATGGAAAGTAAGTGCATACTTTCAGTAATTAACTGGCTCAGCTCGCTGGCGTAGGCGCGGCGGCTGTCATGCAGTTTTTTAGCGGTTTCCAGCGCCAGCTTATGATGCACGGCCACCGCTTCCGTTAAGGCTTCCAGCGAATCGGCCTGGCCATCAAGCAGGGCTTGCTCATCCAACAGGCTTTGATGAAAGGCGGGCAGCGCTTCTGGCGCGATACGGTGCTTACGCGCCAGGTTGATTTGGCGGGAAAGGCGTTGCTCCAGTTCATACAGGCGATTCGGGTCCATATCCAGGCGATCGCAGTAGTGGCGCAGTTCATCACCGGCTTCGGTTAACTGAATCGCCGCTTCTTCCAGCATATCCAGTACGCCGGACAGCTTTTCATCCATGCCGACCAGCTCAACAAGCAGCTGGCGGGCCGAGTAAAGCTGGCTTTGAATATTGGCGTCTTCACCATCGGCAATCAGTTGGAGCGCCTGTTGCCCGGAAGAGAGCAACTGGCCGCTATTTGCCAGCCGTTTGTATTCCGCATCAATCTGCTCATACTCGCCCGGCTGCGGGGCGAATTCATTTAGCTCTTTTAATTGATATTGCAGCAGTTCGGCGCGCGCGGCGCGATCCTGGCTCTGTTGCCGGTGGGTCGCCAGATCGCGGCAGCTTTGATGCCACTGGCGATAGTGCTGGGCCATTTGCTGAGTAAGCGCATGCTCACCGGCGTAGCCGTCCAGCAGCGTGCGTTGATGCTCAGGCTTAAGCAGCAGTTGATGGGCATGCTGACCATGGATTTGAATCAGCAACTGACCGAGTTCGCGCAACTGAGACAAAGGAACCGCGGTGCCGTTGATAAAGCCGCGCGAGCGCCCATCGCTGCTGATAACGCGGCGAAGCAGGCACTCACTTCCGTCTTCAAGCTGGTTTTCTTCCAGCCAGCGCAGGGCGGCAGGCGTGTCTTTTAACGAGAAACGGGCGCACAGATCAGCGCGCGATGCGCCTGCGCGCACCATATCGGCTTCTGCGCGGCCGCCCAGGCACAGGCCCAGCGCGTCAATCGCTATGGATTTACCCGCGCCGGTTTCACCCGTAATGGCGGTCATCCCGCCATGAAAGTCGATTTCAAGTTCACGAACAATAGCGAAATTGCTGATGGTCAGTTGTGCCAGCATAACCGCTTTCCTGTATAAAAGAACATTGCTGTTTATGCATACAGTATATACGGGTTCCTTATACAGTAAAGAGGGGAGTGCGGTTTCAGAATAATTTTTTTGACCACCCCAGCTTAGAGCTTAGCGTGTTGAAATAGCTGTAATCTTTAGGATGGATAAGATTTAGGTGATAGTCGCAGCGGCGGATCAAAACGTCTTCGCCTTCCTGAATCGGCAAGGCGATTTGGCTGTCGCAGCTCACTTCCAGATCGCTACTCATATGCGAAAAACGCAGCCGGATGGTACTGCTGCTGTTAATCACCAGCGGGCGCGCGGAAAGCGTGTGCGGGAACATCGGCACTAAGGTAATGGCGTCTAAGGATGGCGTCAGGATCGGCCCACCTGCGGAAAGCGAATAGGCGGTTGAGCCGGTCGGCGTGGAAATAATTAACCCGTCGGAGCGCTGGGAAAACGCGAATTTCTCGTCAATATAAACTTCAAATTCGATCATATGCGCCACTTTGCCGGGATGCAGCACCACTTCGTTGATGGCGGTACTGATGCGCTTCTGGCAATCCTGTTGGCATACCTGGGTTTCCAGCAAAAAGCGTTTTTCTGCGATGTAATGCCCCTCGAGCACGTCCGCCAACTGCTGCTGGGCGTTGTCCGGGTCCAGATCGGTAAGGAAGCCGAGATTGCCGCGGTTGATGCCGATGACTTTGATGTCATAACGCGCCAGAACCCGCGCTGCACCCAGCATATTGCCGTCCCCTCCGACCACGACGGCGAGATCGGCCTGTTGACCTATTTCTGCCAGCGTGCCAGTTTTGACGCCTTTAAGCTTGAGCTCATGCGCAATTTGTTGCTCAATAATGACTTCATAGCCTTTTTCACTAAGCCATCGCCAGAGCATTTCATGCGTGGTGAGCGCGGTTGGGTGACGGGGATGCCCAACAATACCAATGCAATTGAAATGTTTATTCATTTTCTGGTGATCCTTTGTGATTTAGCCAGCGACAATCTGCCCGGTTCCCTTGAAACCCGTAAACTGATCCCCATAATAAGCGAACCAGCGAGTTGAATGCTAAGAAACGCGGAGAATTTCATGAGTAGTAAAGAACAGAAAACGCCTGACGGGCAAGCCCCGGAAGAGGTCATCACGGAACAGCACGAGGCGGTAGACGTGGAAACCGCAGAAACAGCTGAACAGGTGGATCCGCGCGATGAACAGATTGCTAACCTGCAGGCGCAGCTAGCGGAAGTTCAACAGCGCGAGCGTGACGCGGTGTTACGTTCTAAAGCCGAAGTCGACAACATGCGTCGCCGCACCGAGCAGGATGTTGAAAAAGCGCATAAATTTGCGCTTGAGAAATTCGTCAACGAACTGCTGCCGGTTATCGACAGCCTGGATCGCGCGCTGGAAGTGGCGGATAAAGCCAACCCGGATATGAGCGCCATGATTGAAGGCATCGAGCTGACCCTGAAATCCATGCTGGATGTGGTGCGTAAGTTCGGTGTGGAAGTGATTGCCGATACTGGCGTTCCGCTCGATCCGAACGTACATCAGGCGATTGCTATGGTGGAGTCAGAAGACGTCGCGCCAGGCAATGTGCTGATGGTGATGCAGAAAGGCTACACCCTGAATGGCCGCACTATTCGCGCCGCGATGGTGACCGTGGCGAAGGCGAAAGCCTGACCCTAATGAAAAACCCGCCTTGTGCGTAACACCGATCGGTTAAGCAAAATGATCGGTTGAACGATCCGGCGGGTAAGTGACAATAGCCTCATCAATTCTCTGATGGGGCTTTTTTATGCTTTCGACCTGGCTTGACGATACACAGACCTGGGCTGAACCCGCTTCACTTTCCTGTTTTCAGCGTGCTATCCCGCTTGAGTGGATTTCTCAGGTTCTTGATTCCACGAATAAAGCCAGTATCCGTAAACGTAAGCTTCCCGCAGAACTCGTGGTCTGGCTGATTGTGGGCATGGGCCTGTACCGCGACCGTCCCATCACGGATGTCGTGACATAACTCGACCTCGTCCTCAGGAGGGGGAGACCCTCGCCGCCAGCTCCATTGGCCAGGCCCGTCAGCGGCTCAGCGATGAACCGCTTCGCGAACTCTTCACCCTGACGGCCAGCCACTGGACTCAGCAGGAAGACAAGGATGACCTCTGGCACGGCCTGCGCCTGTTTGCCGTTGATGGCACGCTCTTTCGTACCCCTGACACGCCTACTCAAAACATCTTAAGTGAACGGTGTTAGCCGACTGGCGGGTTTTTTTATTCTTCTACGCTCTGGCGTAACGGTTTGACCGGAATGACTCGCACCTGACGGATCATATTTTCCTGTACATCCAGAATATCGACATCGTACTGGGCGATGCGCACCCGGGTACCGTTCGCAGGTATCTCTTCCAGCACCTCCAACAGCATGCCGTTGATGGTGCGTGCTTCCTCTTCCGGCAGATGCCAGTTGAACGCTTTGTTGATTTCGCGAATGTTGGCGCCGCCTTCGATAATCACCGACCCGTCATTCTGCGGCGTGACTTCTTCCGCGAGGGTGGGCGACATAGAGGTGGTGAAGTCTCCGACGATCTCTTCCAGAATATCTTCTACGGTCACCAGTCCCTGGATATCGCCGTACTCATCCACCACCAGGCCAACTTTCTTTTTATTACGCTGGAATTTGATCAACTGCGTGCTGAGCGGCGTACCTTCCGGCACGAAATAAATTTCATCGGCAGCGCGCAGCAGCGTTTCTTTGGTGAACTCCTGCTTCTCGGTCATCAACCGGTACGCTTCGCGCACCCGCAACATGCTGATGGCGTCGTCCAGCGAGTCCCTATACAGCACGATGCGGCCATGGGGCGAATGCGTAAGCTGGCGCACGATAGATTTCCAGTCGTCATTAATATCAATGCCGACGATGTCGTTGCGCGGCACCATGATGTCGTTGACGCTGACTTTTTCAAGATCCAGCACCGACAGCAGCATGTCCTGATTGCGCCGGGAAATCTGCGAGCGGGATTCATTCACGATGGTGCGCAGCTCGTCTTTGCTCAGCGCCGTGCTTACTACGTTATCCACTTTAATCCCGACCATGCGCATCAGAATGCGCGTGACGGTATTCAGTAGCCAGACCAGCGGCATCATTATAATTTGCAGCGGGCCAAGCAGGACGCTACTGGGAAAAGCGACCTTTTCGGGATACAGCGCGGCGATGGTTTTCGGCAGCACTTCGGCGAACACCAGCACCACGAAGGTGAGCACGCCAGTAGCAATAGCCACACCCGCGTTACCGTACAGACGCATGCCGACGATGGTGGCGATGGCTGAGGCGAGAATATTGACCAGGTTGTTGCCGATCAGCACCAGGCTAATCAGGCGGTCAGGTTTGCGCAGCAGCTTTTCAACGCGCCGGGCGGCGCGGTTGCCCTGTTTGGCAAGATGACGCAACCGGTAGCGGTTAAGCGTCATCATGCCGGTTTCCGAGCCTGAAAAGTAGGCTGAAACCACGACCATTACGATCAGGGAGACGATTAATGTGGTAGTTGAGATATGTTCCAGGAGAGATCCTTAGTTAGCCAGCGAATTCCTGTATAACGCGGCTGCCGAAGTAAGCCAGCGTTAATAAGGCCGCACCCGCCACGTTAAACCATACGACGCGACGCCCGCGCCAGCCTTCATGGAAATGGCCCCAGAGTAAAATGATGTACACAAACCAGGCGATAATCGACAGCACGGCTTTGTCGATATTTTCCAGGCTAAACAGGTTATGCATATAGAACAGACCAGTGCAGAGTGTCAGTGTCAGCAGCACCACGCCCACCTGGGTGATGTGGAACATTTTACGCTCAATGGTCATAAGCGGCGGCATTTCATTATTGAACGCCAGCTTTTTATGCTTAAGCTGATAATCGATCCACGCCAGCTGTAGCGCATACAGTGCGGCGATGATCAGCGTGGCGTAGGCAAACAGCGACAGCCCAATATGCACCATCATCCCCGGTGTGGTTTCGAGATGGGTGATAAATTCGTTGGGCATAAAGCTGGCGAACGCCAGATTGATTAGCGCAAAGGCGTAAACGATAGGCAGCAGCAGCCAGCCGCGATTGCGCGAGGCGACAATCGTCATTACGGTACAAATCAGCAGGCTCACCAGAGAGCCGACGTTAAGCAGGCTGAGGTTTTGACCGGAGCCGTCTGCCGGGAATATCCGCGCTTCCAGCGCAAGGCCGTGGCTTATCAGCGCAATCACTGCGGAAATAATGGCGATACGGCGCCATGCGCTGTTCTTTCGAAGCAGGCCAGGAATAATCAGCGCCAGGCTGATGGAGTAAGCGACGAGCGCAAGTAGTGCGAAAAAAGGCATATAAGGGTGTCGTTCATTCGCCAGAAAGGAAAGTGGATCAGTATACCGTTACGTGACTCAGGCTCCAACCGTTGGAACACACTCAATACACCGATCGTGTTATACTCCGACCCATTCTGAATCAGAGTCGCTGTGGCGGCCTTAATGTGACCTCTTAGGCAAAAGACCATGTTTGATAATTTAACCGATCGTTTGTCGCGTACGCTGCGCAATATCAGCGGCCGCGGACGCCTGACCGAAGACAACATCAAAGAAACCCTGCGCGAAGTGCGCATGGCGCTGCTGGAAGCCGACGTGGCGCTGCCGGTAGTGCGTGAATTTATCAATCGCGTGAAAGAAAAAGCGGTTGGTCATGAAGTGAATAAAAGCCTGACCCCAGGCCAGGAATTCGTCAAAATCGTCCGTAACGAACTGGTTTCGGCGATGGGCGAAGAGAACCAGTCGCTGAACCTCGCGGCGCAACCGCCTGCGGTGGTGCTGATGGCGGGCCTGCAGGGTGCGGGTAAAACCACCAGCGTCGGTAAGCTCGGGAAATTCTTGCGCGAAAAGCACAAGAAAAAGGTGATGGTGGTTTCTGCTGACGTGTATCGCCCGGCGGCGATCAAACAGCTGGAAACCCTGGCGCAGCAGGTTAACGTAGATTTCTTCCCGTCCGATGTGGCGCAGAAGCCGGTCGATATCGTTAACGCGGCGCTGAAAGAAGCCAAACTGAAATTCTACGATGTGCTGCTGGTGGATACCGCCGGTCGTTTGCACGTCGATGAAGCGATGATGGACGAGATCAAACAGGTTCATGCCGCGATTAATCCGGTAGAAACCCTGTTTGTGGTCGACGCCATGACCGGTCAGGATGCGGCGAACACCGCGAAGGCGTTCAACGAAGCGCTGCCGCTGACTGGGGTGGTGCTGACTAAAGTCGACGGCGATGCCCGTGGCGGTGCGGCGCTTTCTATTCGCCACATTACCGGTAAGCCGATCAAATTCCTCGGCGTCGGCGAAAAAACCGAAGCGCTGGAGCCGTTCCACCCGGACCGTATTGCCTCGCGTATTCTCGGCATGGGCGATGTGCTGTCGCTGATCGAAGATATCGAAAGCAAGGTTGACCGCGCTCAGGCGGAGAAACTTGCCAATAAGCTGAAGAAAGGCGACGGCTTCGACCTGAACGACTTCCTTGAGCAGCTCAAGCAGATGAAAAACATGGGCGGCATGGCGAGCCTGATGGGCAAGCTGCCGGGCATGGGGCAGATCCCGGATAACGTGAAGTCCCAGATGGATGACAAAGTGCTGGTGCGTATGGAAGCCATCATCAGCTCCATGACGCTGAAAGAGCGCGCCAACCCCGATATCATTAAAGGCTCCCGCAAGCGCCGCATCGCTGCCGGTTGCGGTATGCAGGTGCAGGACGTTAACCGCCTTCTGAAACAGTTCGACGACATGCAGCGCATGATGAAGAAAATGAAGAAGGGCGGGATGGCGAAGATGATGCGGGGGATGAAAGGGATGATGCCGCCAGGCTTCCCGGGAAGATAACGGCCTGGCTTGTTTGCCATTTTGACGCCGGGGTGTGCTCGCCACCGTCACGTACTGCGTGTATGCTCCGGCGGCTGCGCGCACGCCGTCGCCAAACTGGCCGCACCGCCGACGGCCTTTAGCCCTTCAGCTCGTTTAATCTCACCGAATCTCATCTGCTGATTGCTTTTTAGCTGAAAATGAGTAAAATTTTCGGGCTTTTAATATGACACCGGGCCCCTTCCCTCGAGGGGGCCTGGTGTTTTATTCACTATAGAGGATGTTATGGTAACTATTCGTTTAGCACGTCACGGCGCGAAAAAGCGTCCGTTCTACCAGGTTGTCGTGACCGACAGCCGTAATGCACGCAACGGTCGCTTCATTGAGCGCGTTGGTTTCTTCAACCCGATCGCCAGCGAAAAAGAAGAAGGCACCCGCCTGGATCTGGACCGCATTGAGCACTGGGTTGGCCAGGGCGCTACCGTTTCCGATCGCGTTTCCGCGCTGATCAAAGCAGCAAAAAAAGCAGCTTAATCTGTCACGGTGGTCATGATGAGCAAGCAAGAAACCGCAAAGGCACCTGTTAACCCAATTGTTCTCGGGAAAATGGGCTCCTGCTACGGGATCCGTGGTTGGCTCAGAGTGTTTTCCTCCACCGAAGACGCTGAAAGCATTTTTGACTATCAGCCCTGGTTTATCCAGAAGGCGGGTCAGTGGCAGCCAGTACAGCTGGAAAGCTGGAAGCACCACAATCAGGATCTGATCATCAAGCTGAAAGGCGTTGACGATCGGGATGCCGCGAATCTACTTACCAATTGCGAAATTGTGGTCGATTCAACGCAACTGCCCAGTCTCGAAGACGGTACCTACTACTGGAAAGACCTTATCGGTTGCCAGGTAGTGACCACACAGGGATATCAGCTCGGTAAAGTCATTGACATGATGGAAACCGGGTCGAATGACGTTCTCGTCATCAAAGCAAACCTGAAAGATGCGTTCGGCATCAAGGAGCGGTTGGTTCCGTTCCTCGATGGGCAGGTTATCAAGAAAGTCGATCTCGCTACTCAAACCATTGAAGTAGATTGGGATCCTGGTTTTTAAATACTTCTGAATACGGTAAAAGACGGCGCTATGTGGATTGGCATAATTAGCCTGTTTCCTGAGATGTTCCGCGCAATTACCGATTACGGGGTAACTGGCCGGGCAGTAAAAAATGGCCTGCTGAGCATCCAGAGCTGGAGTCCGCGTGATTTCACTCATGACCGGCACCGTACCGTGGACGATCGTCCTTACGGCGGCGGACCGGGGATGTTAATGATGGTGCAGCCCTTACGGGATGCTATTCATGCCGCAAAAGCTGCGGCGGGCGAAGGCGCGAAGGTAGTCTACCTTTCACCTCAGGGACGCAAGCTTGATCAAGAAGGCGTCAGTGAGTTAGCGACAAACGAGAAGTTAATTCTGGTTTGTGGCCGTTACGAAGGGATTGATGAGCGCGTGATCCAAACCGAAATTGACGAAGAATGGTCAATCGGCGATTACGTTCTCAGCGGTGGTGAGTTACCAGCAATGACGCTGATTGACTCGGTCGCCCGGTTTATTCCGGGGGTGCTGGGTCACGAAGCATCAGCAATTGAAGATTCATTTGCTGACGGGTTGCTGGATTGCCCACACTACACCCGTCCTGAAGTACTGGAAGGGATGGACGTACCGGCAGTATTGCTGTCGGGTAACCACGCTGAAATCCGTCGCTGGCGTTTGAAGCAGCAACTGGGTCGAACCTGGCTTAGAAGACCTGAACTTTTGGAAAACCTGGCTCTGACTGAAGAGCAAGCAAGGTTGCTGGCGGAGTTCAAAAGTGAACACGCGCAACAGCAACATATACACGAGAGCGTTCAGGATGCATCGAAGCGGCAACTGAATGAATCCTCAGGAACTTACTCAGGTAAGTAACCGAGGTGAATGAAGGTAGCCAACGAAGAGGCAACCTGAAGGGCGAAGTGTATAAACATGATGGGATGGCGTAAGCCCCCGATACATCAGTTTACCCAGGATAAGAGATTAAATTATGAGCAACATTATCAAGCAAATTGAACAAGAGCAGATGAAGCAGGACGTACCTTCCTTCCGTCCGGGTGACACCGTGGAAGTGAAAGTATGGGTTGTTGAAGGTTCCAAAAAACGTCTGCAGGCATTTGAGGGCGTGGTTATCGCTATCCGTAACCGCGGTCTGCACTCTGCATTCACTGTTCGTAAAATTTCCAACGGCGAAGGTGTTGAGCGTGTATTCCAGACTCACTCACCGGTTGTTGACAGCATCGCTGTTAAACGTCGTGGTGCCGTTCGCAAAGCTAAACTGTACTACCTGCGTGAGCGTACTGGTAAGGCAGCTCGTATTAAAGAGCGCCTGAACTAAGATTCGCTTAAGCGACATCCAATAAGTTAGTGCAAATACAAGGGGTTGGCGTTATGCCAGCCCCTTGTTTTTTTACGGGTTATTCATCGTATTTATTGGCTACTATGCCTGCAAAGTCAAAAAACAGCGTGTTCTCGCGAATACTTTTTTGATGAATCTGACCATCGTCAGCACCGACTGGAATGGCAATTTGTTTATTTCCCAGAACAAAATATCTTAGGAGTAGGTACGAGCATTTATTACCAGAAATGAACGCTGTTTGAAAAATATTACCTGCGAACTCTTTCAGGCCGGACAAATCTATTTTGTGCCTGGCTGTCTGCTGGTAGGGGGTGATCTCAGCAGGAATGGGCTTTATACGCTTGGCGAGTTTGTGCGGCACAGCAAGGAAACTGCGGAGTTAGTGAAGCATTATGCGGATGCGATGAAAAATGGAGTTAATGAGCCATGAACGCTTTTTGATAAAGAGCAATAGTAAAAGCGTTAATTGGCCAGCTCTGGTTGGATAACTTTAACAAGGAACGCTATTGATGAAAGTTCGGGCATTCACTCTCCTCCCTCTTTTTTTAGCTTTATTGGCTACCTCATCATTCAGTAATGCGGCTAACTACCCCTGTTCTAAATCAAAAGGCGGCGTCTCGCACTGTACTGCTGACGGTAAGTTTGTCTGTAATGATGGCAGCATCAGCCGTTCAAAAAAGGTTTGTCGTTAAGGGCTGCTTTGCTTTAAGCAAATTTAAACCGCGTAATAAAACCGTAATGTAAAAAAGCTGCTTTCTAAAAGCAGCTTTTAAGTTTTGAAGGAACGTTTTCATTAACCTTCTGGATGCAAATCATTTACAATGTCCTCTCTTCTGGAGGGGATGTGACGATCGGTTTAGCGCAATCACACAACACGAAACGAGCGGCATGGGCAGCGCTGTTTGCCATGCTGTTGATCGTTGTCGCGCCGCTGATTTCGATATCTCTCCATAACACCCGGATTACTGACGCCGCTCCGCCATCCCATTCCCAACATCATCACGATATGTCCATGCATAGCGGCATGGCGGATCACGCTCATTCGCCAGGACTGACAATGGTCGATCACGCAGAAGCCTGCGGCTATTGCGTCCTGTTAAGCCATGTGCCGGGGATATTATTGCTTGCCCTGGCGCTGGTCTATGCGCTGTTAAGTCACATTGGGCGGGTAAATTATCCCCCCGTCGTTATTGTCTATCATTCCCTCATCTGGCTTCGGCCTGTACCCCGTGCGCCGCCGGTCGCGTCTGCTTTTACCTTTTAATCCTTAACTACTTCGTCTCTCCAACGGAGGGACTACCCGTACTTTATAAAAAGGAAAAGTATGACAACCTGCACTCAACGCCAGGCGTGGATCACGCTATTGCGCCGGCTTCATTTCGCCATCGGATTATTTGTCGGCCCGTTTATTTTTGTGGCCGCGCTGTCGGGCACGTTATATGTGGCGACCCCTCAACTGGAAAACATCGTTTACTCATCGGTACTCAACGGCAGCCGGGAAGGGGAGCCGCAGCCGATTGCTCGCCAGGTTGACGTCACGGAGCAGTTGACTCATCACGCGTTGCGTTTACATGCGGTAAGGCCAGCGCTGGAAGCAGGCCAAACCACACGGGTGATGTTCAGCGATCCGTCGTTGGGCGTATCGGAGCATCGGGCGATATTTATCGATCCGGTCACGCTCGCGGTAACGGGCGATTTGACCGTTTACGGCACCAGCGGAATACTCCCGCTGCGCCAGAGTATCGATTACTTGCACCGCTCGCTACTGCTAGGGGATGTCGGGCGCATATACAGCGAGCTGGCGGCGTCATGGATGTGGATTGCGGCGCTGGGCGGCATTGTCCTGTGGTGGGTGACAAGGCCCGCGCGCAAGCGTAAGCCAGTAAAACGCAGCCGGTTTATGGCAGCAAGACAGCTACATATTACGCTGGGCCTGGTTTTGCTGGCAGGGTTACTGCTTTTCTCCGCAACGGGGTTAACCTGGTCGCAGTACGCGGGGGGCAACGTCGATAGGTTGCGAGCCGCGTTAGGGTGGATGACTCCGCAGGTTAACACGGTGATATCTGGCAAGGCGGCTGCGGCCGATCCTCACGCCGAGCATCATGGGCGCCACCATGGCGCGATGGCGACACAGGAGATTGATAGCGCTGATTTCGATCGTGTTATGGGTCTTGCGCAGCAAAATGGTATCCAGGCCACCCTGCTGGAAATACGGCCGCCGCGTAACAGTAATCAGGCCTGGACGGTCACAGAAATCGATCGCCGCTGGCCGACGCAGGTTGACGCGGTGGCGATAAATGGCGAAACCATGCAGGTGATCGACAGGACCGACTTCAACCAGTTCCCGTTAATGGCGAAGCTCACCCGCTGGGGTGTGGATTTTCATATGGGCGTGCTGTTCGGGCTGCTTAACCAGCTGGCGCTGGTGGGCTTTGGCACCGCGCTGTGCGTGCTGATTGTTATGGGTTACCGCCAGTGGTGGTTGCGGCGCCCTGCTGTGGCATCCCGCAATCCTGCCCAAACGCTGTGCGAAGCCTGGCTGCAACTCTCTATGGTCGGGCGAATCAGCGCACTGATCGTTACCGCCGCGTTAGGCTACGCCATGCCGGTGATGGGCTTCAGCGTCCTGCTGTTTTTGCTGATTGATGTCTTACGCTGGAAGCGGGCGCAACGCCGTCAGGCAACCACACCCGCCGTCAACTAAGATTCAGGGCGTGCTGATGACCACCGCGACGCGGCGGTTTTCGGCACGTCCTTCACCCGTTTTATTGCTGGCAACAGGGTATTTCTTGCCCAAACCCTGGGTCGTTAAATTGCTGCGCGGCACCCCTGCACCTTTTGCCCACGCATCGGCCACGATATTAGCCCGTTTAAGGGAAAGCGCTTCGTTATAGCTGTCTTCGCCATAATTATCGGTGTGGCCGTCCATGCGGGCGTGTTTCAAACCATGGGAGGAAAGCTTCGCCGCCATGGTTTCAATCTGACGATAGCTTTCAGGACGCAGTTGATACTGGTTTTTATCGAACAGAATGGTATCTGATAAGCCCAGCGACCAGTCACCGTTACTTTCGCTAAAGCCGTAAGACTGCATGGCAGCGACCTGCTCAGGGGTGAATTTTCCCTGTGGCGTCTGGCAGCCGGTTAACAGGAATGCAGCGAGAACGGCAGGAGCGAAAAAGCGGGGCAACATAATGACCTTCCTTTGTGGTTATCCAAACGCCAGGCGGCGCTTACTTTTGTCGTGATACATATTCTTGTCGGCGATCTCCATCAGGGATTCTGGCGTCGCCGTACACTTCGCCAGCGCGTAGCCGATGCTCATCGACAACACGGTCGTTTCGCCATTGTTCAACAGAATTGGCGGCAATAGCACCTGGCGCAAATGGTTAATGCACCCCAGTAATTCATCAGTGGAGTGAACGTCGGTCAGCAAAATGGCGAATTCATCGCCGCCCAGACGATAGGCGCAGTGCGTATCGCCTGCGAAGTTACGTAAACGCTGGGCAGCCTCAATCAGTACACGGTCACCTGCGGCATGGCCCCAGGTGTCATTGATGGATTTAAAGTTGTCACCATCCATAAACAGCAGCGCAGCATCAATTTTACGGCTTCTGTCATTCATCATGCTTTCAACGGCCTGGCGAAACGCGGTGCGATTGGCAAGGCCAGTCAGCGGGTCGTGAGTGGCGCTAATCAGCAACGAAGCATTCTTACGCTGCAATTGCGTCTGCCAGGTTTCCATTTCGTCCAGTAGCGTATTAAAGTCCTGCCCGAAACGATGGAACTCCTCTATCCGCTCTGCGGATACGCGTCTGGAAAAATTACGGTTGGTCTGCACGTCATGGGCGACCTCAGTAATATTGTTAAGGGCGTTAACCATGCCCTTATGCAAATACCGCGTAATTGATAAAGAAATAAATGAGGCGAGGATAAGACAGGCGGTCAGTACGCCGAGCGAGGTCCAGACAAAATGGGTAATAATATTATCCATGGCGGTCAGGCGAATTTCGCCCAGCACGTTGCCATTGTGATGAATTTGTTGGACAACCGGCGTCGGGAATACCCATTTACTGACCAGGCCGCCCATTACATCACGGTCGTTATCTGCCGTACCCGACCAGTCAGCAATGATTTCCCCGTTGCGGTCTACCGCCTGCGCGCTGGCGAATTGTCCCTGTTCGCCAAGGGCGGCGAGCGTGTCATAAGCTGCGGGGCCATCACGAAACACCATAGCCGCCTCAAGCGTATGGCTGATGGAAACGCTCAGTAAACGGAGGTTATTCTGGGCATATTGCTTCAGAGTCAGCATGGATGAGACGGAAAGCAGCAGCCAGGCAATAATCATGGTAATCACTACGCTTATCATGCTGATGCGTCGCAACGTTCTTTTGAACGTTGGCCGTGGCATGGAGTTGAGATCCTTAGTCATGATTATTATTCCGTGCGAGCATTAATACGTCTGGATTGACCCGAACACCGCTACGGGACAATGAATCAAGATTTACCGCGAATTTAACCGGTGTGACATTAATATTCAGGCAAAACGAACTGCCGATCAGGCACTGTGTATTTTGCTCAGCAATTAATAATAAAGGGCGTGGCTGATAGGCCTCGATTAATTTCGCCTGTTCTTCAGGCCGTTCTTTACCAAAATAAAGGCCGTCACACCGTGACGTTAATGCCTCTTCGCTATTTTCGACAATCACCGCTGTATAAGATGATGGTGTAATATTGTCATTAACTAATTGCGCCAGCCGGGAAGAGCTAAAAATGCATATACGCGGAGGCGCAGAAAGCATGGGCCACCGCGTGTAACTAATAATACCGGAAACAATGCGTTGTACGGCTTCATCATTATTTGCAGAAGGTGAAGGCAGTTCTGCTATCGAAGGTATTGCCACCATAATCAATACAAAACAAAACGCTCGGAAGTGCAGCACAGGCATGTTGTGGGTTCCAGCAAGAATGGTGACGCAGAATACTTGTTACAGGATATATCCTGGGATAATAACATCTACCGTTGGGTTCGTCATTAGCTACACGCGATAAGGCAGATTACATTTAATGGCGCGTCACAATAGCTGAGAGGGAAAAACCAGTGAGTAAATTTTTAAGCTATTCAATTTAAAATTGAATCTTCGCTAGCGCCTGTATCACCTTCTTTCCAGCGGGCGCGTAATTGCGGTGTTTGTTCAAGGTTTTCGCAGGCCGCCGGAAAATTTCTGCCGCTCAATCCCCAAACATACAAAAAGTCATCCTGGCAAAAACGTTGCTGACCACGTAGATAACCCTTCTTATAAGCGGTTACATCAATCTGCGCGTCGTCATATTCCAGGGCAAGCCGCGGTTGATCTTTCGCCAGGCCACCAGACATCGCGTCATCAACGCCAATTTCATACCAGTTCCGTTCACTCCAGATTGGCGCATGGGTGTAGGGATCAATCTGGCAACCGGTGGAGAGCAAAATGCCGAGAATCACTATTGTCTGACGCATTACTGCATCCTTGAGATGGGTTTTTCGCTTATGCAAAACGTAGCGCAAAAAGCGCATGAGCTGATTATTTTTTTATGTTGTGATGATTAATTATTCAATGTGTAAATATTTAATTACAGATATGGCGGGATTAAGGCGCTTTAAAATGCCAGTTATTTATATTTGTAACGATAAATTTACGGAATGTGGATTGAAATCTTTACCGCTTATGATAAGGTACTGTTTACCTCAGTGAGGTAAAGACTATCGCAAACGAGCAAATTTAAGGGTCGCAATCATGCAAAAAGACGCGCTGAATAACGTTCATATCGCTGATGAACAGGTACTGATTACTCCGGAACAACTGAAAGCTGAATTCCCGCTGACGCTGGAACAGGAAGCGCAAATCGCACAATCCCGCGAGACGATTGCCAATATTATTGCCGGGCGCGATCCGCGTTTGCTGGTGGTGTGTGGACCTTGCTCGATCCACGATCCCGAAGCGGCTATTGAATATGCTCGTCGGTTCAAAACCCTTGCCGAACAAGTCAGCGATACGCTTTATCTGGTTATGCGCGTCTATTTTGAAAAACCCCGCACCACCGTTGGCTGGAAAGGGTTGATTAACGATCCTCATATGGATGGCTCGTTTGATGTGGAAGCGGGGCTGAAAATCGCCCGTAGCCTGCTGGTAGAGCTGGTTAATATGGGATTGCCGCTGGCGACCGAGGCGCTCGATCCCAACAGTCCACAGTACCTGGGCGATCTGTTTAGCTGGTCCGCGATCGGCGCGCGTACCACCGAATCGCAAACCCACCGTGAAATGGCTTCAGGTCTTTCCATGCCGGTGGGCTTTAAAAACGGCACCGATGGCAGCCTGGCGACGGCAATTAATGCAATGCGCGCCGCTGAGCAGTCTCACCGTTTTGTCGGCATCAACCAGGCGGGCCAGGTTTGTCTGTTGCAGACCCAGGGTAACCCGGATGGCCACGTGATTTTGCGCGGCGGCAAAGCGCCGAACTACAGCCCGGCGGATGTAGCGCAATGTGAAAAAGAGATGGAACAGGCGGGACTGCGTCCGGCGCTGATGATAGATTGCAGCCATGGTAATTCAAACAAAGACTACCGCCGCCAGCCGGGCGTCGCCGAATCGGTCGTCGCGCAGATTAAAGATGGCAACCGTTCGATTATCGGACTAATGATTGAAAGCCATTTATTCGAAGGCAATCAGTCCTCCGAGCAATCGCGCAGTGAGATGAAATACGGCGTCTCCGTGACCGATGCCTGTATCAACTGGGAAACCACCGACGCGCTATTGCAGGAAATCCACAACGATTTGAACGGTACGCTCGCGGCGCGTTTCGCTTAAGAGGTGATTATGGTTGCAGAATTGACCGCACTGCGCGATCAAATCGATGAAGTGGATAAGGCGCTGCTGGGATTGCTGGCACGCCGTCTGGAACTGGTATCTGAAGTCGGCGAAGTCAAGAGCCGCTATGGCCTACCGGTCTACGTGCCAGAGCGTGAGGCGTCGATGCTGGCGTCGCGTCGTCAGGAAGCCGAACAGCTTGGTGTCTCGCCGGATCTGATTGAGGATGTGCTGCGCCGGGTGATGCGTGAATCCTATGCCCATGAAAATGACAAAGGCTTCAAAACGCTGCATCCGGCGTTGCGCCCGGTGGTGATCGTCGGCGGAGCAGGGCAGATGGGACGTCTGTTTGAAAAGATGCTGCAACTGTCTGGCTACCAGGTGCGTATCCTTGAACAGTACGACTGGCCACAGGCGGAGGCGCTCGTTGCCGACGCCGGGATGGTGATCGTCAGCGTACCAATCCACGTGACCGAGCAGGTTATCGCCAAACTGCCGCGTCTGCCGGATGACTGTATTCTCGTCGATCTCGCGTCAGTGAAGAATGGTCCGTTACAGGCAATGCTGAATGCCCATCGTGGGCCGGTGCTGGGCTTACACCCGATGTTTGGCCCGGACAGCGGCAGCCTGGCAAAACAGGTGGTGGTCTACTGTGACGGGCGTCAGCCGGAAGCGTACCAGTGGTTTCTGGAGCAGATTCAGGTATGGGGTGCGCGACTGCATCGCAGTAGCGCTGTTGAACATGACCAGAATATGGCGTTCATCCAGGCGCTGCGTCACTTCGCGACCTTTGCCTACGGTCTGCATCTGGCTGAAGAGAACGTACAGCTGGAAAAACTGCTGGCGCTGTCATCGCCCATTTATCGGCTGGAACTGGCGATGGTCGGGCGGCTGTTCGCTCAGGACCCGCAGCTTTATGCGGATATCATTATGTCATCGGAAGATAATCTGGCGCTGATTAAGCGTTACTACCAGCGCTTTGGCGAGGCAATTGGCTTACTGGAGCAGGGCGATAAGCAGGCGTTTATCGACAGCTTCCGCAAAGTTGAACACTGGTTTGGCGATTATGCACAACGCTTTCAAAGCGAAAGCCGTACTCTGCTGCGCCAGGCGAACGACAGCCGCCAGTGAACTAAAAAAGCCAGCGAACTCGCTGGCTTTTTTATGGGTTACGCCGGATCGACCGGCACCACGTTTTCACTGGGATAGCAGCCCAGCACTTTCATGGAACGGGTAATTTCAGTAAGTTCGCGCAGCGCCTGCTGCATTTCCTCTTGTTGAACATTGGCCTGCACATCGAGGTAGAACATCTCTTCCCACGGATTGCCGTTAATCGGTCGTGATTCCAGGCGAGTCATAATCAGATTGTGATTACGCAGTACCAGTAATGCTTCCACCAGGGCGCCAGCCTGCTGGCCTGTGGCCATCAGTAAGGTGGTTTTCGCCGGTACCTGATCGGAAACATGAATTGCTTTACGCGCCAGCACGACAAATCGGGTGATGTTTTGCGTCTGGTTTGCCAGATTGCGCTCCAGTACCTGCAAACCATACAACGCGCCGCCAGCTTCGCTTCCTAATGCCGCCACTTTCGGCGTTTTCATCTGGGCCACTTTTTCCATCGCGGCGGACGTGCTTTCGCAATACTCAATTTTCCAGTGCGGGTAGCGGTTCAGGAACTGGCTGCACTGCTGGAAAGGCTGCGGATGGCTGTAAATGGTTTCGATGTTTTCAAGGTCGGTAGAGCCTGATACCAGTACGCAGTGATCGATAGGAATCGTTAATTCACCGACAATAGACAAGCTGGTGTGCTGGAGCAGGTCGTAAACGTCGTTAATCGCGCCGGAACTGGTGTTCTCAAGTGGTACCACTGCGTAATCCGCCTGGCCGGTTTCCACTTGGTTAAAAATTTCATGGAATTTTGCGCAACCGCTTTCAATAAACTGCTCAAAATGGCGAACGGCATACTGACGCGCCGCCAGGTGCGAGTAAGAGCCTTTCGGGCCAAGAAACGCCACGCGCGCCGAGTGCGGATTGGTTTGATTCAGATGCTGCTGGAGTAGCGCCTGCTGGGTTAACACGGAATCTTCGATAATCAGTTGAAACAGGCGAGTGATGTAGTGCGCATCAAGATGATGGGCTTTGCCCAGCGTAATCAGCTTATCCAGCAGATCGCGTTCGCGGTCGATATCCCGCACCGGGCGATGCGTGGCGAGCTTGGCTTTGCCGACTTCCACCGCCAGGGTACGACGCTCGGCTAATAGTGCCAGTAACTTCTCATCCAACGCACTGATTTTATCCCGCAGAGCCAGTAAAGGGTTTTCCGCTGTCATAACGCTACCTTTTTTATTGTCATAAAAAAGGCCCCCCGATGTGGGAGGCCTGTTTGTTCGTCTTCGCATTCTTTATCACATGACGAAAAGCCTCCCGTTCAGGGGAAGGTAAAAAAGAATGCGAAGAAGAACGGCAGTTGTTTCATAACATGTTCCTTGAAAATGTAGGGATTACACTACCCGTAGTGTTTTCGCTCTGTCAATAAAAAACGCGCCCGGAGGCGCGTTGTTAGGCTGTAAGTGATTACTCTTCTTCTGCGAAGCTAACGTCTTTAACTGAAGGTACTGCGCGACGCGCTTCCCCTTTGTGCTGCACTTTGTTCAGTTGTCGCTCCAGTTTGTTAATGAGTTCGTTAATAGCCGTATACATATCTTCGTGTTTTGCGCTGGCGACGAGATGGCCGTTTGGCGTATTCATGGTGGCGTCAGCGACGAAGCCTTGAGGTTCTCTGGATAAGATTATGTGCGGATTAATTAAGTGAGTTTGCCATTTATCCAGTTTAGCGAGACGGTCTGTGACATGCTGGCGAATAGCCGGGGTGATTTCCATTTGTTTGCTGGTAATGTTCATTGTCATAAATTTTACCTCTCGTCTTTCCCGTCTTGGTGATTCCAGCATAACGCCATGAGTGTCAAAATGTGTGATGTAAATCACGTAATTTTGTCACTTTTTGTCAAGGAAACTGTTTTGTGAGGCAGGACAGGAAGAGGGCATTTTTCACTTGTCGGACAGCCGTTTTCGGGCCATATTTGATGGGATGACTTCGCGCTAAATCCCGGCATCTCCGGGTTGCGGGCATAAAAAAAGGCAGCCAGGCTGCCTTTTTTCATTAATAACGGTCAGGTGTTGCTGCCATTGGTTTCGATGATTTTGGCAACTTTATCCGCCTGCGCATTCATCTGCATTTCGCGGTAGGCGTTTTCCATTAACTTCAGGCCATCGCGAGTGGCCTGGGTATCCGGATAATCGCGCAGCATCCCTTCTACACGGTTAACCACGGCAACATACGCGCCGCGTTTGGTATAGTACTGTGCGACGGAAAGCTCATACTTCGCCAGACGGTCTTTCAGGAATACCATGCGTTTGGTCGCATCAGTGACGTACTGGCTTTGTGGATAGCCGCGGGTCAGCTTCGCGAAATCGCGGAAAGCGTCGCGCGCATGTTGCGGGTCGCGGTCAGAACGATCGACGCCGAAGAAACCTTGCAGCGCGCTGTCATCCAGCGCCATGTTGGTCAGCCCGCGCATATACATCACGTAGTCAATGTTCGGGTGAGTCGGGTTCAGACGCATAAAACGATCGATGGAAGCCTGAGCCAGCGGAAGATCGGCGTTTTTGTAGTACGCATAGATCAGATCCAACTGAACCTGCTGGGAGTACGGCCCGAATGGATAACGATTATCCAGCGCTTCCAGTTGCGTTATTGCCGCTTTCCAGTTACCGTCCTGCAGTTTTTGCTGAGCAGTCGCGTAAATTTCAGATGGCGGATTATCAGGGACCTCTTCCTTAGAACCGGAGCAACCCGCCAAAGCCAGGCTCAACGTGGCGGCAGCCACCAGATATTTCATGCGCGTCATGACGTTTTGACTTTCCTCAGAATGTTTTACTTGTACGGGAGAATGACAGTTCCTGCTCCCGGTTAAGACCAGCTACAATAGCACACTATATTATACGGCGAAGCCGTAAATCCCAACGTAAACGAAGAAGCAGTATATGGCACAACGAGTACAACTCACTGCAACGGTGTCCGAATCTCAACTCGGTCAACGCTTAGATCAGGCTTTGGCCGAAATGTTCCCTGATTATTCGCGATCGCGCATAAAAGAGTGGATTTTAGACCAGCGCGTCCAGCTCAACGGCAAGATTAGCGATAAGCCAAAAGAAAAAGTGTTCGGCGGCGAAAACGTGGTTATCGATGTAGAAATCGAAGAAGACGCCCGCTTTGAACCCCAGGATATCCCGCTGAATATCGTTTATGAAGATGACGATATTTTAGTGATCAACAAACCGCGCGATTTCGTGGTGCATCCCGGCGCGGGCAACCCTGACGGCACGGTGCTTAACGCGCTGTTGCACTATTATCCGCCGATTGCCGACGTGCCGCGCGCGGGTATCGTGCACCGTCTGGATAAAGACACTACCGGTTTGATGGTGGTGGCGAAAACCATTCCGGCGCAAACCCGTCTGGTGGAATCGCTGCAATTGCGCGAGATCACCCGTGAGTATGAAGCGGTGGCTATCGGCCATATGACGGCGGGCGGAACGGTGGAAGAACCCATCAGCCGCCACCCGACCAAACGCACCCATATGTCGGTTCATCCGATGGGTAAACCGGCCGTCACACACTACCGGATTATGGAGCATTTTCGGATTCATACCCGTCTGCGTTTACGCCTGGAAACCGGTCGTACTCACCAGATCCGCGTACATATGGCGCATATTACTCATCCGCTAGTGGGCGATCAGCTGTACGGCGGCCGTCCGCGCCCGCCGAAAGGGGCCTCTGAGGCGTTCATTCAGGCGCTGCGTCAGTTTGACCGCCAGGCGCTGCACGCTACCATGCTGCGCCTGTACCACCCGATTACCGGTATCCAGATGGAATGGCATGCGCCGATCCCACAGGATATGGTTGATCTCATCGATGCGCTGCGTGCTGACTTTGAAGCGCATAAAGACGACGTTGACTGGTTATGACAAAACTGATCATCCCCGACTGGCCGTTGCCGCCGGGCGTTGCGGCCTGTAGCAGCACCCGCATCGGCGGCGTGAGCGCCGGGGCGTATGACTCGCTCAATCTGGGCGCGCACTGCGGCGACAACCTGGACGACGTCGAGGAAAATCGACGTCGGCTGTTCGCTGCCGCACAGATGCCTTCCAGACCGGTGTGGCTGGAACAGGTGCACGGCAATGCGGTATTACGCCTGACCGGCGAACCGTACGCCACTAAACGCGCCGATGCCTCCTGGAGCGATACGCCGGGTACCGTGTGTGCGGTTATGACCGCAGACTGTTTGCCGGTGCTATTCTGTAATCAGGCGGGCAGCGAAGTGGCTGCCGCACATGCGGGATGGCGGGGATTATGCGATGGGGTGCTTGAAGCGACCCTCGCGAGTTTCAACGATCGCCCAGAAAACGTCATGGCGTGGTTAGGCCCGGCGATTGGCCCTCAGGCATTTGAAGTGGGCGATGATGTACGTGATGCGTTTATCGCTAAAGACGGCCAGGCCGCCAGCGCGTTTCGTCCGGCAGACGAAAAGTATTTCGCCGATATCTATCAGCTTGCGCGTCAGCGTTTAACGGCGGCTGGCGTGATGAAAATCTATGGCGGCGACCGCTGTACCTTTACTGAAAAAGATGATTTTTTCTCATACCGCCGTGACAGAATCACGGGCCGTATGGCAAGTTTCATTTGGCTGATATAACCTAGCGAATCAAGACGATCCAGAACGCGTTGTTTTCTTTTCACATAATTCAGGTCATTCACCTTGAATAATTGAGGGATGACCTCATTTAATCTCCAGTAGCAAATTTGACCTGTTTATGGGAGGAGTTATGCGTCTGGATCGTCTTACCAATAAATTCCAGCTTGCTCTTGCCGATGCCCAGTCGCTGGCACTGGGGCACGACAACCAATTCATCGAACCCTTACATCTTATGAGCGCCTTGCTGAATCAGGAAGGGGGTTCCGTTCGTCCTTTACTTACCTCGGCGGGCATTAATGCCGGCAAGTTGCGCACTGATATCGATCAGGCGCTAAGCCGTTTACCGCAGGTAGAAGGCACCGGCGGCGACGTACAGCCGTCACAGGATTTAGTCCGCGTCCTGAATCTTTGCGACAAGCTGGCGCAAAAGCAGGGCGACAACTTTATTTCGTCTGAACTGTTTGTTCTGGCGGCGCTTGAATCGCGCGGCACCCTCGCCGACTTATTAAAGGCAGCGGGCGCCAATACCGCGAATATTACTCAGGCGATTACGCAAATGCGTGGAGGTGAAAGCGTGAACGATCAGGGGGCTGAAGATCAGCGCCAGGCTTTGAAAAAATACACCCTCGATCTCACCGAGCGTGCCGAGCAGGGCAAGCTTGACCCGGTGATTGGCCGTGACGAAGAGATCCGCCGCACTATCCAGGTATTGCAGCGGCGTACTAAAAACAACCCGGTCCTGATCGGCGAGCCCGGCGTGGGTAAAACCGCTATCGTCGAAGGGCTGGCACAGCGCATCGTCAATGGCGAAGTCCCGGAAGGCTTAAAAGGCCGCCGCGTACTGGCGCTGGATATGGGCGCGCTGGTGGCAGGGGCGAAGTACCGTGGTGAATTCGAAGAGCGCTTAAAAGGCGTGCTTAGCGATCTCTCGAAGCAGGAAGGTAACGTCATTCTGTTTATTGACGAATTGCACACCATGGTCGGCGCAGGTAAAGCCGATGGTGCGATGGACGCCGGGAACATGCTGAAACCCGCGCTGGCGCGTGGTGAACTGCACTGCGTGGGTGCGACGACGCTTGATGAGTATCGTCAGTACATTGAAAAAGACGCCGCGCTGGAGCGCCGTTTCCAGAAGGTGTTTGTCGCCGAGCCAACTGTAGAAGATACCATCGCGATCCTGCGAGGTCTGAAAGAACGCTATGAATTGCACCACCATGTACAGATCACTGACCCGGCGATCGTGGCAGCGGCAACGCTGTCGCACCGCTATATTGCTGACCGGCAGTTGCCGGATAAAGCCATCGACCTGATCGATGAAGCAGCATCCAGCATTCGTATGCAGATAGACTCGAAACCGGAAGAACTGGACCGGCTCGACCGCCGCATCATTCAGCTGAAACTGGAACAGCAGGCGCTGTTGAAAGAGTCTGATGAGGCCAGCAAAAAGCGTCTTGATATGCTGAATGAAGAGCTTTCTGATAAAGAACGTCAATATTCGGAACTGGAAGAAGAGTGGAAGGCGGAGAAAGCCTCACTTTCCGGCACTCAAACTATCAAGGCGGAACTGGAACAGGCCAAAATCGCCATTGAGCAAGCGCGCCGTGTGGGCGATCTGGCCCGCATGTCAGAATTGCAGTACGGGAAAATCCCTGAGCTTGAAAAACAGCTGGCCGCCGCGACGCAAAGCGAAGGCAAAACCATGCGCCTGCTGCGTAATAAAGTCACTGATGCAGAAATCGCAGAAGTGCTGGCGCGCTGGACCGGCATTCCGGTTGCACGAATGATGGAAAGCGAGCGGGAAAAACTGCTGCGCATGGAGCAAGACCTGCATCAGCGGGTGATTGGCCAGGATGAAGCGGTTGAAGCGGTTTCTAACGCCATTCGCCGTAGCCGCGCCGGTTTGTCCGATCCTAACCGCCCAATTGGTTCGTTCCTGTTCCTTGGTCCGACCGGGGTAGGGAAAACGGAGCTGTGTAAGGCGCTGGCGAACTTTATGTTCGATAGCGATGACGCGATGGTGCGTATCGATATGTCCGAGTTTATGGAGAAACACTCCGTGTCGCGTTTAGTTGGCGCGCCTCCGGGATATGTCGGCTATGAAGAAGGTGGTTACCTGACCGAAGCGGTGCGCCGTCGTCCTTACTCCGTCATCCTGCTGGATGAAGTGGAAAAAGCACACCCGGATGTGTTCAACATTCTGCTGCAGGTATTGGACGATGGACGCCTTACCGATGGGCAAGGGCGTACGGTTGATTTCCGTAATACAGTAGTGATTATGACCTCCAACCTGGGGTCGGATCTGATCCAGGAGCGCTTTGGCGAGCTCGACTATAGCCATATGAAAGATCTGGTCCTTAATGTGGTAAGCCAAAACTTCAGACCGGAATTCATTAACCGTATCGATGAAGTGGTGGTATTCCACCCGCTGGGCCAGAAACATATCGCCTCGATTGCGCAGATCCAGTTGCAACGGCTTTACAAACGGCTGGAAGAGCGAGGGTATCAGGTTGAGATGTCCGAAGACGCGCTGCGGCTGCTTGGCGAAAATGGCTATGACCCGGTTTACGGCGCGCGTCCGCTTAAACGGGCTATCCAGCAACAAATCGAGAACCCGCTTGCTCAGCAGATTCTTTCTGGTGAGCTCATCCCGGGTAAACCGATTGAGCTGACCGTAAAAGATGAGCGCATCGTTGCGGTGCAATAAGTGGTGTTAGTCACAAAAACGGGCTCTCATGAGCCCGTTTTGTTTATAAAGCAACCAAAATGAGCCATTTCAGATGGGTTTTGTTTGAAATGTGAGCGAACGGAAAATTTTTTGAATTTTAGGCTTGTCAGATTCTGATTACTCCCTATAATGCGCCTCCACTGACACGGAACAACGGCGAATAAGCCGGCCGGTCAGCGAGGTTCCTTCGGGGATTTCGGCAGAGAAAAGCGAAAATTAACGCTTGACTCTGAAGCGGGAAGTCGTAATATACGCACCC
>NZ_DAMBQK010000030.1:0-50454 GCF_032062175.1 Atlantibacter sp.
CGACCTTGCCAAGGTCGGGGTCGCGAGTTCGAGTCTCGTTTCCCGCTCCAAATTTTCATACCGGCAATTTAGCGGGTATGAGCCTGAAAAGGCAGCAGTATTTGGCGCGTTAGCAAAGCGGTTATGTAGCGGATTGCAAATCCGTCTAGTCCGGTTCGACTCCGGAACGCGCCTCCAATTTTCCCGAGCCCGGGTGGTGAAATCGGTAGACACAAGGGATTTAAAATCCCTCGGCGTTCGCGCTGTGCGGGTTCAAGTCCCGCCCCGGGCACCACGGGAAATAAAGAATAAAATCAATGATAAGCAGTGTCGTGTAAACCACCTTCGGGTGGTTTTTTATTGCCTGAAATTTGACGTCGCCTGACATCCAGCGCAAATGCATCCTGTTTATTTCAATAACCCCGGCCTGACCTTGTCCCAGAGCGCCGGGTTATCACTTTCATCCTTCAATCCCACTCCCGTCAGCCGTCGCAGAAACGCCTGCTCCAGCAGCCAGGCCAGTTTAAACGCCGCCGCCTCATAGCCCAGCCCCTCCGGGCGGATATTCGAAATGCAGTTACGCTCCGATTCAATGCGCGCGCGCGCGGGTTTCCACGTTAGATAAACGCCCAGGCTATCGGGTGATGACAGCCCCGGCCTTTCACCAATCAGGATCGCCACCGCCTTGCTGTTCAGGCATTCGCCAATGTCATCACCGAGCGCCACCCGAGACTGGTGGGCCAGCACCACCGGGCCGGTGGATAAACCGAGCTTCGTCAAAAAAGGCAGCAGTGCGTTAATCAACGGCACCGCCTGGCGATGGACGGCGTGAGAGGAAAGCCCATCGCCAATAACCAGCAGCACATCGTGAGGGGCCTGACGTCGGCTCACCAACATTTCACGGCTCGGCTCATCAAGACGCCGCCCCAGATCGGGCCGGTTAAGGTAAATATGGCGGTCGGTTGCCTGGCTGTGGACCGTCACCGTTTCCAGATCCACGGCGGCGAGCTGCGCGGCGAGCGTCTCACTGTCGAACGGTTGATGGATGGCGTCCCGCGCCTGGGCGTGGGCCAGGCCAAATTTCAGCACTTCGGCGGTGGGCAGGCTCGCACCGCTGCGCCCAAGCGCAATCCGAGCATCGGTAAACTGATTCAATGCTTTCCAGGCATCGGGGGCGTGCATAGATCCTCCTTACGGTATGGCGGTGAGCAGCGGATGGTTCGCACCGGTTAAACGTAACTGCCCCTGGCTATCAATAATCTGCATCTGGCTTAGCCATTGCGCGAATTCCGGGGCGTGTTTTAACCCTAACAGCCGCCGTGCGTACAGCGCATCGTGAAAGGACGTGCTTTGGTAATTCAGCATGATGTCGTCCGCACCCGGCACGCCGATCAGAAAGGTCAGCCCGGCGTTGCACAGCAGCGTCAGTAAGGTATCCATATCATCCTGATCCGCTTCGGCGTGATTGGTATAGCAAACGTCGCAGCCCAGCGGCAGCCCCATCAGCTTGCCGCAGAAATGGTCCTCCAGCCCGGCACGGATAATTTGTTTACCGTCGTACAGATATTCCGGGCCGATAAATCCGACCACGGTATTCACCAGCAGCGGATCGAAATGGCGCGCCACCGCATAGGCGCGCGCTTCGCAGGTTTGCTGGTCGACGCCGTGATGCGCGTTAGCCGACAGGCAGCTCCCCTGGCCCGTTTCGAAATACATCACGTTATTGCCGAGCGTACCGCGTTTCAGTGACAGCGCCGCGTCACGCGCTTCTGCCAGTAAAGAGAGTGAAATCCCAAATCCGCGATTTGCTGCCTCGGTACCGGCCACCGACTGGAATACCAGATCTACCGGCGAGCCGCGCTCGATAAGTTGGAGAGTATTGGTGACGTGGGTTAACACGCACGACTGGGTGGGAATGGCAAAACGCTGAATGATGTCGTCCAGCATATGATTCAGCCGATCGAGCACCGGCAGGCTGTCGCTGGCTGGATTAATGCCCACCACCGCATCACCCGCGCCGTATAACAACCCGTCGAGCAGACTGGCAGCGATGCCCTTTAGATCATCGGTAGGATGATTAGGCTGTAGCCGCACGCTTAAGTGCCCCGGCAGGCCGAGGGTATTGCGAAAGCGCGTGACCACCCGGCATTTGCTGGCAACCAGAATCAAGTCCTGGTTGCGCATCAGTTTGCTCACCGCTGCCGCCATCTCCGGCGTGATGCCGCGCGCAATGCGGCTCAGCGTGGCGCTGTCTGCCGCATCGCCCAACAGCCAGTCGCGGAAATCGCCCACCGTTAAATGGCGGATGGGGGCAAACGCGCCGGCATCGTGGGTATCGACGATCAGCCGCGTCACTTCATCAGACTCATAAGGAATGAGGGGATTAGCCAGCAGGTCGCGTAACGGAACATCAGCTAGCGCCATCTTTGCCGCCATACGTTCTTCGGCGCTCTCTGCCGCCACGCCCGCCAGGCTGTCGCCGGAGCGAGCAGGGGTCGCTTTCGCCATCACGTCTTTCAGGCTGGCGAACCGGTAAACCCGGTGCGCCAGAGTGGTGCGATACATGCGTTTCTCCTTACGACAGCGCCCGCAATTGCGGGTCGAGTGCCGCACGTTGGCGCGCCGGGGCCGAAATGCGGAACCACACATAGCCGCCCAGCATCATGGCGGCGAAAATCAGCGCCAGCACCGTGTTGTAGTAAATCATCGCCGCCAGACACAGCACCGCCATCACAAGGGCAAACGCAGGCGCGACCGGAAACAACGGCGCTTTAAACGGACGGATCAGATTCGGCTCGCTGCGGCGCAGCTTAAACAGCGCCAACATGGAGACGATATACATAACAATAGCGCCAAATACCGACATGGTGACGATGCACGCTGTCAACGGCATCCCGCTAATGGTGATCAGCGAATCAGAGAAGATAGCGGCGATACCCACCACGCCGCCCGCAAGGATCGCCAGATGCGGGGTGCGGGTGCGGCGATTCACTTTCGCCAGCGAGGCGGGCAGGAACCCGGCGCGCGCCAGGGAAAAGATCTGCCGGGAATAGCCCATAATAATGCCGTGGAACGACGCTACCAGCCCGAACAGCCCCAGCCAGACCAGCATATGCAGCCAGCCGCTGCTGCTGCCCACCACCATTTTCATCGCCTGAGGTAGGGGATCGTTGATATTCGACAGCGTACGCCAGTCGCCCACACCGCCCGCGAACACCATCACGCCTACCGCCAGCACCGTTAAAGTCAGAATGCCGCCGCCCAGCGCGCGGGGAATGGTGCGTTGCGGATCGCGAGCTTCTTCCGCGGCCATCGACGCCCCCTCAATCGCCAGGAAAAACCAAATCGCGAACGGGATCGCGGCGAACATTCCCGGCAGCGCCAGATTGCTGAAGCTCTGTGCACCCGCCCAGCCGTTGGCGGTGAAGTTATCCCAGGAGAAGCCCGGTGCGACCACGCCCATAAATACCAGCAGTTCAAATATCGCCAGCAGCGTGACGATCAACTCGAAGGTCGCGGCAATACCGACGCCGAGAATGTTTAGCGTCATAAAGATCAGGTATGCCCCAACAGCCACCCATTTGGGATCCAGCGCCGGGAATTGCACGTTCAGATAGGCACCAATCGCCATCGCGATAGCGGGCGGCGCAAACACAAACTCGATCAGTGTGGCGAACCCGGCGATAAACCCGCCGGTTGGCCCGAAGGCGCGATACGCATAGGCAAACGGCCCACCCGCATGGGGGATGGCGGTGGTCAATTCGGTAAAACTAAAAATAAACGCGCAATACATCGCGGCGATAGCCAGCGCCACGATCAGAAACCCCATGGTTCCTGCCTGGGACCAGCCGTAACTCCAGCCGAAATACTCACCGGAGATCACCAGCCCGACGGCAATTCCCCACAAACGGAAGCTGCCCAGAGTGCGTTTTAATGTTGTTGGTTGTTCGGTTACGCTTGCCATACCTTACCTCGCCAGAATGGAAAAACCTGATGAGGGCATTGCAAAGGCCGTACCAGAGACACAAAGCCCATAAATATGCCCCTGCCAGGGCAGGGGACAAATACACCTGCGCGAAAATGCGCCACATTGCGCACCCTTTGCACCAATTCGGTGAATCACGATTGCGACTTTCTGCTGACGGTGAAAGCGCTGCCGAAACGCTATGTTCATCAAAAAGCGGAGGAAATTATGATGGCCTGGCGACCTTTTCTTACTGTTATCGTGAATCCTCAACCTATACTCGTGGTGAACCGCTCCCGCGCCAGGCTCCGGCTGGTGGTGAGCGGGCCGTTTATTTTGGCGACGGCGCGCGATAAGCCCCGTTGACCGCCACGCGATGCAGGAGAACTGGAATGCCGCTGACTAATCCGCTGTTGCCATTACTGGCGCAGTCGCCGTTCATTGTGCTGGATGGCGCGCTGGCCACCGAACTGGAAGCGCGTGGCTGTGACCTGGCGGATAATCTCTGGTCCGCAAAGGTATTAATGGAAAACCCCGAGCTGATTTATCAGGTGCATCTCGATTACTTCCGGGCCGGGGCTCAGTGCGCCATTACTGCCAGCTACCAGGCCACACCGGCCGGGTTTGCCGCAAAAGGGATTGATGAGGCACAGGCGATCGCGCTGATTAAACAGAGCGTGGCGCTGGCGCAGCGGGCGAGGGCGGACCGGCTGGCGGAGCAGCCCAACAGCCGCGCGCTGCTGGTTGCCGGTTCGGTCGGGCCCTACGGTGCATATCTGGCGGACGGCTCAGAGTATCGCGGCGACTATACCCTCAGCCAGGAGGCGTTTTGCGCTTTTCATCGGCCACGCATCGCTGCGCTGGTCGACGCGGGCATCGACCTGCTGGCCTGTGAGACGCTGCCATCCTTTACCGAGACGCGCGCGCTGCTGGCTCTGCTAAGTGATTTCCCGGACATCACCGGCTGGTTTTCTTTTACCCTGCGCGACAGCGACCATTTAAGCGACGGCACGCCATTAAACCAGGTGGCGGCGCTACTCGACGGGCACGATCAGGTCCTCGCCATCGGCGTAAACTGCATCGCGCTGGAGCGCACCACGGCGGCGCTGAATCATTTGCACAGCCTCACTACGCTGCCGTTGGTGGCGTATCCCAATTCCGGCGAGCAGTACGACGCTGTCGCCAAATGCTGGCTCCACGGTGAGCGCAGTGGTCGCACCCTGAATCATTATCTGGATGAATGGTTAAAGGCTGGCGCGCGCCTGATCGGCGGATGTTGCCGCACCACGCCAGCGGATATCGCTTTGCTGGCGCAACGCCAGGGGTAATGCGTTCCCGATCCACGGCGAAATCGCGTTATAATTGCCTGGAACTGAGGTAACGCACGCCAAAGGAGGCGACCGTATGAACCAGGGACCACTGAATGAAAAAGAGCTGGAATGGCTTGATGAGATATTAGCGAAGTATGCCAGCGAAAGGTCGGTGGTGGATGTCTCCGAGCTGGACGGCATGTTGACCGCACTCTTATCCGGGCCGTCGATGCCTGAACCCAGCGAATGGCTGGTAGCGCTGTGGGGCGGGGCGGATAACGTACCGAAATGGCAGAACGAGCGTGAAATGGAGCGCTTTATGACCCTGGTATTCCAGCATCTGGAAGATGTGGAAGATCGCCTGAGCAGCTATCCCGATCAGTTCGAACCGCTGTTTGGCGAACAGGACGTCGAGGGCGAAACGTATATTGTGGTAGAGGACTGGTGTTACGGCTATCTGCGCGGCGCAGAGCTGTCAGACTGGTCAGCGCTGCCGGCATCCCACCGCCTGTCGCTGGACTCTATCGCGCTTCACGGGCGTGAAGATAATCTCGGCCTGCTGGAAAAAATGGCCCCGGAGGAGTATCAGCGCAGCATTGATGATATTCGCCTGGCGGCGCTAAGTTTATATGAATTTTGGTCGGAAAATCAGCATCCCGACCCCGACCCCGACGCGCCGACGCCTTATATTGCCGATGTGAAAGTCGGACGTAACGATCCCTGTCCCTGCGGCAGCGGCAAAAAATATAAAAATTGCTGCTTACATTAAGCGATAAATAAACCGGCTGAAAAGCCGGTTTATTTTTTTAATTAATCACGCAGCGTAATTTTATTATTCGCTGTATATTTTAATATATAACGATGCGCTGATAACTTCAGGCACAACAAGCAGTTAGCATAATTCTTAACCGCAATTTTGCAAAAAGTCGATCAAAAGCACGTTTAACCCTTTCTGGTTAATACCACTTTTGTGTTACATCAATTCTTCTATTTCCCGCATCCTGCAAAATACCTGCCTCAGAACTATACACACCATTGATGGATTAATTGAAGGCAAGGTAATGAGTAAGAAATGGAAATGGATTATTGGGCTGTTGTTTGTTGGTCTTTTACTGGGTGGAGCGTTAGCGGTTTCTTCAATGTGGGTGATGCATAAAACGTCAGAAACGTCGTTTTGCCTCTCCTGCCATACCATGCAAGCACCTTATGAAGAGTACCAGGGTTCAGTGCACTTTATGAACCAGAAGGGCATTCGCGCCGAGTGCCACGATTGCCACATTCCGCAGTCCGGTATGGACTACCTGATTACCAAAATCCGCGCGAGCAAAGATATTTATCATGAGTTCGTGACCGGCAAAATTGATACCCCGGAAAAATTCGAAGAGCACCGGCTGGCGATGGCGCAAACCGTCTGGGATCAGCTGAAAGCCAACGACTCGGCGACCTGCCGATCCTGCCACCAGTTCGACGCCATGGACCTGCAAAAGCAGAGTGCCGACGCGCAGAAAATGCATGCGCTGGGCATCAAGGAAAAACAAACCTGTATCGACTGTCATAAAGGCGTCGCTCACTTCCCGCCTGAAATCACCATCGACACCAAAGCGCACGATGCGCTGATGGAGCACGCACGCCAGACGCCTGCTGATGCCAAAGAGGTTTACCCGGTTGCGCCTGCGCCGCTGGGCAATCTGGGCACCGTTTATCCTGCCACCAAACTGGTCGTGGTCGGTAAATCCGGCGATGCGCGTGAAGTGGAAATTACCGGTAGCCAGATGCAGGGGGCTGAACAGGTGATTTACCTGGCGGCGGGCCAACGCCTGGTGCTGGCGTCGCTGACCGAAGAAGGCCAGAAAGCCCTCAAGGTTTCCAGCGACTGGGAGAAAGATCCTTATGGGAACGCCTGGCGCAACGTGTCGCTGCGCGCGCCGCTTACCGAACCGGCGCTCGGCAAACCTGACGAAATTTGGAGTTACGCCAAAACCCTCGACCAGGCGTACTGCTCCGGTTGCCACGCCCCGATTTCATCCGAGCATTACACCCTCAACGCCTGGCCTTCCGTAGCAAAAGGGATGGGTGCGAGAACGGATATCAGTGCCGAGGATTTAGACATCCTGACCCGCTGGTTCCAGTATCACGCCAAAGATATCGCCACCAGGGAATAACAGAAAAAGGATTAATAAAGGAGAACCTATGAATCTTACACGACGCAATTTTATTAAATATGCTGGCGGTTCCGCTGGCGCGATGATGATCACTTCCGCCATCCCGATGCAGTCATGGGCAGCGGAAGCACCGGGCAACGCGATCCTGACCGCCGGGCGCTGGGGCGCGATGTACATCGAAGTTAAAGATGGCAAAATTGTTTCTTCACGCGGCGCGCTGGCGAAAACTATCCCTAACTCGCTGCAAACCACCGCGCCGGACCAGGCGCATACCCCGTGCCGCGTTAAGTACCCGATGGTGCGTAAAGGCTTCCTGAACGCGCCGGGCAAACCGGACGGCAAGCGCGGGAAAGATGAATTTGTGCGCGTTTCCTGGGAAGATGCGCTGAAACTGATCCACGAACAGCATGCGCGCATTCGCACCGAGCACGGCCCGTCTTCCGTGTTTGCCGGCTCCTACGGCTGGCGTTCAAGCGGCGTGCTGCATAAAGCACAGACCCTGCTGCAACGCTATATGAGCATGGCAGGCGGTTATACCGGCCATACCGGCGACTACTCAACCGGCGCGGCGCAGGTGATCATGCCACACGTGGTAGGTTCCGTAGAAGTGTACGAACAGCAGACCGTCTGGCCGGTAGTGCTGGAGCACAGCCAGGTGGTGGTGCTGTGGGGCCTTAACCCGCTCAACACCCTGAAAATCGCCTGGACCAGTACCGACGAACAGGGCCTGGAGTACTTCAACAAGCTGAAAGCGTCCGGTAAAACCGTTATCGCCATCGACCCGATTCGTTCCGAAACCATCGAGTTCTTCGGTGACAAAGCCCAGTGGATTGCGCCGAACATGGGTACCGACGTGGCGATGATGCTCGGTATCGCGAACGTGCTGGTGGAAAAAGGCCTGCACGACAAAGCCTTCCTGGAAAAATACACCACCGGCTACAGCGAGTTCGAAGCCTATCTGACCGGTAAAAACGACAACACGCCGAAAACCCCGGCATGGGCCGAGAAGATTTGCGGCGTTCCGGCGAAGCAAATGGAAATCCTGGCGGAAATTTTCGCCAAAAACAGAACCATGCTGATGGGCGGCTGGGGCATTCAGCGCCAGCAGTACGGCGAACAGCGCCACTGGATGCTGGTAACGCTGGCGGCGATGCTAGGCCAGATCGGTACCGAAGGCGGCGGTTTCGGCTTCTCTTACCACTACTCCAACGGCGGCAACCCGACCCGCAGCGGCGGCGTGCTGTCAGCGATTTCCGCGAAGATCGCGGGCGGATCTTCCGCAGGCAACGACTGGGCGACCTCCGATGCCGTTGAGGCTTTCCCGGTAGCGCGTATCGTTGAAGCGCTGGAAAACCCCGGCGGCAAATACCAGCATAACGGTAAAGAGCAAACCTTCCCGGATCTGCGCATGATTTGGTGGGCCGGCGGCGGTAACTTTACCCATCACCAGGACACCAACCGCCTGGTGAAAGCCTGGCAGAAACCGGAAATGATCGTCATTTCCGAGTGCTACTGGACGGCGGCGGCCAAGCATGCCGATATCGTTCTGCCGATCACCACTTCGTTCGAACGTAACGACCTGACCATGACCGGCGACTACAGTAACCAGCACCTGGTGCCGATGAAGCAGGTTATCGAACCGCAGTTCGAAGCGCGTAATGACTTTGATGTGTTCGCGGATATGGCGGAGCTGCTGAAGCCTGGCGGTAAAGCGGCCTACACCGAAGGCAAAAGCGAAATGGACTGGCTGCGTGAATTCTACGACGTCGCGCAGAAAGGCGCGCGTCAGCAGCGCGTCAACATGCCGCAGTTCACCGCATTCTGGGAAGCCAACAAGCTGATCGAAATGCGCAAAAACCCGAAAGAAGAAGCCTTTGTACGCTATGCGGATTTCCGTAAAGATCCGGTGATGAACCCGCTGGGCACGCCGAGCGGCAAAATCGAGATCTACTCAAAAACCATCGAAGGCTTTAACTACAAGGATTGCCCGGCGCATCCGACCTGGCTGGAGCCGGACGAGTGGGCAGGCAATGCAAAAGAGGGCGAACTGCAACTGCTGACCGCGCACCCGGCGCACCGTTTGCACAGCCAGCTCAACTACGCCTCGCTGCGTAAAGAATATGCGGTAGCGAACCGCGAGCCGATCTACATCCATCCAGAAGATGCCAAAAAACGTGGCATTGCGGATGGTGATTTGGTGCGCGTCTGGAACTCTCGCGGTCAGGTGTTGACCGGCGCGAAAGTCACCAATGGCATTAAACAGGGCGTGGTGTGTATCCATGAAGGCGCATGGCCGGATCTGGATTATGCAGGCACCGGGATTTGTAAAAATGGCGGGGCCAACGTGCTCACCAAAGACATCCCGACCTCGCGTCTGGCGAACGGCTGCGCAGGCAACACCGCGCTGGTCATGGCGGAGAAATACACCGGGCCAGCGCTTGAGCTGACCGCATTTACCCCGCCGATGGGCGCGTAATCGTGTAACAAAAAGGGGCGGAACCCTCGGTTTCCGCCCTTTTTTTATCCCGCTTCCGGCAACATTCCGGCGGCGATCAAAGCCTGAATAACAATAATCCCGATGCCGCAGGCGAAAATCAGCGCCAGCAGCGGCTTGCCGCCCATCACCCGATATCCTGCCCCGCTGTGCTGTTGACGGCTTTTCCACACCAGCAGCGACGGTATAATCAGCGCCAGGATCGCCAGCGCCACCCCGGCATAGCCGAGCGCCATGACAAACCCTTGCGGATAAAACAGCGCGAACACCAGCGGTGGCGCGAAGGTGATCAACCCGCTCTGGACGCGTCCGGAGGCTTTGCGGCTGCGCTGGAACAGGTCGCTCAGATAATCGAACAGCCCTAACGACACGCCCAGAAACGACGTCGCCAGCGCCAGGTCAGCAAACAGATGCACTGCCAACTCTACGTGCGGGCTGGCGACCACTTCACGCACCGCCTGTAACAGACCGTTTAACCCGCTGTGGCTGGCGATAAGCCCGCTGAAAGTAGCGGAGTCAATTGCGCCCAGCGTCGCCAGTTGCCAGAAGATATAGGCAACCAGCGGGATGGCGCTGCCGGTGATAAACACCAGCCGCAGCTTGCGCAAATCGCCATTTAAGTAGCTGACAACGCTCGGCACGCTGCCGTGAAAGCCAAACGAGGTAAAAATCACCGGGATCGCCGACAGCGCCAGGCCTTTCTCCAGCGGCAGAGTCAGCAGGTTGGCCTGATGAATATGCGGCATCATCAGCGCCAGCATCACCACCAGCAGAATGATTTTGGCGCTGAACAGCAGGCGGTTAAACATATCCACCATATGCGTGCCGATGCAGACAATGCCGCCCGCCACCAGGGTGAACATCAGTACGCCGTTGGTGGGCGTAATGGTCGTCGACAGCCACTGCGACAGGCTGGACGCCAGCAGTTCACCCGCGCCGCTAATATAGGCGGCGGTCAGCGCATACATCAAAAACAGCATACTGAAGCCGGTCAGCCACTGCCCATATTTGCCAAGATAGCGGCGCGCCAGCGAGCCGAGGCCAGTGTCGGCTGGCACGTGTTGATACACTTCCACTAACAACAGCGCGGTGTAGCACATCAGCGCCCACAAACCGACCAGTAAGATAAACGTTACACCAAAACCCACGCCCGCCGCGGCCAGGGGCATCGCCAGCATTCCGGCGCCAATGGTGGTGCCCGCGACGATGAAAGTACTGCCAAGAGTGCGATTCTTCACGCTTCCCTCTAAGAGAAATGAATTCCATACCAAATTGTGCGGCGCAGGGTAAGTGAAATAAAGAGTCTCGTCAAATCTGGCTTACGGGTATCGTAACGCTAACTTTACGATACAAAGATGCATCGATAATATCGTTTCTTGCGGCGCAACAAGATCCGCTCAACGGCAGATACGTATCATGCTTTTTTTATCGGAGAGAAAATGATGACATCCATACACGGTCATGAAGTATTGAATATGATGCTGGCGGACGGCCAGTCCTGGACAACGGCGCGCCTGGTCGCGGCGATTGAAGAGAAGTTCGGGCAAGCGGCGCGCTTTTATACCTGTTCTGCGGAAGGCATGACGGCAACGCAATTAGTGGATTTTCTGGCGGCGCGCGGAAAGTTTATTCCGGCAGAGGAAGGGTTCGTGACCCATAAAAGTAAAATCTGCAATCATTAAAAAAGCGGGCGCAAAGGCCCGCTTAATTATTTATGCCTGCGCATCCAGCGTGGCAAGTTCTTTATCAATGAAATAGAGACCTTCGTTGCTTTTACCCACCAGACGCAATTTATCAATCACCGATTTAAACAGTTTTTCTTCTTCATGCTGTTCGGCGACATACCATTGCAGGAAATTAAAGGTCGGATAATCCTGGCTTGTCATGGCCGTGTGCGCCAGTTCATTAATCTGACGGGTAATTAACTGCTCATGTTCATAAGTGGCGTTAAATAACTCGTCGAGAGAGGCATATTCCGCGAACGGGCTGGCGATCGGCTTGATTTGCGGCAGGCTGCCGGTATCGGTCAGGTAATCAAACAGGCGCTGCATATGGCCCATCTCTTCCTGGGCGTGACGACGTAAAAATGCCGCTGCGCCTTCAAAGCTGTGGTAGCTGCACCAAGCGCTCATTTGTTGATAGAGCAGGGATGAAAATAATTCCAGATTCATTTGCTCATTTAATTTTTCAAACATTTCAGGTTTAAGCATACTTGCTCCGAATCAAAGGGCAGGGCGTCATTTTTGGCTACTATAATTTGTTATTAATTCATTTGCAAAAAGTAACGTAAAAGAAATTAATAAGTAAAAATGCAAATGGTAATTAAAATCATTAAGCAAAATAGCCGTACCAATAAATAAAACCCGAACACTAAGTGAAATTATCGGGAAATAATAAACCCGTAAGGAAAAGAAAAAAGCAGCCGCGATAGCGACTGCTTTTTAAATATTAATAAATTGGCTGGGAGGCAGGCAACGCCACGCCCTGGCACTGATAATTCAGCGTAACGCTTTCGTTCAAACACTGAGTGCCGCTGATTACGCTACAGGTGTAAATGGGCTCGCCATAGCGTACCGCGCGATCGTAGCCCCAGTTCTGACACTGTTTGGTGGCGGTAGACAGCGCCAGATAATCATCGATTTTAGCCCGTTGCAGCGCAGGGACGTCAAAACCCAGTTGTACCAACCCCATCATTTGATTGCCGCCGGTTACCTCAGGATTTTTGGTGATAGTGCAGCCTGCGAGGCTCACAAAAAGTAGTGCCGCTAGCGGTCGAAACATGGCGATTCCCATCAGAGTAACATACCGCCATCATCGCACAGTGGTCATCATTCAATGGGTTAAATAGCGCCCGTTGCCGTGCGTATCTGTGCTTATGGCATAGCCTGAACAGATGAAAATGTGAACGCAGTATAAATTTATAAAACATTTTTTCATTTATTCTGAAAGTGTGTTTGCCAGATGCTTATGTGCCGCTATCATAAGCAACTTAAGACATGAGCTGGAGAAAACCGATGAAAATTGCACTGATGATGGAAAACAGCCAGGCGGCGAAGAACCCCATCATTCTCAATGAACTGAACGCGGTGGCCGATGAGAAAGGGTATTCGGTCTATAACGTAGGGATGAACGGCGAAAACGATCACCATCTGACTTATATCCACCTGGGCATTATGGCCAGCATCCTGCTGAACGCCAAAGCGGTGGATTTCGTGGTGACCGGTTGCGGCACCGGCCAGGGCGCGCTGATGTCGTTGAACATTCATCCGGGCGTGGTATGCGGCTACTGCATCGATCCGGCGGACGCATTCCTGTTCTCCCAGATCAATAACGGTAACGCGCTGGCGCTGCCGTTCGCGAAAGGTTTCGGCTGGGGCGCAGAACTGAACGTGCGCTTCATTTTCGAAAAAGCCTTTACCGGCCGCAAAGGTGAAGGGTATCCGCCGGAGCGTAAAGAGCCGCAGGTTCGCAACGCCGGCATTCTGAACCAGGTTAAAGCGGCAGTAGTAAAAGAGAATTACCTCGATACGCTGCGCGCCATTGACCCGGAACTGGTGAAAACCGCCGTTTCCGGCGAACGCTTCCAACAGTGCCTGTTCCAAAACGGCCAGGATAAAGAAATCGTTGCTTTCGTGCGCGAGATCCTGGGCTAATCGCCATACGGCGTCGTCCTGCGACGCCGTTTATTTACGTCCTCGATGAGACCTGGCTACCGGCCTTCGCCGATAACCGCAGCGTATCCACCATGCCTGCCAGGCAGATCAGGGCGATAAACACAAACGCCAGCCGAAAGCCGATCCCCGCTGTTGCCGTCATATCCAGCCATTGCGCCAGTTTATCTCCCAGCCGAATGCTGATTGCCCCGAGGGTGATCCCTAATCCCACCGCCAACTGCGATGCGGTACTGAACAACGTATTGGCATAGCTCATCTCTTTGGGCGGGACATCCGCGAAGGCGAGGGTGCTGACGCCGGTGAACTGAATCGAACGGAACACACCACCGAGATACAAAATAAGTAGGATCAGCCAGACCGGGGTATGCGGCGTGAAGAGCGCGCAGGCCAGTAAAGAGAGCACATTCAGCAGGCCGTTAATCAGCAGCAGCTTCTTAAACCCCAGCCAGCGTATCAGCGGCGTGGTGGCGGGTTTGATGGTGAGATTCCCGACAAAAACCGCCAGTACCAGCAGCCCGGAATGAAACGCGTCCATTCCAAACCCGACCTGGAACATCAGCGGCAGCATAAACGGCACCGCGCTGATGGAGGCGCGAAACAGCGAGCCGCCATACATCGTGACAGCGAAGGTCTTTATCTTAAGCGAATCCATGCGGATCATCGGCCACGCGCTACGGCGAAAATGATGCAGGGAATAGCCCAGCGCCGCGATGCCGAACGCCATTAACACAAGAGCTAACCCCACGTCCGGCTGCTGCGTACCGAGCATTTCCATCCCATACACCAGGCTTATCATCGCCACGCCGGTGCTGATAAAGCCCACACCGTCAAATGGCCGCCGTTCACTATCCGTAAGCGCTGGAATTAGTCGCCATGCAAGCGCCATGGCCACCAACCCCAGCGGCAGATTGATATAGAAAATCCAGCGCCAGTCGGCATAGCTGGTGATAAACCCGCCAAGCGGCGGCCCAATAATTGGCGCAACCAGCGCGGGCCACGTCAGGGTGGCAATCGCTTTGATTAACTGATTTTTGGGCGTGATACGCAACACCGCCAGCCTGCCCACTGGCACCATTAGCGCGCCGCCTATCCCCTGAATCACCCGCATCGCCACGAAGGCTTCCAGGCTTTGCGCCATCCCACAGAGGACCGATGATAAGGTAAATATCGCCAGCGCCAGGGTGAAGACCGAACGCGACCCGAACCGGTCAGCAATCCAGCCGCTGGCGGGGATAAACACCGCGAGCGTCAATAAATAGGCGCTGATACCGATATTGAGATCCACCGCCTCAACGCCAAAGGTGCGTGCCATTTCCGGCAAGGCGGTCGCAATCACCGTACCGTCGAGAAACTCCATAAAAAAAGCGCCTGCAACCAGCAGCGCCGTGGGAGAAAGGCCGCGTTGCGACGAGGAGACGTGAGCCATTATTTCCTTACCTGATTAAAAAAATTCTATAAAATTTACTGTTTATTTTGTTATCGTAATGTAATGATTTTTAACGGCTAAATGCAAAAAGCGTGTTTTGGCGATCGGTTTTTAGTGTGATGCTCATCACAAAAAAGTTGATTTTTGTGACCATGGTCATATGATTGCGTCATTGCGAGATCACCTGCACATAACAAACGAATAACAATGGAGCACATCATGAAACTGCGCGCTATCCTGAAAAGCATGTTCAAAAACTACTGCAGCACTTTCAAAGACGTCCCGCCGGGCGCAATGTTCTAAGTTCTGCATCAAAACCTGCTTCGGCAGGTTTTTTTTCGCCCTGCTTCGGGTATTCACGCGAGTGATTGATTAACCATACCTGTAGTGAAACGTCTTTTCACTTTCTTTGTTTATCCCCCGATCTTTCTTCGCTATCCTCTCTGCGTCCTTTCATATCTATCCCGTAACACGCCAGGCTCGCGTTTTGATGCGTTTGCCGTTACGCTGCGCTGCTTAACTAAGGAGAAGAACATGTCGCAATCATTAACCCCGGAAGACGAACTGGTCTCTGATATTGTCGCCTGCCAGTTGGTCATCAAACAGATCCTCGACGTGATTGATGTTATCGCGCCGGTCGAAGTGCGTGAAAAAATGGCCAGCCAACTGAAATCGATCAATGTGGGAGCGAGTGCCGCTGCTGACCCTGTGACGGTGCGCGCGGTGCAAAAGGCCATCGCACTGATTGAGCTAAAATTTACGCCGCAGAATGAAACGCACTGATCCTTAGTGAAATAACACAAAGCTCGCAGTCGGTTGCGGGCTTTTTTATTTGCGCAGAAAACAGGACACCGGGCGTTAATTAGTTACAACATACTTTTCAGCTTACATGGTAGCCACGCTGCGGCATCGGCGTTTTATCGTTCTGGCAGCCCTGCAAAGCCATTTGCTGCTTCGCTTATCGCGTTTTTTTGTACCAGGCTTATAAACCAAATTATCTGCCAGAGAGTGTGGAGCACTATGAAAGAGCAAAATCGTACTATCGGCATCGCGCCTTATGGAGGGTCCGCAGGCGGGTGGGGCGCGTTAAAGGCGGTTGCTGACGCCATACGCGGCCAAATGTCGATGAAGCAGGACGTGATTGCCCTGTTCAAAGTTAACCAGCCGCAGGGGTTTGACTGCCCGGGTTGCGCCTGGCCCGATCCGCAACATGCCTCCTCGTTTGAGTTTTGTGAAAACGGTGCCAAAGCCGTTTCCTGGGAGGCGACCAGTAAACGCACTACGCCGGAATTTTTTGCCGCACATACCGTGAGTGAGCTGTGGGAACGTAACGCGTTTGAGCTGGAAGGTGAAGGGCGGCTGACGCACCCGATGAAATACGATCCGGCAACCGATACCTATCAGCCTATCGAGTGGCAAACCGCTTTCCGGGAAATCGGCGAGCATTTACGCCGCTACGAAGACCCCGACAGCGTGGAGTTTTATACTTCCGGGCGCGCTTCCAATGAAGCGGCTTTCCTGTGGCAACTGTTCGCCCGCGAATACGGCACCAACAACTTCCCGGACTGCTCGAACATGTGCCACGAACCGACCAGCGTCGGCCTGCCGGAATCTATTGGCGTCGGCAAAGGCACCGTTGAGCTGGAGGATTTTAACCACTGCGATTTAGTACTTTGTATCGGCCACAACCCGGGTACTAACCATCCGCGTATGCTCGGCACGCTGCGCGAAGTCTCAAAACGCGGTGCGACGATTGTCGCCATCAACCCGTTGCGCGAACGCGGTCTTGAGCGCTTCACGTCACCGCAAAGCCCCATTGAGATGCTTTCATTAAGCTCTACCGAGCTGGCTTCGACCTATTATAAAGTGCGCGTAGGCGGCGATGCGGCGATGCTGAAAGGCGTGATGAAGATTTTGCTGTCGATGCATGAAGAGCGCCTGAATAACGGCCAGCCGGGCGTACTGGATGAAACTTTTATCCGCGAGCACACCGAGGGTTTTGAGGCACTGAAAGCTGACCTCGATGCCACCGAATGGGATCATATTCTCAAGGTTTCCGGCATGGAGCGTAAGGAGATTCAGCACGTGGCTCGCCTCTACGCCAGCGCTCAACGCACTATTGTCTGTTACGGCATGGGGATCACCCAGCATCAGTACGGCACCCAGAACGTCCAGCAAATCGCCAATCTGCTGCTGCTGCGCGGCAATATCGGCAAAAAAGGCGCGGGCATCTGTCCGCTGCGCGGGCACTCCAATGTCCAGGGCGACCGCACCGTGGGGATCACGGAAATCCCGTCTCAGGAATTGCTCGACAGCATCGAACGCGTGTTTGGCTTTAAGCCGCCGCAGAAACACGGTCACGGCGCGGTTGCGGCGATTCAGGCGATGCGCGACGGTAAGGCTAAGGCGCTGCTCTGCCTGGGCGGTAACCTGGCGGAAGCGATATCCGACCCGCAGGTGACATTCCCGGCAATGCGCAATCTCGATCTGGTGGTGCATATGGCTACCAAACTCAACCGTTCTCATCTGCTGCTGGGCAAGCATAACTATCTGCTGCCGGTGCTGGGCCGCACAGAGATAGACGAGCAGGCTTCTGGCGCGCAAAGCATTACGGTAGAGGATTCGATGTCGATGGTGCACGCCTCGCGCGGCTCCCTGAAACCCGCTTCGCCGCATCTGTTGTCAGAGCCAGCGATGGTAGCGGGCATTGCCAAAGCGACGCTTCCTGACAGCGTGGTCAACTGGGACCGGCTGGTGGGGGATTACAGTTTTATCCGCGAGAAGATCGAGGCGGTATTCCCGGCGTTTGCCGATTATAACGAGCGGGTGAAAAAGCCGGGCGGTTTTCGGCTTTATAACGCCGCTTCTGAGCGCGTCTGGAACACGCCATCCGGTAAAGCACAGTTCAAGGTGATGCAGGGAATTAATGAGGATCCGCGTTCGCTGAAATGTCACGATCTGGTGCTTACCACGCTGCGCAGTCATGATCAGTACAACACCACGCTGTATGGATTGAACGATCGCTATCGCGGCGTGACGGGGCGGCGCGACGTGCTGTTCATCAATCCTGATGAGGCGGAAAAACGGCAGCTAAGGGTGGGCGATCAGGTCAACATTGTGGCCCTCGATCCTGAAGGCAACCCTACGGCGCGACGGATGCATAATCTGACGATCGTGGTGATTGATATGGCACCCGGGTCGGTCGGTGCCTATTACCCGGAAGCTAACGTGCTGGTGCCGCTGGACAGCCACGATACCCAGAGCGGTATCCCGGCGTACAAGAGCATCCCGATTGCGATGGAGCGTGTGGAGGTGCCGGTGGAAACGTCGGGGGCGCGACGGTAGAGGGGCAGAAGTGGACCCCCGGTTGGGGCTTCTCATCCCCCCGGCACGGAGCGGATAAGAAAAAGGCCCGTACTGCGTACGGGCCTTTTTCAGGAATATGGCGGTGAGGGGGGGATTCGAACCCCCGATACGTTGCCGTATACACACTTTCCAGGCGTGCTCCTTCAGCCACTCGGACACCTCACCATATTGTTTTTGCTGCCCCACTGCGTGGTGCAACGGGGCGCTACTATAGGGAGTCAGGCTAAAACGGTCAAGCGGTATTTGTTCTTTATTGCGCGTTCGGTTAAGGGTTGAACATCTTCCTTGTGTCCGAATAAAAATGACTTATCCGCCGCAACAGCCCAATAAAAAAGCGCGTACTCGACGCGCTTTTAAGAAGGCTAGATTACATCCGCTCGACGGTCTGAATACCCAGGGTATCAAGGCCAATCTTCAGCGTCTTCGCCGTCAGCAGCGCCAGTTTCAGGCGGCTCTGACGTACGCCTTCAGTTTCAGCGGTCAGGACAGGGCAGTGCTCGTAGAAGCCAGAGAACAAACCCGCCACATCGTACAGATAGGCGCACATCACGTGCGGCGTCCCTTCACGGGCCACTGTGTTCAGTGTCTCTTCAAACTGCAACAGACGCGCCGCCAGCGCCGCTTCACGCTCTTCGGTGATGTTCACCGGCGCGGTCAGCATGCTCTCTTCAATGCCCGATTTACGGAAAATCGACAGCACGCGGGTATAGGCGTACTGCATATACGGCGCGGTATTGCCTTCAAACGCCAGCATATTGTCCCAGTCGAAAATATAATCGGTGGTGCGGTTTTTCGAGAGATCGGCATATTTCACCGCGCCAATCCCTACGGCGTTCGCCAGGCTTTCCAGCTCATCGGCAGGCATATCCGGGTTCTTCTCTGCCACCAGACGACGCGCGCGCTCCAGCGCTTCATCCAACAGATCGGACAGCTTAACGGTGCCGCCCGCGCGGGTTTTGAAGGGTTTACCGTCTTTGCCCAACATCATGCCGAACATATGGTGTTCCAGCGGCACAGAATCTGGCACGTAGCCCGCTTTGCGCACGATGGTCCACGCCTGCATCAAATGCTGGTGCTGGCGCGAGTCGATGTAATACAGCACGCGGTCGGCATGCAGCGTTTCATAACGGTATTTAGCGCAGGCAATATCGGTAGTGGTGTACAGGAAGCCGCCATCCTTTTTCTGGATGATCACGCCCATCGGCTCGCCTTCTTTATTCTTGTACTCGTCGAGGAACACCACCGTTGCGCCTTCGCTTTCCACTGCCAGCCCTTTGGCTTTCAGGTCGGCAACGATGCCCGCCAGCATCGGGTTGTACAGGCTTTCACCCATCACGTCGTCACGGGTTAACGTCACGTTCAGGCGCTCATAGGTGATCTGGTTCTGGGTCATGGTGATATCGACCAGCTTGCGCCACATCTCACGGCAGTATTCATCGCCGCCCTGCAGTTTCACCACGTAGTTACGGGCGCGTTCGGCAAAAGCTTCGTCTTCATCGTAGTGTTTTTTGGCTTCGCGGTAGAACCCTTCCAGATCCGCCAGCGCCATTTCACCGGCGTTTTCGTTCTGCTGTTTTTCCAGATAGGCAATCAGCATCCCGAACTGGGTGCCCCAGTCGCCAACGTGGTTAGCGCGAATGACGTTATGCCCGAGGAATTCCAGGGTACGTACCGCCGCATCACCGATGATGGTGGAGCGCAGATGGCCGACGTGCATCTCTTTCGCCACGTTCGGCGCGGAGTAGTCCACCACGATAGTTTGCGCCGCCGCTTTCGGCACGCCGATACGCTCACTCAGCACCGCGCTATCCACCAGGCCCGACAGATACGCCGGGTCGAGGAAGATATTGATAAAACCGGGCCCGGCGATTTCAACTTTATGAGCAATCCCGGCGAGATCGAGATGGGTCAGCACAAGCTCTGCTAATTGTCGCGGCGGCATGCCCAGTTTTTTAGCAACGGACATCACGCCATTAGCCTGATAGTCGCCGAACTGTGCTTTGGCCGACTGGCGAACCTGAGGTTCACAATCGGCAGGTGCGCCTGCGGCAATCATTGCCTGACTGACTTTATCGGAAAGAAGAGCCTGAATATTCACCGGAATACCTTACGTTAAACACGCGATCCGCAGCGGAACCGCGTCATGTCTATGGAAAAATAAGGCGGAAGTATACTGCATTTGGATTGCAGCGTCAGCAATGGCGCGGTGCGGCTGATAAGCCGGTTAAAACTTGGTGGAGCAGCCGCTTCAGGGTAGATTAACGGCGATGTACCAAAAACCGGAAACCGAGATGCAAGACTGGCAATCAATTGAAGAATTACAGGATATCGTGGCGGATTTGCCGCGTTTTACCGACGCACTAACCAGGCTGGCTGCGCGCCTGGGCCTCGACATCGCGCCGCTGGATGCGGATCATATTTCCCTGCGCTGCCATCAGAACGCCACCGCCGAGCGCTGGCGTAAAGGTTTTGAGCAGTGCGGCACGCTGCTGTCGGAAAATATCATCAACGGTCGGCCCATCTGTCTGTTTAAACTCGGCCAGCCCATCAGCGTGGCGCACTGGACCTTCAGCGTGGTCGAACTGCCGTGGCCGGGGGAGAAGCGCTACCCGCACGAAGGCTGGGAGCATATTGAAATCGTGCTGCCGGGCGAGCCGGAAACGCTCAATGCCCGCGCCGTCGCGCTGCTGAGCGACGAGGGCCTGAGCCAGAAAGGGATCGCGGTAAAAACCAGTTCCCCGAAAGGCGAACGCGAGCGCCTGCCGAATCCGACGCTCGCGGTGACTGACGGCTCCGTTACCATCAAGTTCCATCCCTGGTCGATTGAAGCCATCGTCGCCAGCGAGCAGGAATAAACTATCCTACGGCGACGGCGCGCTGAAGCCGCGCTATCGCTTCATCCAGCGTAGCGTCGCTACAGCCGAAGTTAATACGCACAAATCGATCGTCGCCAAAATCTTTACCGGGCGAAAACGCCAGACCGTGGCGCAGGAAGTGGTTCCACGGATTGCCCTGGCCCAACGCGCTGGCATCGACCCATGCCAGATAAGTCGCTTCGGGCGGTATCACGCTCAGGCCGGGTAGTGCATTCACTGCCGCGCACAGCCGGTCGCGCTGTTTACGCAAATGTTCAATCAACGCCAGACGCCACGGCTCGCCGTCGCGCCAGGCCGCAGTCGCGGCGGCGATTGCCAGCACATCCACCGCAGGAACAATCCCCTGGCGCGCCACCTCGAAACGGCGGCGCAGTTGCGGGTTGGGAATAATCGCCAGCGATGCGCCCAGACCGGCGATATTCCACGTTTTGGACGGGGAAATAAAGGTGACGGAGCGTTGCGCCGCGCGTTCATCAAGGCTGGCAAAGGGAATATGTTCCAGGCCCGGCTCCAGCACCAGCTCGCCGTGGATCTCGTCGGAACAGACAATCAAATCGTGACGCTCCGCGAATTCCAGTTGCGCCAGCAGCTCTTCGCGACGGTACACCGTACCGCCGGGGTTCTGCGGGTTGCACAGCATCAGCAACGTTTCATTGCCTTGTACGCTGGCCTGCGCCGCCTCCATGTCCATCACCCAGCGGCTACGCGCCAGCACCAGTGGGATCGCCTGCTGCTGGCGGCCTGCCAACTGCGCCGCCTTATAAAACGGTGGATAAACAGGTGAGGGCGCCAGAGAACGTTGGTGCGATTCTGTGAATGCCCGCACCGCCAGATTCAACCCGCTGACCACGCCGGGCAGCGGTATCAGCCATTCGGGTTTGACGTCCCACTGGTAGCGCGCTTTCAGATGGGCGATCGCCACGCGGTAGAGTTCATCGGGTGCCGTTCCATAGCCGAAGATCCCGTGGGCCACCCGTTGCTGGAGCGCCTCAATCACGCAGGGCGCGGTGGGAAAGTCCATATCCGCCACCCACATCGGCAACACGTTCTCAGCGTATTTATTCCATTTGACGCTATCGCTGTGACGGCGGTCCGATTGTTGGTTGAAATTGAATGCCATGATACGTTGCCCTGATTTATCGGTTCCTTCAGACTAGCATTCGGCAAGGATGACACAACGGTTTTAACAGTTCTTAGGGGATTCAATGGCTTTACTGGAAATTTGCTGTTACTCGCTGGCGTGCGCGGTAACGGCGCAATCCGCCGGTGCGGATCGAATTGAATTATGCAGCGCGCCCGCTGAAGGCGGTTTAACACCGTCTGCCGGCACGTTGAAGGCCGTACGCGCAACGGTATCTATCCCGGTGCATCCGATCGTGCGTCCACGCGGCGGCGACTTCTGCTACAGCGCCAGCGAGTTCGCCATCATGCTGGAGGACATCGCGCTGATCCGCGAGTTAGGTTATCCCGGCCTGGTGACGGGTATCCTCACCGAAGACGGCGAGGTGGATATGCCGAGAATGCGGCAAATCATGGACGCGGCGCAGGGCATGGCGGTCACGTTTCATCGCGCCTTTGATATGTGCGCTAACCCGTTCAATGCAATGGATAAACTGGCGGAGTTGGGCGTGGCGCGGGTGCTGACATCGGGCCAACAGGCCAGTGCAGAAAAAGGTATTTCAAAAATTGCGGAACTAATCGCGCACTCTGATGCTCCAATCATTATGGCCGGTGCTGGCGTCAGGCTTAGCAATCTGGACACGTTTATCGCGCAGGGCGTTAGCGAGCTTCACAGCTCAGCGGGGAAGAAAGTCCCGTCTGCCATGCGCTATCGCAATCCGGGAGTATCGATGTCTGCCGACGCAGACGCCGATGAATATTCCCGCTATTGCGTGGAGGGTGAGGTCGTCGCCGCGATGAAAGCGGCTCTGGCCGCCGCCTCGTAATGAAACCGTTTTTTTACCGCGCATCATGTCGCCCAATATGATGTTTGCTCGTACCAGGCCCCGGCATTTTGCTGGGGCTTTTTTTATCCCCGGAAGCGAAACGGCAAACAACGAACAAATGGCTTTGCGTTAAATAAATGTAGCGTGAAATGAATGTGTTGAATAATAAATAACGCACCAGACAGGCGTGAATATTATTTCTTATTTAAAGCTGGCCCGCGGGTTTATTGCGCTTCGCTTAAGCGGGATATATTTTATGGTAAGATTTCATTTTGCGTAAAATTTACCGTACCGTATGGCGAAAACTTATTTTTACGCTACCGAGAAATATTTCTGAAAAGTAAATAAATAATTCAAATAAAATCCATGTGTGAATGGCCTCCGGGCTGCGGAGAGGGCGCGGCTCGCGCAAGTGAACGTAATGGGCTATTAATAATGAAGATGTTCGTTATGCTCAGTCACCTTAATTTATGTCAAAAAAATCTGCTATGAAACATTTGTATGAATTAATGATGTTTGACGCTTTTATTTGTTTCGTTTAAGCCTGGCGCGTTAAACAAAAAATTAATCTTTACACCATTTATTTTATTGTCAGGATTGGCGTTCTGTTAAAGCATGGGCCAAAATTAAACACCGGGCGGAAATAGCGTTTAATAAACACCTGTGCCCTGCCGGTTATTTTCTTTGTTGTTTTACATTTAATGAGCCTTATCTCAAGGTGCAGGATGGCTATGCCTTTTTATAGCTGATGTCGACCCGATACCCTGAGATAACCCTCCCAACGATTCCTTACGTAAGCGGCTTTTGGCTGTTAAGAGAGGGAGATGGTGCTGTTCAGCAGTTTCTGGCAGGCGGGTTATGAAGGCGCCGATCATGTTAATCGGCTGGGCGTGCCGCTTTCGATGAATGAGGCCACCGGGCATCTGGAGAAGGCGGCGGAGGATTACGGCAGGCTTAAGCGCTTTGATGTTGCCACGGTGAGGGAAAGCGTGGGCTGGCGGTTAGCAGATCGCCAGGGCGGCTACGATTTTTCCTCGGTGGCGAAACGCATGATCGCCGCCCGCGAGCACCGTGTTCAGGTGTGCTGGACCATTTGCCATTACGGCTGGCCGACGGAGTTATCGATCCTGGATGCCGATTTCGTGCCGCGCTTTGCCCAGTTTTGCGGCGCGCTGGCGCGGTTTCTCAAGCCCTGGTATCGGGATGCGCCGGTCTATTCACCCGTTAATGAGATCTCGTTTACCAGTTGGGCGCTGTCGGTGGGATTTATCCCCTCAACGGAACCGACTGGCGAGGAAACCGGCCACGCCTGTAAACGCCAGTTGGTGCGCGCGGCCATTGCCGCCTGCGATGCCATCTGGCAGGCCGACAGCCGGGCGCGAATTTTACACTGCGATCCGATTATTCATCCACTGCCGAACCCGCTGGATGACGAGTCGCAACGGCTTGCCGTCGCAGAGACCCATGCCCAGTACCAGGCGTGGGACATGCTGTGCGGAAGAGAAGCGCCGGAGTTAGGCGGCGCAGCGCGCTATCTCGATATCATTGGCGCGAATTATTACCACAACAACCAGTGGCAGGTTGATAACAGGCAACCTCTGCCGTGGCATTTAGGCGATGCGCGGCGAAAGCCGCTTTTTGAAATGCTTGCAGAACTACATCAGCGATACCGACGGCCGTTGCTGTTGGCTGAAACCAGCCATGTTGGCAGTGGGCGCGGGGCCTGGATAAATCACATTGCAACGGAAGTGGCGCATGCGCAGCTGACGGGCGCGGATATTCGCGGCATATGCGTCTATCCGATCCTCGACCGTCCCGACTGGGAGGATGCGCAGGTCTGGCATCGCAGCGGTTTGTGGGAACCGCTGCATGAGGGTGCCGATCCCCTGTTGCGAAAAATTGATTTCCCCTACGCGCGAGCATTTCGCCGCGCGCAACGTTCTCTTGCACATTTTCAAGACCAGCATCGCTTGCGACAAGCTGGTAAGGGGCAAATAGTGAATACAAAGACGCTGGTAGTTTTTAGTCATTTACGTTGGGATTTTGTCTGGCAACGACCACAGCACCTGTTAACGCGCCTCGCGCAATTTTATCCCGTGGTATTTATTGAAGAACCGGTTTTTGAAGAGGGGGCGGCCGGGTTACACCGCTCTACGCCTGCACCGAACGTCACGGTCATTCGCCCCCACAGCCCCGTGCATGCGCCGGGTTTCCATGATGAACAAATCGCGCAATTGCAGCCTTTAATGACGACCCTCAGCAGTGAATTTCCCGAACCGATTATCTGGTTTTATACCCCGATGGCGCTGCCGCTGGCGGAGCCTTTTCACCCTGCGCTGATGATCTACGATTGCATGGATGAGCTGTCGGCGTTTAAAAACGCGCCGCGCCAGTTATTGCAGCGCGAATCGGCGCTGCTGACCCGCGCCGATCTGGTGTTTACCGGCGGGCCGAGCCTGTACGCGGCTAAACAGCATCGCCATGATAATGTCTGGTGCTTCCCGAGCAGCGTTGACGCCGCCCATTTTGAGCAGGCGCTGGATCGGCAAAACGCGCATCCGTTGCAGGATGAGGTGCCGCATCCCCGGCTGGGCTATTACGGCGTTATCGACGAGCGTATCGACTGTGAGCTGATTGCCGCCGTGGCGGACGCAAACCCGCAGTGGCAAGTCGTGATGGTGGGGCCAGTGGTGAAAATCGACCCGGCCAGCCTGCCGCAACGCGCCAATATTCACTATTTCGGTCAGCAGCCGTATCAGGCGCTGCCGCAGTTTTTAGCCGGGTGGGATGTCTGCCTGATGCCGTTCGCGCTCAACGCGTCTACTCGCTATATCAGCCCGACCAAGGTGCTGGAGTATATGGCGGCGTCGTTGCCCATCGTCAGTACCGCCATCACCGACGTAAAAGTGCCCTATGGCGATATCGTGTTTGTGGCCGATGATAATGCGGCCTTCGTCCGTGGCTGCCAGCAGGCGCTGGCGCTCAGCGAAAGCAACCGCCAGGACCAGACGCAGCGGATGAAATCAATCATTAACGCCACCTCCTGGGATTCGACGGTCGAAGCCATGCACGAACTGATGGCAGAGGCATTGCGGGTAACCGAAACCCCTGCCCAGGCGACTAACGAAACCCAACAAGCGCGTTCTACCCCGGCGGTCAGTCGCATTGCTGGCACCACCAAACAGGATGCGCACTTTGCCCGCTGCCTGATCCTCGGCGCGGGGCCGACCGGCCTGAGCGCCGCGCTGCACATTGGTAAAGAGTCGGTCCTGCTGGAGAAAAACCCTGCCGTCGGCGGCTGGTGCCGCTCGGTTGAAGACAAGGGTTTTACCTTCGATTACGCGGGCCACATTATGTTTTCCGCCGATCCGTACGTGCTGGAAATGTATGAATTACTGCTGAAGGACAACCTGCACTGGCAGAACCGCGAGGCCTGGATATACAGCCAGAACACCTATACCCGCTACCCGTTCCAGGGCGCGCTGTATGGCTTGCCCGCGCCGGTGATTAAAGAGTGCATCCTCGGCGCGGTGGAGGCGCAATACAACGCCGCTAACCGCCTGCAACCCGCGAATGCGCCAGCGTTAAAAATGGAGGATTGCTGCGGTGACGGCGCGGTCCCTCAGGACGACTGCACATTAACCGCCAGGGACAAACGCGCCGCCAACTTCGAGCAGTTTATTTATCAGACCTGGGGGGCCGGGATCGCCAAATACTTCGCCGTTCCCTACAACCAAAAACTGTGGAAAGTGCCGCTATCGGAAATGGAGACCTCGTGGCTTGGCGGGCGGGTTCCGCTGCCGGATCTCGGGCAGATTATTGATGGTGCGTTAGCGCCCAGCACCAAACCCGTTGGCCCCAACGCCCGCTTTGGCTACCCGTTGCGCGGCGGGTTCCAGGCGTTGATGTCCGGTTTCCTGCCGTTGCTGAAAGGCAAACTGGAAACCAACGCCAAAATCATCAAGCTGCTGCCGCGCGAGCATATCGCGGTGCTGGCCGATGGGCGGCGCTACCGCTATGAACAGCTGATCAGCACCATGCCGCTGCCGGTTCTGGTTAATATGCTGGGCGGGGAAGTGCCGGAGGAAGTGCTTAGCGCCGCCAAAGGGTTGCGCCACACCTCGGTGCGCTGCGTCAACCTGGGCGTCGGGCGTAGCGATCTCACCGAGAAGCACTGGGTTTACTACCCGGAAGAGACCATTTTTCACCGCATCTTCGTGCAGGGTAACGCCAGCCCGCATTGTAATCCGCCGGGCGGTTTCGGCCTGACCTGTGAAATTACCTATTCCCAGGATGTACCGCTGCCGCTGGATGGCCAGGCGCTGATCGAGCGCTGCATCAAAGAGTGCATCAAAGTGGGAATGATTAACCCGGACGATGAAATTCTCACCGCCAATCTGGTGGATATTCCGTATGCCTACGTGATTTACGACCATGCGCGGGCGGCAAACGTCGAAACGGTGCGCCAGTGGCTGCTGAAATATGACGTTATCCTGGCAGGCAGGTACAGCGAGTGGGAGTACTACAACTCGGATCACGCCTTCCTGGCGGGGAAAAAGGCGGCGGAGAAAGTGGCATCGCGCCTGAAACGCGTCGGCGCAGGGATGTAAAACCGGGGCCGCCGGGATAACCGGCGGCTTCAGGTTTAGGGCTTGCGCGCTACCAGCACCGCGCGCAGCGGGGCAGGATAGCCTTCAACAGTTTTACTGCGGTCGTCCGGCGATAAGAACGCTTCCAGCGAATCGGTGGTCATCCAGTCAGTACGGCGCTGTTCTTCCAGCGAGGTGACGCAACTATCGACAATGCGGACATCCACGAAGCCGCATTTCTCCAGCCAGTTTTTCAGCGCCAGCGCGGACGGAATAAAGTAAACGTTGCGCATTTGCGCGTAGCGATCGCCCGGCACCAGCACGGTATTTTCATCGCCTTCCACCACCAGGGTTTCCAGCACCAGTTCGCCTTCAGAGACCAGCTGATCTTTCAATTGCCAGAGATGATCCAGCGGCGAGCGGCGGTGATACAGCACGCCCATCGAGAACACAGTGTCAAAGGCTTTTAGCGCCGGAAGCTGTTCAATGCCCAGCGGCAGCAGATGCGCGCGTTGGTCATCGCCCAGCAGTTTGCGCACCGCTTCGAACTGGCACAGGAACAGCTGCATCGGATCGATGCCCACCGCCAGATGCGCGCCCGCGCCGATCATTCGCCACAGGTGGTAGCCGCTGCCGCAGCCGACGTCGAGGATGGTGCGGCCTTCCAGCGGTGACAGATGCGGCAACACGCGGTCCCACTTCCAGTCGGAGCGCCATTCGGTGTCGATATCCACGCCGTACAGCGAAAACGGCCCTTTGCGCCACGGCATCAGATTGCGCAGCAGGGTTTCGATACGCTGGCGGTGCCCGTCGCTTAACGGCTGTTCCGCCTGCGCGGTTACGCTGTGCAGCAGATCGAGATGATGCGGGGTCAGAGTGGGCAGGTGTTCAACGCTGCTGTGCCAGAGTTTAAACTGGCCGTGCAGGGACTCGCGCTGCCACTGGGCGATTTGCGCCGGCAGCGTTTCAAGCCACGGTGCCAGCGGCGTACAGGCGATACGCTGGTAAAATTTACCGAAATCAATCATGGCTGCCCCCGGCCTTCAGCGCTACCAGCGAGCCGAAGTTAAAGCACTGGAACCACAGTTCACAGTGCTCAAAACCGGCCTGATGCAGGCGCGCTTTGTGGGTTTCCACCGAATCGGTGAGCATCACGTTTTCCAGCATGCTGCGCTTCTGGCTGATTTCCAGCTCGCTGTAGCCGTTGGCGCGTTTAAAATCGTGGTGCATGTTGAACAGCAGATCGCCTACTTCGCTGTCTTCAAAGCTGAATTTTTCCGACAGCACCAGCGCGCCGCCGGGGATCAGCCCCTGGTAGATTTTGTTCAGCAGCGTCTGGCGATCGACCGGATTCAGGAACTGGAGGGTGAAGTTAAGCACCACCATCGAGGCGTTTTCGATGGCGATATTCTGGATATCGTCCTCGACCACCACCACCGGCGTCCGGGCTTTAAAAGCGTCGATATGGCGGCGGCAGCGCTCGACCATCGCGGCGGAATTGTCCACGGCGATAATCTGGCAGCCCTCGTGGGAAATATTGCGGCGCACCGACAGCGTCGCCGCGCCCAGCGAGCAGCCCAAATCGTAAACCTGGGTATTCGGCTTCACGAAGCGGCCCGCCAGCATACCGATCATCGAGATAATATTTGAATAGCCAGGGACCGAACGCTGGATCATGTCGGGGAAGACTTCAGCCACGCGTTCATCGAAGGTCCAGTCGCCGAGTTTTGCCACCGGCGCAGAGAAAAGGGTGTCGCGGTCAGACATACAAAAATTCCGGGAATAACGAAAGGCGCGTATTTTGCGCTAATGAATCGAGAAAACCAACTCCCACGGCATATACCAAACGTTGGCCAGCACCATCAGCAACATCGAAACCCAGGTGGCGCTTGCCCCGGACCGCCGCCAGCGAATCAGGCGGTGATGATAGCCGTAGTAGTGCACCAGGCGTCCGATAATCATCAAAATACCGCAGACGTGCACCATCCAGGTCTCCGCGCCGTTCATCTCCATAAACAGCAGCAGGAGCAGCGCCACGGGGATATTTTCTACCGCGTTGCCGTGAATGCGAATCACACTTTGCAATTCACTAAAGCCGCCGTCGCCGTAGGAAACGCGGTATTGCATGCGCATCCGTACTACATCCAGAGAAAATTTAAGCAGTAACAAGGCTCCCAACACGGCATACAGCGCGCTGACCATACAAACTCCCTTTAGAACCAAAAATGGCTTTACGTATCATAGCCTGGAGTCACGGGAACTCTCCACCGCCTAAAGGAGTGAGTTTTGATGGGGGATGGCGGGTTCGCTGCCCAGCCCGCTAAACGCGCGTTGCATTTTCGGCCACAGCGTGTGCACCAGTTCCGGGGCCTGGGCGATATCCGGGGTATGCAAAAACAGGTACGGCGTGGTGGTTTGCTGCCAGTCGGCGAGTTTGCCCAGCCATACCTCAAAAAACTCGGCGTTACGGGCCATATCGTCGCTGCCGATAAACCGCACCATCGGGTGCACCGCCGTCACCAGCGCATGTACCGGCACCTTTGGCTTTTTACGCTGGGCGTCGATGATTTCCTGGGTGCCAGGGATCGCCGAATGCACCGGGCGGCTGTCCAGCATGACCCGGTTGACACCGCGCTGATGCAGCCCGCGATTCAGCGCCTGCTCCGCGTCGCCTTTGGCGAAAAATGCCGGGTGGCGCACTTCCACGCCGTAAGTGAATTCACCGGGCAGCCCGTCGAGAAACGCCCACAGCGCCGGGAGATCCTGCGGGCCAAACGCCGCCGGAAGCTGTAGCCAGTACTGCCCGATGCGCCCGGCAAGCGGCGCTAAACGGGTGAAAAATTCCTGCTTCAAATCCTCGCACTGGCGCAGCGCGGCCTGGTGGGAAATGGTCGCCGGGAATTTAAAACAGAAGCGGAAATCATCGGTGGTCTGTGCATACCAGCGGTCGACAATCTCCGCTTTAGGCAGCGCGTACAGCGTAGTATTGCCCTCCACGCAGTTAAAGTGGCGGGCGTAATCCTCCAGCGTACTGATACCGAGCCGCCCCCATTTGGGGTGCGACCACTGCGGCAGGCCGATATACATCATAAGGCGGCGATAATCTCCTCCACCGAACGCACGCGGGCGATGCGGGGGAAAATATGGGTAAAACTGTTCTGATGCTGCCCGGCGCTGGCGGCGCTACAGGCGTCTTCCGCCAGCACCAGCGCGAAGCCGAGCTCCCAGGCGTTGCGCGCGGTGGACTCCACGCCGATGTTGGTGGCAATCCCGCACAGCACGATCGTGTCAATGCCGCGGCGGCGCAGCTGTAATTCCAAATCCGTACCGTAAAACGCGCCCCACTGGCGTTTGGTGACTTCGATGTCGCTGTCACGTTTACCTAATGCCAGCGGATAGTGCCACCATTCCTGCGGCAGCGCCTGGGCGGGCGCGGCGGCATCTACCGGCTGTTTTAGCGCCTCGGCGAAATCCGCCGACCAGCCGACGCGCACCATCACCACCGGCGCGCCTTTGGCGCGAAAGTGCTCTGCCAGCCGTGCGCTGCGGGCGACCACCTCGTCGGCACTGTGCGGGCCGCCTGCGAACGGCAGAATGCCTTCCTGCAAATCGATAATCACTAAAGCGGTGGAGGCGGTGTTTAACGTCAACATAGTCATCTCTTCATTATGGGAAATTTTCGTTACCTTACCTGCACCTGGCAGGCGATCCGGCCTCAATTTTTGTTAATTTTTGTGAGAATCGGCCATTTGGCGCATAGCAATCGCGCGACCATGCGGGTTCGGGCTTATCGAACTGCGGAAATTCCAGTATAATAGCCGCCTTTTTTCATCCAGTGTAAAGCTGCGACAGTGGTGCCTGCGGGGCAGGTGACAAACGGCCTGCGGCAAAATTAAGGGATATCTCATGCGTACAGAATATTGCGGGCAGCTCAATAAGTCCCATGTGGGACAAGAAGTGACGCTGTGTGGTTGGGTTAATCGTCGTCGCGATCTCGGGAGCCTTATTTTTATCGATATGCGTGACCGTGAAGGCATTGTTCAGGTGTTCTTTGATCCCGACCGCGATGCGGCGTTCAAGCTGGCTTCCGAGTTGCGTAATGAGTTCTGCATTCAAATTAAAGGCCTGGTGCGCGCGCGCGAAGAACGAAATATTAACCGCGACATGGCGACCGGCGAAGTGGAAGTGTTCGCGACCGAACTGAACATCATCAACCGCGCCGAGCCGCTACCGCTGGACTCCAACCAGATCAACACCGAAGAAGCGCGTCTCAAATACCGCTACCTGGATCTGCGTCGCCCGGAGATGGCCCAGCGCCTGAAAACCCGCGCGAAAATTACCAGCTTCGTGCGCCGTTTTATGGATGACCACGGTTTCCTCGACATCGAAACCCCGATGCTCACCAAAGCCACGCCGGAAGGCGCGCGCGACTATCTGGTGCCGTCTCGCGTTCATAAAGGCAAATTCTACGCGCTGCCGCAGTCGCCTCAGCTGTTCAAACAGTTGCTGATGATGTCCGGCTTTGACCGCTACTATCAGATTGTGAAGTGCTTCCGCGACGAAGATTTGCGTGCAGACCGTCAGCCTGAATTTACCCAGATTGATGTGGAAACCTCGTTCATGACCGCGCCGCAGGTGCGTGAAGTGATGGAACAACTGGTTCACGATCTGTGGCTCGACGTGAAAGGCGTTGATCTGGGCGCATTCCCGGTCATGACCTTTGCCGAAGCCGAGCGTCGTTACGGTTCCGATAAACCGGATCTGCGTAACCCGATGGAGCTGGTGGACGTCGCCGATCTGGTGAAAGACGTGGAATTCAGCGTATTTGCTGGCCCGGCGAACGATGCCAAAGGCCGCGTGGCGGCCCTGCGCGTACCGGGCGGCGCTGAGCTGACCCGTAAGCAGATCGACGAGTACAGCAAATTCGTCACCATCTATGGCGCGAAAGGCCTGGCGTACATCAAAGTTAACCAGCGCAGCGCCGGTATCGACGGCATTAACAGCCCGATCGCCAAATTCCTCAATGCCGACATCATTAACGCGATCCTTGAGCGCACCGGCGCACAGGACGGCGACATGATTTTCTTCGGCGCGGATAACAAAAAAATCGTTGCCGATGCGCTGGGCGCACTGCGTCTCAAACTCGGCAAAGATCTGAAAATCACCGACGAAAGCGCCTGGGCGCCGCTGTGGGTGATCGACTTCCCGATGTTTGAAGAAGACGGCGAAGGCGGCCTGACCGCGATGCACCACCCGTTCACCTCTCCGAAAGACATGACCGCCGCCGAGCTGAAAGCCGCGCCGGAAAATGCCGTGGCCAACGCCTACGATATGGTGATTAACGGTTACGAAGTGGGCGGCGGTTCCGTCCGTATTTACAGCGGCGAAATGCAGCAGACCGTGTTCGGCATTCTGGGCATTAACGAACAGGAACAGCGCGAGAAATTCGGCTTCCTGCTCGACGCCCTGAAATTCGGTACGCCGCCGCACGCGGGCCTGGCGTTTGGTCTGGATCGTCTGACCATGCTGCTGACCGGCACCGACAACATTCGCGACGTGATTGCCTTCCCGAAAACCACCGCTGCGGCATGCCTGATGACTGAAGCGCCAAGCTTCGCCAACCAGGCGGCGCTGGAAGAGCTGGGTATCGCAGTCGTGAAGAAGGAAGAGAAAAACTAATATGGCCTATAAGCGTCCCGTTTCTGTCCTGGTGGTGATTTTTGCGAGAGATACGAAGCGGGTGCTGATGTTGCAGCGGCGCGATGACCCGGATTTTTGGCAGTCGGTTACCGGCAGCGTAGAAGAAGGGGAAACCGCGCCGCAAGCCGCCGCGCGTGAAGTAAAGGAAGAGGTCTCGATTGACGTTGCCGCTGAGCAACTGACCTTGATGGACTGTCAACGCACGGTGGAGTTTGAAATTTTTAGTCATTTACGTCATCGCTACGCGCCGGGAATCATGCGGAATACTGAATCCTGGTTTTGCCTGGCGCTTCCGGGCGAGCGGGAGATTGTGTTTACTGAACACTTAACCTACCGCTGGGTAGATGCGGCGCAAGCCGCCGCGCTCACCAAATCGTGGAGCAACCGGCAAGCGATTGAAGAATTTATTATTAACGCGGCCTGACAAGGCGCGCTCTTTGAGGAAAAATTTATGGCAGGTCACAGTAAATGGGCCAACACCAAACACCGCAAAGCGGCACAGGATGCCAAACGCGGTAAGATTTTCACCAAAATTATTCGTGAGTTGGTCACCGCTGCGCGCTTAGGCGGCGGCGATGCAGGCTCCAACCCGCGTCTGCGTGCGGCGATCGATAAAGCGCTGGCGAACAACATGACCCGTGACACCCTGAACCGTGCCATCGCACGTGGCGTGGGCGGCGATGACGACGCGAACATGGAAACCATCATTTATGAAGGTTACGGTCCTGGCGGCACGGCGGTGATGGTGGAATGCCTGTCCGATAACCGCAACCGCACCGTGGCGGAAGTGCGTCATGCCTTCAGTAAATGCGGCGGCAACCTGGGTACCGATGGTTCCGTGGCCTATCTGTTCAGCAAGAAAGGGGTGATCTCTTTCGAAGCGGGCGATGAAGACGCCATCATGGAAGCGGCGCTGGAAGCGGGTGCGGAAGACGTGGTGACCTTCGACGACGGCGCGATTGACGTGTATACCGCGTGGGAAGAGATGGGCGCGGTGCGTGATGCGCTGGAAGCTGCTGGCCTCAAAGCCGACAACGCCGAAGTCTCCATGATCCCGTCAACCAAAGCCGATATGGATGCGGAAACCGCGCCGAAACTGCTGCGTCTGATCGACATGCTGGAAGACTGCGACGATGTGCAGGAGGTTTACCACAATGGTGAGATCTCCGACGAAGTCGCTGCCACTCTGTGATACCCGTCATCTTTCAGTCCGCAGGTGCGTTGGCTCTCCTCGCTCACCCCAGTCGCGTAGTTAATCTACGCTCGTGGGGATTCGCTGCGTGGCCGCGTGACTCAGCCTTCGGCTTCGCCCCTTCGGGGTCAGCGCAAGTGCTGTTCAAACCCCTACGGGCTTTGTCCTGCGAACTGAGATATTTAGAGTATCAAATGTTTATAACCGGAGGCGCGTGATGGCGATTATTCTCGGGATTGATCCGGGGTCACGCGTTACCGGCTATGGGGTGATCCGCCAGGTCGGCAGGCAGCTAAGCTATTTAGGCAGCGGCTGCATCCGCACCAAAGTGGACGATTTACCCTCGCGTCTGAAACTTATCTACGCGGGGGTATGCGAAATCATCACCCAGTTCCAGCCGGACTATTTCGCTATCGAGCAGGTCTTTATGGCGAAAAACGCCGACTCAGCGCTGAAGCTCGGCCAGGCGCGCGGCGTGGCGATTGTCGCGGCGGTTAACCACGATTTGCCGGTCTTTGAATACGCGGCCCGTCAGGTTAAACAGACGGTAGTCGGCATCGGTAGCGCCGAGAAAAGCCAGGTGCAGCATATGGTGCGCACCCTGCTGAAACTGCCTGCTAACCCGCAGGCGGATGCGGCGGATGCGCTGGCCATCGCCATCACCCATTGCCACATCAGCCAGAACGCGACCCAGATGAGCGAGTCGCGGCTTAATCTGGCAAGAGGGCGGTTAAGATAAATCAGGCTGGATATCTATCCAGCCTTTTTTATATGATAGCCTTATCTTCCTCACGCGCCCCTCGCGTGAATCTCAGGAAACATTGTTAGCCGCTAACCGCAGGAGCGTATTGTGATAGGCAGACTCAGAGGCATCGTTCTGGAAAAACAACCCCCGCTGGTGTTACTGGAGGCGGGCGGTGTCGGTTATGAAGTGCATATGCCGATGACCTGCTTTTATGAGCTCCCGGAAACGGGCCAGGAAGCGGTTGTCTTCACCCATTTTGTGGTGCGTGAAGACGCGCAGCTGCTGTTCGGCTTTAATAATAAGCAGGAGCGCACGCTGTTCCGCGAATTAATCAAGGTGAACGGCGTTGGCCCGAAACTGGCGCTGGCAATCCTCTCCGGCATGTCGGCACAGCAGTTTGTGAATGCCGTCGAACGTGAAGAGCCCGCCGCGCTGGTGAAACTGCCGGGTATCGGCAAGAAAACCGCCGAGCGTCTGGTGGTGGAAATGAAAGATCGCTTTAAAGGCCTGCATGGCGACCTGTTTACCCCGGCTGCCGATCTGGTGCTCACGTCGCCTGCCAGCCCGGCGAAAGATGACGCCGAAGCCGAAGCCGTTGCCGCGCTGGTGGCGTTGGGTTATAAACCGCAGGAAGCGAGCCGTATGGTAAGCAAACTGGCGCGTCCTGATGCGGACAGCGAAACCCTTATCCGCGAAGCATTACGCGCGGCATTGTGAGGTAACGGATGATAGAAGCAGACCGCCTGGTTTCCGCTGCGAACATAACCCAGGAAGAGATCATAGACCGGGCCATCCGCCCGAAGCTGCTGGAAGAGTATATCGGCCAGCCGCAGGTACGTTCGCAGATGGAGATCTTCATCCAGGCGGCCAGGCTGCGCGGCGATGCGCTGGACCATCTGCTGATTTTTGGCCCGCCGGGGTTAGGTAAAACCACCCTGGCCGGTATCGTCGCCAATGAGCTGGGCGTGAATCTGCGTACCACCTCCGGGCCGGTGCTGGAAAGGGCGGGCGATCTCGCCGCCATGTTGACCAACCTCGAACCGCACGACGTGCTGTTTATTGACGAGATCCATCGCCTGTCGCCAGTAGTGGAAGAGGTGCTGTATCCGGCAATGGAAGATTACCAGCTGGATATCATGATTGGCGAAGGTCCCGCGGCGCGCTCAATCAAAATCGATCTGCCGCCCTTTACCCTGATTGGCGCGACCACGCGCGCCGGGTCGTTGACCTCGCCGCTGCGCGACCGTTTTGGCATTGTTCAGCGCCTGGAGTTTTATCAGGTGGCGGATTTGCAGCACATCGTCAATCGCAGCGCTCAGCATATGGGACTCGATATGAGTACTGAAGGCGCGCTGGAAGTGGCTAAACGCGCGCGCGGTACGCCGCGTATCGCCAACCGTCTGTTGCGCCGGGTGCGGGATTTTGCTGAAGTGCGTCACAACGGGGTCATTTCCCAGGATGTGGCATCCCAGGCGCTGGATATGCTTAACGTTGATGCCGAAGGCTTTGACTATATGGACCGCAAGCTGCTGCTGGCGATTATCGATAAGTTTTTCGGCGGGCCGGTGGGGCTGGATAACCTGGCGGCAGCCATCGGCGAAGAGCGTGAAACCATTGAGGACGTGCTGGAGCCGTTCCTGATCCAGCAGGGCTTTTTACAGCGCACACCGCGAGGCCGTATGGCGACGGTGCGCGCCTGGCAGCATTTCGGGATCACCCCTCCGGCGATGCCGTGAGGTAAGTAAAAAGGGCGGAAATCTCCGCCCTTTTTATTACGCCGCGCTTTTCTTCATCATGGTGAGAATAAACATTAGCGCCGCTGCTAACACCACCGACGGGCCTGCGGGCGTGTCGTAAAACGCCGAGAAGGTCAGCCCGCCAGTTACGGCGATCATGCCGATAACCACGGCAATACCCGCCATCTGCTCCGGGGTACGGGCAAAACGCCGCGCTGTAGCCGCCGGAATAATCAGCAGCGACGTAATAATCAGCGCGCCGACAAACTTCATCGCCACGCCAATCGTTAACGCTGTCACCAGCATGAGCAGCATTTTTACGCGCTGGAGCTTAACGCCATCGACAAAAGCCAGATCCGGGCTGATGGTCATCGCCAGCAGGCTACGCCACTGCCACGCCAGCACCGCAATCACAATCGCCACGCCGATAGCGATAGACAGGATATCCGCCGGAGTCACTGACAGCAGATCGCCAAACAGATAGGCCATCAAATCCACGCGGATATTGGACATCAGGCTGACCACCACCAGGCCCAGCGACAGGGCGCTGTGGGCCATAATCCCGAGCAACGTATCGATCGCCAGGTGCGGACGTTTTTCCAGAATCACCAGACCCACCGCCAGCAGCAGCGTTACGGCAATCACGGCGTAAAACGGATTGACGTTCAATAGCAGGCCAAAAGCGACGCCTAACAGCGAGGCGTGGGCGAGGGTATCGCCGAAATAAGACATACGACGCCAGACCACAAACGAGCCGAGCGGGCCAGCGGCGCACGCCAGCAGCATCCCGGCAAACCAGCCGGGCAATAATAATTCAATCATGAGTGACCGTTTCCCCGACGCAGGACAATCCGACCCTGGAGGTCGTGGCGATGATTATGGTGGTGGCGATAGATGCCCAGTTGTTCCGCGCCGCGCGGGCCGAACATCGAAATAAACTCCGGGTGCATCGACACCACTTCCGGCGTGCCGGAGCAGCAGATATGGTGATTCAGGCACAACACATCGTCGGTTTTCGCCATCACCAGATGTAAATCGTGGGAGACCATCAGCACCGCGCAGTCCAGTTCGCAGCGCAGTTTGTCGATTAAATCGTACAGCGCAACCTGGCCGTTAACGTCCACGCCCTGGGTGGGTTCATCCAGCACCAGCAGTTGCGGCTGATTGAGCAGCGCGCGCGCCAGCAGGACACGCTGGTTTTCGCCACCGGACAGTTTTTGCATCGGCGCGTCGATCAGGTGCCCGGCCTGTACGCGTTTCAGCGCCGGTAGAATATCCTGCTTACGCGCGCCGGGGCGCAGCCGCATAAAGCGGCTTACCGTCAGCGGCAGGGTGGCATCAAGGTGCAGCTTTTGCGGCACATAGCCGATGCGCAGGTTACGGTCGCGCTTGATGACGCCTTCGTCAGGTGCTACCAGCCCCAGCACCACGCGTACCAGCGTGGATTTTCCTGCGCCATTCGGGCCGAGCAGCGTCAGGATGCGGCCCGGCTTCAGGCCGAGCGACACGTCAGACAGCACGCGGCGCTGCCCAAACGAGACGGAGATATTTTCCAGTGTTACTAAATTCGTCATGAGAAATTAAGCGTTGCAGAAGTTATCGAATGTTATAATATCACATTCCCGAGCCGATAAACGACGGATAGTTAAATAATGTTACATAAAAAAACGTTTCTTTGCGCTGCACTTTCTGCGGCCGTATGGGGTGGAGTTGTGGCAAATGCGCAGGCGGCGGTGGTCGCTTCGCTTAAACCCCTCGGATTTATTGCCTCAGCTATCGCCGATGGCGTAACTGATACAGAAGTATTACTTCCTGATGGCGCATCCGAACACGATTACGCACTGCGCCCGTCCGATGTAAAACGCTTACAAAACGCGGACTTAGTGGTCTGGGTTGGCCCCGATATGGAAGCCTTCATGCAAAAACAGGTTAGCCAGTTTCCTGAGCAGAAAAAGGTCACTATGGCTGAATTATCTGACGTGAAACCGCTGCTCATGAAGGGTGAAGATCACGACCACGATGAGGCGCACGGGCACGATCACGGTGCTGAAAACAGTGACCACGATCACCATCACGGTGAATACAACATGCATATCTGGCTCTCACCTGAGATCGCGCGGGCTTCAGCGGTTGCAATCCATGGAAAATTAGTGGAACTTATGCCGCAAAGTAAGGCCAAACTAGACGCCAATCTGCAGCACTTTGAGGCACAATTAGCCCAAACCGATAAGCAGGTTCGCGATGAGCTGGCACCGTTGAAAGGGAAGGGGTATTTCGTTTTTCATGACGCCTACGGCTACTATGAAAAACACTACGGTCTTACGCCCCTCGGTCACTTTACCGTTAACCCTGAAATCCAGCCTGGTGCGCAGCGTTTACATGAAATCAGAACACAGTTGGTTGAGCAAAAAGCGACCTGCGTTTTTGCTGAGCCACAATTCAGGCCAGCGGTAATCGAAGCCGTTGCCAGGGGGACGTCTGTTCGTATGGGAACACTCGACCCGTTGGGAACCGATGTGAAATTGGGCAAGGATAGCTATAGCGGCTTCCTGGCCCAATTGGCAAACCAGTATGCGAGCTGCCTGAAAGGAGATTAACGAGGAAGTGAATACGTGCAACAGATAGCCCGCTCTGTCGCCCTGGCATTTAACAACTTGCCACGCCCCCATCGCGTGATGTTGGGGTCACTAACTTTTCTTACACTTGCGGTCGCCGTCTGGCGACCGTACATCTATCACCCCGAAGCCGCCCCGATTGTTAAAACCATTGAGCTTGAAAAAAGCGAAGTGCGTTCATTATTGCCGGAAGCGAGTGAGCCTATCGATCAGGCCGCACCGGAAGAAGACGACGCCATCCCGCAAGATGAGCTGGATGACAAAACCGCAGGCGAAACCGGCGTACACGAATATGTGGTGTCGACTGGCGATACGCTCAGCAGCGTACTGAACCAGTACGGCATTGAAATGGGTGATATCAGCACCCTGGCGAACGTCGATAAAGACCTGCGTAATTTGAAAATCGGTCAGCAAATTTCCTGGACCTTAACCCCGGAAGGCGAACTGCAACGCCTGACCTGGGAAATGTCGCGCCGTGAAACCCGCACTTACGACCGCGTCGACGGCGGGTTCAAAATGAGCAGCGAAATCGCCGAAGGTGACTGGGTCAACAATGTGCTGAAAGGCACCGTGGGCGGCAGCTTTGTCGCCAGCGCCAAAGACGCCGGTTTAACCAGCAGCGAAATCAGCGCCGTGATCAAAGCCATGCAGTGGCAGATGGACTTCCGCAAGCTGAAAAAAGGCGACGAGTTCTCAGTGCTGATGTCGCGCGAAATGCTCGACGGCAAACGCGAGCAGAGCCAGCTATTAGGCGTGCGTTTGCGCTCCAGCGGTAAAGATTACTACGCGGTGCGCGCGGAAGACGGTAAGTTCTACGACCGCAACGGCTCCGGGCTGGCGAAAGGCTTTATGCGTTTCCCGACGGTGAAACAGTTCCGCGTTTCTTCAAACTTCAATCCGCGCCGCCTCAACCCGGTTACCGGCCGCGTTGCGCCGCATAAAGGCGTCGACTTTGCGATGCCGCAGGGTACGCCAGTACTGGCAGTCGGTGACGGCGAAGTCGTGGTGGCTAAACGCAGCGGCGCGGCAGGGTATTACGTTGCCGTGCGTCATGGTCGTACTTACACCACGCGCTATATGCACCTCAAAAAGCTGCTGGTGAAACCGGGCCAGAAAGTGAAACGCGGCGATCGTATCGCGCTGTCGGGCAATACTGGCCGTTCCACCGGTCCGCATCTGCATTTTGAAATGTGGATCAACCAGCAGGCGGTGAACCCGTTGACGGCTAAACTGCCGCGCTCTGAGGGCCTGACCGGTAAAGACCGTTCGGATTACCTCGCGCAGGTCAAAGAAGTGGTGCCTCAGCTGCGTTTTGATTAATCCCGCCGTTTAAGACAAAGCCGACATCCCTTACGGGCGTCGGCTTTTCTTTTGTCTCACGCGCCATCAGACGCTAAAATAACGGATTATTTTGCCCATTCTGTTGGGCGCCAGACGGAAAAGGGCATGGAAAAAAAATCTGTTAACGAATTTATCCCCGAGTTTAAGAACGAATTTTTGCTTCCCCGCTATTGGGGTGCATGGCTGGGTGTCGCCGCGATTTCCGCGATGGCGCTAACACCGCCGTCGATTCGCGATCCCTTACTGGCGAAGCTGGGCCGTATTGGTGGGCGTTTTGGCAAAAGCGCTCGCCGTCGCGCACGCATCAATCTGCTTTATTGCTTCCCTGAATATTCTGAAGAAAAACGTGAAGCCATCGTCAATGGGATGTTTGAAACCGCGCCGCAGGCGATGGTGATGATGGCCGAACTGGCGTTACGCGATCCTAAAAAAGTGCTGTCGCGCGTCAACTGGCACGGTGCGGAAATCCTTGAGACGTTTCGCGAAAACAATGAAAACGTGATTTTCCTGGTGCCGCATGGCTGGGGAGTTGATATTCCGGCCATGCTGCTGGCCTCCCAGGGGCAGAAGATGTCAGCCATGTTCCACAATCAGAAAAACCAACTGATCGATTACTTCTGGAACCGCGCGCGCCGTCGTTTTGACGGTAGCCGTATCCATGCCCGTAATGACGGCATCAAGCCCTTTATTACTTCCATCCGTAAAGGATACTGGGGTTATTATCTGCCCGACCAGGACCACGGCGCGGAGCACAGCGAATTTGTCGATTTCTTCGCGACGTATAAAGCGACGTTGCCCGCCATCGGGCGCATGATGAAAGTGTGCCGCGCGCGCGTGGTGCCGCTGTTCCCGGTCTATAACGCCAAAACCCACTGTCTCGACGTGTATATCCGCCCGCCGATGGATGATTTAAACGATGCGGACGATCGTACCATCGCACGACGCATGAACGAGGAAGTGGAAATTTTTGTTCGCCCGCATCCCGAGCAGTACACCTGGATTTTGAAGCTGCTGAAAACGCGTAAAGAAGGGGAGATTGAACCTTATAAGCGCAAGGATTTGTGGCCGAAGAAATAGCAGTGTTGAAACCTGACCCCGGCCACGGATACGGCCGGGATATCCTCTGTCACACATCATGGCGGCCTAATAATAACGCGGTAGTTTGTTAAATAGCCAACCCGCTTATTTGCGCTTAACCCGACATTTCGGTATTTTGCTGGTCGATCCTTTTATTCGCTTCACCGCTTTCATTCAGCGCTTTGCTGGCTGCTTTTTCAGCATGCGCTGCGCTATAGGCTGCCAAATGACCAATCACAATGGCATAAATACTCATCAGTGAAACCCAGAGAATACTGTCTTTCCACCATATCAGTGTGGGTATCGTTAATGCTGCCCATACCAGCGCCAGCGTAAGATGAAATTTTGCCATTTTTCCGGCAGTCAGTTTTACTCTCATATTCTTTTCCTGCTACAACACGTGCCCATATTAATTATTATTTGCAAATCAATCGATTACGATTAAACCTTCAATGTTGGCATTCCTTATTGGTTATTTATTCTACAGCGTCGTGGCCAGCTATAAGCGTAGTAGAGAATATTCAAAGCAGCAGATTTATTTTTGTTACACGATGTACGGCTACAGGAAGCATTATTATAAGCAGAAGACCGCAGACTGGATTAAATAATGAGCATCGGAAAAACAGGCGGGTGGGTGTTTATTTTATCGCTGAGATGACAGATAAAAAGAAGATATATTCTCAGATGTGGGTATCTGAGGAAATTCTGGATTTTATTTTGCACAATTTATTACCAGACGCTCCGGCATAATGACTGTTCATGCCGGAGCGTTGGCTATTACAAAACCTGTTTCAGCAACGCCTCAAGGCTATTCTGATCGGCAGCAAATAACCGGATACCTTCAGCGAGTTTTTCAACCGCCATTGCATCCTGATTATGCTGCCAGAAAAACTCCGCTTCGCTCATTGCTGCCGGTTTCGGCTGAATCTCGCCGTGATAAGCCAGCGGGGCAGGTACAGCCGCGTCGCTTTCCCCTAGCTTCGCCAGCAATGACGGTGACACGGTCAACCGATCGCATCCATTGAGCGCCAGCACTTGCTCCGGGGTACGGAAGCTGGCACCCATCACTACCGTCTGGTAGCCGTGCTGTTTATAAAACTGATAGATATTGCGTACTGACTCTACGCCGGGATCGTTATCCGGGGTAAACACCGTGTCCGGCTGGTTTTTCTTGTACCAGTCGTAGATGCGGCCAACAAACGGCGAAATCAAAAACACCCCGGCATCGGCGCAGGCTCGGGCCTGGGCGAAAGAGAACAGCAGCGTCAGGTTACAGTGAATGCCCTCTTTTTCCAGCACCCCGGCGGCGCGGATGCCCTGCCAGGTGGCGGCCAGTTTGATCAACACGCGATCTTTGCCGACGCCTTTTTCTTCATATAACGCGATAAGCTGGCGCGCTTTGTTAATGCTGGCCTCGGTATCATAAGAGAGGCGGGCGTCTACCTCGGTTGAGATGCGCCCGGGGATGCTTTTTAAAATCAGCGCCCCGATGCTGACTGCCAGATAATCGGCAATAGCGGAGGGTGGAACATCGCTGCCGCTGGCGCGTGATTTCACCGTTGCCACCGCATCTTCCACCAGCTTTTGATATTGCGGAAGCTGCGCCGCTTTATAGATCAGCGACGGATTGGTCGTGGCGTCCTGCGGTTGATAACGGGTAATGCTATCGATATCCCCGCTGTCAGCAACAATAACCGTCCGCTGCTTTAATTGCTCAAGCTGATTCATAATGGTTCCTGTTAATCACATTTATAAATAAGGAGGGGCCCGCTCCTTATTTTAAAACAATACGTTTATTTCGCCTGAGCCACCCGCGAGGTTAGCCCCGGCATATTAAAGCACTCGGCTTCATTCTGAATCATGTCTTTAATTTTATTGACCACATAACGCTCTGGTTCGATACCGAAGGATTTGAGGTTGGCAAACATCGTTTGCATCTCTTTTACCACATCGGGTTTTTCATAATTATAATGGCCGCTGAGTTCGAGGATTTCTTTCAGCAATTCCGGCTCACTAAAGATTTGTTCTTCCGTTTTATTTTTATGTTCGTCGGTCATCCATTTTTCCCATTTGTGGCTGAGCACGCACTCGCGGGTTAAAACGGTTTTTAAATTAGACGCCGATTTAATAAAGCCTTTTGCCGCCAGATCTTTTTCCACTTCCGCCAGCTTGAGATAGGCGCGGGTTTCGATGGTGCCGTAAGCCGGGGCGACGTTCATGGCGGTAATGCCCAGGCCCGGGTGCTTCAGCAGAATTTCATCCGGCAGGTAATCGCCGTTATGTTCTTTCAGGCCCACGCCGTGGCGGGTACTGATAGCAGAGAGTTCCGCAGACTGCGTGTCGTTAAAATGGCCGACGTTTTTGGTCAGGCGGGTCAGGGTACCGGTCTGACCGACGATAAACAGCGGCTGCGGCAGGCCTTCGGCAGCCAGGCGTTTGTTCAGCTCAACGATAAACCCTTCGTAGGCGCTGACATCGGTCAGGCCGCCGTTGGTTTCTTCCGTACCCACCTCATAGAAGAACTCTTTCAGGTTGTTGGCCTTACGGTATTCTTCGCAGAAGCGGATCAGCTCGACGGTGCGGCTCAGTACCAGTTCGATATCAATCACTTTGCCGACAACGTACGGGTCTTTGGTCGGGTCGATGTGCAACAGGTCGAATCCGGCATCCATATCCACCTGGTAAGAGCGGCGCGCCAGTTCCATCGCCTGCGCTTCCGGAATGTGGTCTTTACGCTCTTTATCACGCTGCCACGGGCCGCCGTGGTCGCGGCACAGGAAATAATCGCCGTCGAAGCCGACTTTTTCCGCCATGGCTTTCAAATCGGCGGCAAAACGGAACTGATCCCAATTATTGACGTAACCCGCGCCGAATTCGTCGGCGTCCACCTGGTTGCGGCTGGCAATAAACATCAGCGGCAGGTCTTTTTCTTTGCCTAATTCAAAACAGGCCTGAATAAGCGCAGGCGACATCGGGCCAATGCCTAACATCGTGGATTTACCCCCCTTCACAATATAATCCACGTACTGCTTCATTGTATTTTTCATGATAACTCCTTAGACGTTTTTGATATCTGAAGTGACAGGCTTTTTAACGGCCTCTTTTTTCACCGCATCGTTAACATTTGGACGCAGCACGTGCAGGCAAATCGCCGTGACAATTACGCCGATAGCCATATCGATGACGTACCACATTGGGGCTTTATTCACGCCCGCCAGCACAATGAGCCCGCCGTGGGGAACCATGCATTCCACGCCGTGCAGCATCGCCAGACCGGCACCCACAGCGCTGCCGATGATGATTGAAGGGAGAACGGTTTTAAGGTTCTTAACGGCAAACGGGATCGCGCCTTCGGTTATGCCGATAAAACCCATAAAGGCGGCGGAGGAGCCCATTCTTTTTTCGTCTTCCGCCCATTTGCGGTGCGAAATATACGTAGAGAGCGCAATACCCAGCGGCGGAATAGCACAGGCGATACGGTATGCGCCGTTCGGGCCATAAATTCCTTCAGCCATTAACGCCAGGGTAAACGCGGTGGCGGTTTTATTCACCGGGCCACCCATATCAAAGGCCGCCATCGCGCCAAGGATCAGCCCCAGCACCAGCCCGCTGCCGCCCTGCATATTGGAGAGCATCGCCACCAGCCATTTCATGGCCACGCCGATTGGGCCAATCAGCACGTATAAATACAGCATGCCGACCAGGCAGGTAGAGACGATAGGGATAATCAGGATCGGCATCACCGGCATCAGCGATTTGCCGACTTTCCAGGTTTTGATCCATTTGGCGACATAACCGCTCAGGATACCGAGCAGCATGGTGCCGAGGAACCCGGTCACTACGCGATCGTCGCCCAGCGGGGTGCTGGCCATAAACCCGGTAATCAGACCCGGCGTCAGGCCCGGTTTACCGGCAATGGAGTAGGCGATATAGGCGGCGAGCACCGGGATCATCATCGCTAAACCCGCACTACCGATGGCGCCGAGATTCAGTAAGAACGGATTGGTGACGACAATCCCTTTACCCGGCACGGCTTCACCGCCCACCAGTGACAGCGATAAACAGATCCCGCCAACCACCACCACCGGCATCATATAAGAGACGCCGGTACTGAATGCCTTCACTAATTCGTCTTTTATGGCTTTCATATTATTCGACATGATTTATTCCTCGGTTCCCGGTTATTTTCGCGCAGGCGAGGCCGTACGCAGGCCTCGCGCCTGAATGCGAAAATAACGGGTTCACAGAAATCTATTGAACGTTGTGCTGCACGATTTTTTGCAGGAAATAAACGCGGTTTATTCCCGGTAATTATTGTGCAAGCTGTTCTGCTTTATTAATAATCGCCGCCGGATCGCGGATCACTTCAGCCGGATTTAACGAAATCACCCGACCGGCGTCTTCCATTTCTTCAAAGCGCTCCACGCCTTCGATACCAATCGCAACCGCCAGAATAACCACATCGGCTTCAGCGATCTCGTCCTCGCTTAATTCGTTTTCAATCCCCATACCGCCCTGGGTTTCAACTTTGACTTCATAGCCACGCTTTTTGCATTCCTGCTCGATAGCTTCCTGCGCCATATACGTATGGGCAACACCGGTAATGCAGGCTGCAACGCCGACAATTTTCATAATTAACTCCTGAATTTTATTTGGCTGATAATCGTTTTTTAAACATTTAATGTTTGAGTCATCAGGTTGTAGAGTACCGTGACGTTTTCGGCATTTTTTATTTCATTGCGGAAATCCTCTTTCATTAACTTCCTGGCCAGGGTGGAGAAATATTTCATATGCGCATTGGGATCGGCGGATTTACTCACCGTCAGCATAAATACCGTCTCCACCTGCTGGTCACCCCAGGTAATAGGTTTGGCGAGCGTCGCCATACTGATGGTGGAATAATCAATATGGTCGGATTTGGTATGCGGGATGGCGAAGCCATATCCCACGGCGGTAGAAAATGAATCTTCCCTGGCCCAGATATCGTCACACAGCCGATCGCGATTATCGGTCCGGTGATGTAGCCAGAGATTATCGGTCATCCGCTTAATCACCTCGTTTTTATCGCTGGCGTCGAGACCGTAGAGAATAAACTCCGGGGCCAGGATCGGTTTCTTGCCTGCCTGCTTCACGTCAGGCGTTTGCAGCGCGGCTTTCACCTGGGCTGAGGTTTTCAGCGCCACCGCGTCCTGGGCCAGTTGCTGGCATTGGGTAAAGTCCAGTTCCCGCAGCACATGTTTCACGCCGGGGATAGCGGTGCCGCTCATGCTGAGTTCGTCAAAGCCCATGCCGGTAAACAGCGGCAGAAAGTCTTTGCTGGCACCCAGTTCGCCGCAGATACCGATCCATTTTCCGGCGCGGTGCACCTCATCGGCGGCAAAACGCATCGCGCGTAAAAATGATGGCGCGTAGTTGTCGTACACCGCCGCAACCTGAGAATTCCCCCGGTCGGCGGCAAAGAAGTACTGGGTCAGGTCGTTGCTGCCGACGCTGAAAAAGTCAGCGTGTTCGGCGATTTCCGGGACGGCGAAGAGCACCGACGGAACCTCCAGCATTACGCCGAGCGCGATAGCGTCGTCAAAGGCGATCCCATCAGCGCGCATCGCCTGTTTAACGCTTTCCAGCACCCCGCGACACCAGATCACTTCATCCGCGTTAGCAATCATCGGAATCATGATTTTGGCATTCCCGGCGGCGGATGCGGTCAGAATCGCTTTTAACTGCATGGCAAACAGATCGCGATAGTGCGGATAGGTACGCACCGCGCGAAAGCCCAAAAACGGGTTCTCTTCTTCACCGATACTCAGATAGTCAACCGGCTTGTCGCCGCCGATATCAAAGGTGCGGAAGATAACCGGTTTGCCGTCGGCGCATTCCATGACGCGGGTATACAGCTCCGCCAGCTCCTGATAATCCGGCGGCGTTTCCCGGTCCATAAACGACATCTCGGTGCGGAACAGCCCGATGCCTTCCGCACCGTTGCGAAACGCCGCTTCGGCTTCCGCCAGGCTGGCGATATTGGCGGCAATCTCAACGCGGTGCCCGTCACAGGTGGCGGCGGGTTCATTCACATTAGCCAACATTTGCTGGCGCATGTTTTCCTGCACTGCGATTTCATTGCGGTAATAGCGCAGCACCTGCTCATCCGGGGCGGTGATTAAAATTCCCGGATTGCCGTCGATAATCATCTCCTGCTGCGGATCCAGCGCCAGGTTTAAAAAATCGATATCCGTCAGGGTGGGGATGCCCAGAGAACGGGCGAGGATCGCCGTATGGGAGGTTTTCCCGGTGGAGGAGAGCACCATGCCCGCCAGCCACTGTTTATTAATACCGAGGAATTGACTCGGCGTCAGGCTGTCGGCCAGAATTATCGACGGCCCATTCAGGTCGAGGTTATTCTGCGCTAACGCCTCCACACCATAAATTGTGGATAACAGTTGGCTGGTAATATCCAGCACATCAAGCGTGCGCTCTTTAATATATTTACTGGAGGAGCGGTTGAGCACGGTGCAGAAATCCATCGCTGCCAGAATAATAGCTGACCAGGCATTATGCTGTTTTTCAATATATCCGATAATTGCGCTTTGATACGCCGCATCGGTAATGATGGAAAGATGCGCCTGGATAATATCGTGCTCAACGCCCTGTTTTAATTCCAGCGCCGTCTGCTTTTCACCCTTCAGCACTTCCAGCCCATCAATAACGGCAATTTTTTCTTGCGCAGCATCCGTGATTTTTCCTGGGTTGCGTGCCAGTAACTCTTCAAATGTCAGGCTGTGGATCGCCACCGGTTTGGCGATGGCTACGCCGCCGCTGATGCGTGTACCCTGAATAAAACTCAGCGTTGTTTCCCGCAGAGAGCGCGGCAGGTAGCCGGTGGGCGCGCCGGTTTCTGGCTCTGGCGCAGCTTCAAAAGCGGGCAGTTTTTTGAATAATGCCGTGAGCTGAATGACCGCCTCACGTGCATCTTCGCCATCAACGGTTATTTCGCACACATCATTTAATAACGTATCGGTGGCGACAATCGAAAGCGCGCTTTTTGCGCTGCCTTCCAGCCCGGTACGATTATTTTTCCAGCGCACGTTGGCCTGAAAAGAATTACACAGGCGCTCGATATGTCCTGCTGGCCGGGCGTGAATGCCATCCCTGAGTTCACACTGATACGTTATTATCTCTGACATAACCACTCCCAAAATCTTTAATCGAAGGCGAGTTAATTTTATTGAGCAGGCAGGCTGTCCTGCATTTCATGTTTATATCCTTTATCGTTCTCGTGATTGTTTGAATAGAAAAAAAGTGACCTTTGCTTGAAAAAACGCGCCGCGCCATTAATTTGTGATCGCTATCATGTAATTGTTTTGCTATGGCGCTGGATGACGAAATTACTATTAATGCTGCTTTATTGATATTTATTATCCGGCCACGCCTGGGATACAAAATAAATAACGCTATTTTTGTATCCTGGTGGTGAACATTATGCAGTTTCGCGGATTGCTATTTGATTTAGACGGAACCCTGGTTAACTCGCTGGATTTTGTCGAACAATCCTGGCGCACATGGGCCAATAACCACGGGCTGGATGCGCAGGCGGTTTGTGATTATCTGCACGGTAAACCGGCGGTCAGCACGCTACGCCATTTTATGCCCGACGCCAGCGACGCGGCGGTACACGATGAATTCCTGATGCTGGAAGCCTACGAAGCCCGCCATGCGGTGGGAATGACCCCCGTTACCGGAGCGGTGGACTTTCTTAACCAGCTCAATGCGCAGGCAGTGCCCTGGGGAATTGTCACCTCGGGCTCGCTGAAAGTGGCTTCTGCCCGCATTCGCCATGCCGGGCTGCCGTTTCCCACCGCGCTGGTCACCAGCGAGGATATCCGGCACGGCAAACCCCATCCCGAACCCTTTTTACTGGGCGCGCAAAAACTGAAATTGCCTGCGTCCGACTGCATCGCTTTTGAAGATTCTTACGCGGGCCTGGTGTCGGCCCGGGACGCGGGCTGCGCCGTGATCGATGTGCTCACTGCGCAGTCGGTGGCACACAACATCGACACACGCGCCACGCTCAGCCATTACCGGGGCCTTGCCATCGTGGCCGGGCGCGGGGCCGATTTTTTTCTCAAGATTTAGCAACGGAGTTCTTTATGCCTTCCAGAAAAACCCTGGCGAATGCCATTCGTTTTCTCAGTATCGACGCGGTGCAACGCGCCAAATCCGGTCACCCGGGCGCCCCGATGGGCATGGCTGACATTGCCGAAGTCC
>NZ_DAMBQK010000031.1:0-48849 GCF_032062175.1 Atlantibacter sp.
TATCAGAATATGGTGCTGGTTTATTAGCGCTGAGTTTGTGGGGATCCCTCAGTGCAATGCAGGCTCCTGAGTTAGCGTTTCTTTTTTCGGCCCTGAACGGCTTTGAAACGCGGATTCGATTTACAAATCACATATAACCGGCCTTTGCGCTTCACGATCTGGCAATCGGGATGCCGTTGTTTCGCGCTTCTCAGTGAATTGACTACCTGCATGATCACTCCTTTTTATCTTTAAAAAACCGGCCAAAGCGTTGCTGAAAGCGGGCTGCGCTTCCTTCACTGGTAAAGGTTTTTTGTTTGCCGGTATAAAACGCGTGAGAGGCCGAGGAGACGTCGATGGTGACATACGGGTAAACCACGCCATCGCGCTCAATTTCACGATCGGTTTTAATGGTCGACCCCACCATAAAATATTCGTTGGCATTGGTATCGTGGAACACTACCGGGCGGTAGTGAGGATGAATATTCGCTTTCATAATCACCTTAATTGTTATGTTATAACATAATACAATCCTACGGCGTTATCCTTGTGGTTGCAAGCAATTCTCATCATCACGATTTGTCGCACAGTAAAGCGGGCCAGTTTAAGATTATGATTTAACGAGCCGGTTTCTGAATTTCCGGCAGCGTCAGGAATATCTGAGAAGGCACTCTCGCAAAAATGCCTGCCCCCGGTTAAGCTCGCCAGGCACATGAAATCAGCGTCTTTCGCAGCAACATGAAGGAATCCACGGTGGCAACAAAGCACATGGTCAGCCTGGTAATGGGCATTCTGGTTGTGGCGGTCTTGTTACCGATCCTGATGAGCATCTGGATTGCCCGCCATCAGGCTGAACAACGCTTCCATCAGGAGCTCTCTTCCTATACGCAACGTATTAATAAACTGGCGACCGTCGTGGTTGATGAAGCGAAAACGGCGCTCCAGGAGATTAACCACGTTGAAAGCCAGCGCTGCGACCTGCCCCATTTGCAGGCGATGCGCCGCGTGGCGTTTACGTACCGCTATATTCAGGAAGTGGTATTTCTGAAAGGTTTTCAGCCGCTCTGCTCCTCTCTGGAACAACAGAGCCGCACCTCGCCGTTTCCGGCCCCTGAAAAAACCAATGCAGAAGGATATAGCACCTGGTTTACGCCCAGTAACGATCTGGGCATCAATCATTACACCATCGCCATGCGCTATGGGGATCATATGGTGGTTATCGACCCGCGATCGTTTATCGATGTGATCCCTTTCGGCCCGTGGCCTATTGAGGCGGCGGTCATCGGTTTAACACGCAATCGCGTGATCGTCTCCAGCGCCCCCTTCCCTTCAGCCGTTTGGCAAACCATCCACGCGAAGGGATTAACCCAGTATGAAGATGCCAGTAACGCCTATTCCATTTATCGCAACACCCAGGCTAACTTCGCCGTAGTGGTTTGGGCTTCAAGCCATCCCGTGCAGGCGGCGAGCCGTCAGTTATTAATGCTGTGGTTGCCCGTAGGTATTCTGGTGAGTCTTTTTTTGGCCGTGCTGATGTTGCGCATCATGAAGAACCTGCAATCTCCCCGCTATCGGTTGCAGGAGGCGATCCATTCGCGGCAATTAACGGTGTGTTATCAGCCCATCGTGCGGTTGGACAACAGGAAGCTGGTTGGCGTGGAAGCGCTGGTTCGCTGGCCGCAGGCGGATGGCAGTGCTCTCACACCCGATATTTTCATCCCGCTAGCTGAACAAAATGGTCTCATAAGCGATATCACTCAGTTGGTTATCGAAAAAGTCTTTAGCGAACTGAGCGACAGATTGCGTCAACGGCCTGACTTTCATGTTTCGATCAACCTGGCCCCCGCCGATCTCACCAATGACCGGATCCTGTTGCTGCTGGCTGACTACTGCCAACGCGAGCAGGTTCGCCCGCAACAGATCGCCATAGAAATCACCGAACGCGGTTTCGCCGACCCAAAAATCACTGCGCCAGTTGTGAAACAGTTCCGCGCCGCCGGGCATCAGGTTTATATCGACGATTTTGGCACCGGCTACTCCAGCCTGAGCTATTTACAAAATCTGGACATTGATGTGCTGAAAATCGACAAAGCGTTTGTGGATTCGCTGGAGTACCACACCGTTGCGCCGCATATCATCAATATGGCGAAGCATCTGCACCTTGAACTGGTCGCTGAAGGGATTGAAACTGAAAAACAGGCCGAGTGGCTGAACGCGCACGGCGTACAGTACGGTCAGGGATGGTTATTCAGTAAGGCGCTTAGCGTGAAAGAGTTGTGGGCGTGGTGCCATAAAAACGGCTGAACGCAGGGTAACAAAGGCAGCACGGCAGTCCGCGCTGCCTGACTGCGGACGATTATTGATCCAGAATCGGCGAGAAGCCGCCGTAAATCATTCGTTTACCGTCAAAAGGCATTTCATTGCCAAATTCCTTCATTCGTGGATCTTCCATCATTTTTTTATTAGCGACATCGCGAGCGTCTTTTGACGGGTATTCAATCCAGCTAAAAACCACCTCTTCGTCATCCGTGGCTTTTACCGCCATCCGAAAATCCGTGAGCTGTCCGTCCGGGACGTCATCTGCCCAGCATTCAACGATGCGTAACGCGCCAAATTCTTTAAACAGCGGTGCCGCTTTTGCAGCCAACGCCTGATAAGCCGCTTTTTTATCGCGAGGGACTGCCACCACAAAACCATCAACATAGTTCATAACGCCTACCTCCACGTGACCAGACACATTGCCTGCGCTGAGAGTGCGTAGATAAGTGTAGCGGTTGGCCGCTTATCAGGGAGAAAAACAAAAAGACGAGCAGGCAGCTCGTCGTAACGTACCGTCCATGATACGGGAGGTGGAGAAACGCACCCACACGGCAAACCGATGTTCGCTTGCGGGGTTATTATTATGGGTATTCGTTAATCATTAAGCCTGGCGCGGGATTGGAAAACCCTTAACGGAAATAACAAAACAATCATCGTGTTTTTTTATTTTTGCACCTGCATCGCACCAGTCTGAGGCGATTTTAAAAAATTCATCACCCCCGATTTGCCAACCTAAACGCACATGTTTAACTAATCCCGAGCGTAAGAGTTCGCAGGCCTGAGAATAATTTTCTGCATTACAGATAGGTTCTTTGATCATTTTCTTTTCTTCAGCAGTTTGCGTAACGCTTTGATTTCTTTGTCTGTCAGCGCAGGCGTAACGTCTTCCTGGGTATGCTGACTGTCGATATCCTGCTCATCAACGTCAAGATTATCTTGTGCATCCAGCGCGTTAAGCAGCAGTTTTTCGGTGACGGAAGATAAGGTCTCGCTATTATCTTCAGCATAGTGACGAATACGTTCTTTTAATTCGCTATTAATTTTGACATTAAGAACTGCGGTGCTCATAGGAAATCCCTTACTCGAAAACTGAGTGACATCGTTTAATGATAAAGCGGCAGGGGGAAGCATCTTATTAGGTAGCAGAATAATGCAGAATTAATGTGACAAAAAAATGACGTATTTGTGACATTTAAATCACAAAATAAAAAAACGTGAAACGAAACGGATCGGGGCGTAATGAGGAACAAAGGTACCGGGGAGTCGCGGAGGAAAAATTCGGTAGCACAAATGGGTGGGGGCCCTGCCAGCTACATCCCGGCACACACGTCATCTGCTTTGGCTGCTTCCTTCCGGATCTGACCAGGTAAACAAAGTAGTGTTGCGGGAGAACCAACAGAGCCCCCATTGAGAGCGTTTTTCAACGCGCAGGGCATTATCATTGTTGTCCCGGTTAAATGCAAGCAAGCCGCAACCGGATGCCGGTTTCTTGCGCAATCACGCCTTTTCCAGGGGCCGAAGGTTGATTATGCTTAGGGCAAAGACCCGCGGAGCCAACATGGACAACCACGACAGTTTCCCACAACGCGTTTATCTTATCGTCGCTTCAATTCCCGAGGGGCACGTCACGACTTATGGCGATGTGGCGATGCTGGCTGGCTCGCCGCGTGCGGCCCGCCAGGTGGGCGGCGTATTAAAACGCTTACCGGAAGGCAGCCGTATTCCCTGGCATCGGGTGGTAAACCGCCACGGCGCGATTTCACTGACCGGACCGGATTTACAGCGTCAACGTCAGGCTTTGCTCAGCGAAGGCATTATGGTTTCGGGGGATGGGCATATTGATATGGCGCGCTACCGCTGGGATTATGACAGGCCATAAAAAACGCCTCTGAAGAGGCGTTATCGCAGGCTTAGTAGGTTGTCGGCGCGGGGACCGCGGACGATGGCGTTACCTGAGTCGGCGAGGTCGAGGGCACTGTCGTCGCCGCGCCGCCATGCTCAGACAGCGGGATCGCAGTTCCTTCAACCGGTACCAGCGTCAGATCGATTTTGGTCCCGCCCTGGTTAACAGCCGGTTTCACCGTATCGGTAACAAACATCAGTTTATCGTCCACGGTGATGGCGGCGCTCAGTAGAATACGCGCGTTTGGCTGGATTTGAGCCGGGTCAAACGGCAACACGAAGCTGAACGGCGGCTGTTTACCTTCAGTACGCACCGCTTTCTGAGCGATGACTTTGGACGGTGAATCGGCCACAGAGGCATCAGCCAGCGTAACGGTCAGCACCGAATGCGGCGGTAACGCCACTTTCTGGCGGATCCACACCGTACCGGAAACATTAGGTTGCTGAATTACAGGTTGAGCGTTAACAGCTGAGGCATTGGGGCTTGGCGCCGGGACGGCAATATCCGCGCTCTTTTGCTGTGCGCAACCTGCAAGAGCAACCGCAACCGCTAAACCACTTAACATGTGCACGAGTTTCATTAAAGTTCTCCTTATCTTCTATGCACCAGCGAAATGAAAGACCCGGTGGTCAGGCCTGACGCTCCACCAGAGTGAGTGGTTAAAACTCATCTAACGTGCTAAGCCTGGCACACTATGCCGGGAATCGCCTGAAAACGGGCCAGTATTCAGATAATTGAACCCCTCTGACCAGTTGCCAAACTGCGTTATACTCAGCGTTTAGGGTTGCGTATTCCGCATGTTATCAGCGTTTCAGGCCTGATACGGTACATCACCCATAAAGCATCACTGAATATTTATTCCCCGTTGAGGACCCTTTATGAGTCAGGCGCTTAGCAATTTACTGGCACTATTGAATCTGGAAAAAATTGAAGAAGGGCTGTTTCGCGGTCAGAGCGAAGATCTTGGGCTACGCCAGGTATTTGGCGGCCAGGTAGTCGGTCAGGCGTTATATGCGGCCAAAGAAACGGTGCCTTCCGAGCGGCTGGTTCACTCTTTTCACAGCTATTTTCTCCGCCCCGGCGACAGCCAAAAACCGATTATTTACGATGTCGAAGTGCTGCGTGACGGCAATAGCTTCAGCGCCCGCCGCGTTGCCGCCATTCAGAACGGCAAACCGATTTTTTATATGACGGCCTCGTTCCAGGCACCGGAAACGGGCTTTGAGCATCAAAAAACCATGCCCGCCGCACCGGGGCCGGAGAGTTTAAAATCGGAAACCGACATCGCCCGGGAGTTTGAAAACTTCCTGCCGCCCCAGGTACGGGAAAAATTCCTCTGCGACAAACCGCTGGAGATCCGACCGGTTGAGTTTCATAACCCACTAAAAGGCCATGTAGCGGAGCCGTCGCGTCTGGTATGGTTCCGGGCTAACGGCACCCTGCCCGCAGATTTGCGTGTGCATCAGTATCTACTGGGATACGCCTCTGATTTTAATTTCTTGCCGGTTGCACTCCAGCCGCATGGCGTCGGCTTCCTTGAGCCGGGTATGCAGGTGGCGACCATCGACCATTCCATGTGGTTCCATCGCCCTTTCGATCTTAACGACTGGTTGCTTTACAGCGTGGAAAGCACTTCGGCGTCCAGCGCGCGCGGCTTTGTGCGCGGCGAGTTTTACAATCAGGACGGCGTTCTTGTGGCCTCGACGGTGCAGGAAGGGGTAATGCGTAAGCGTAGCTAATCATGCCTAAAAAAATGGGCAGGTTCCTCACGGAGACCTGCCCATTTTTATTGTCTGAAAATTACGAGTTGTAGGCGTTCTCGCCGTGGCTGTTCACGTCCAGGCCTTCGCGTTCCTGATCTTCCGGTACGCGCAGGCCAACGGTCAGATCGGCCAGTTTATAGGCCACGAAGGCCACAACGCCGGACCATACCACCGTGACTGCGATGCTTTCGAGCTGCACCAGTACCTGGTGGCCCATGGTCACACCTTCTGCATAACCCACGCCGCCAAGAGAGGTTGAGGCAAAGATACCGGTCAGTATGCAACCTACGATGCCGCATACGCCGTGCACGCCGAACACATCGCAGGGGTCATCCACACGCAGCCAGCGTTTGAGCATGGTCACGCCCCACAGCCCTGCCAGACCCGCCGCGATACCGACGATTAACGCACCACCAACGCCGATGAAACCACAGGCTGGCGTAATGCCGACCAGTCCAGCAATCGCCCCTGAACACGCGCCCAGCAGCGAAGGTTTGCCGCGCACTGCCCACTCGCCAAACACCCAGGCCAGAATGGCCGCAGCGGTAGCCACCACGGTGTTTACAAACGCCAGGCCCGCGATTTCGTTGGCGGCGCTGGCGGAGCCCGCGTTAAAACCGAACCAGCCAAAGTACAGGATCGCCGTACCGGTAAATACCATCGGCAGGTTATGCGGTTTGAACGCTTCTTTGCCGAAGCCAACGCGTTTACCCACCAGATAGGCACCCACCAGGCCCGCCACTGCGGCGTTGATATGCACAACCGTACCGCCCGCGAAGTCCAGCGCGCCATGCGTACCCAGTAAACCACCGCCCCATACCATATGGGCTATCGGGACGTAAGAGAGCGTCAGCCACACCACCACGAAAATAACCACCGCGGAGAATCGGATACGTTCAGCAATAGCGCCGACGATCAGCCCCACGGTGATGCAGGCGAAAGAACCCTGGAACGCTACGTGAATGTACTGATAAAACGATCCCATCACGTCGGTGATAGCGATGCCTTTCAGCATGATCCAGTCGAAGTTGCCGAAGAAAGAGCCGCCGGTGCCGAACGCCAGGGAGTAGCCATAAACCACCCATAAGACGCAAACCAGCGCGAAAGAAACCGATACCTGTGTGAGCATCGACAATACGTTTTTAGAGCGGATCAGGCCGCCGTAAAACAACGCCAGACCCGGAATGGTCATAAAAAGTACCAGGGCGGTACAAATCATCATAAAGGCGTTATCGGCTTTATCGGCAACCGCCGGTGCGGCCATCGCCAGGCCAGGCAACAGCGCAAAAGCTGCAAGAGCCGATTTCATTGTGAATTTTTTCATCATTTTCAACCCTGTCAGGTTCGCCAGATTACAGTGCCGCTTCGTCGGCTTCGCCGGTACGAATACGAATGACGCGTTGCAGTTCTGCAACAAAGATTTTCCCGTCGCCGATTTTCCCCGTCCATGCAGACTTGCTGATCACCTCGATCACCTCTTCGAGCTGGTCATCCGCAATGGCGACATCAATTTTCACTTTCGGCAGAAAATTGACGCTGTATTCCGCGCCACGGTACAGCTCGGCATGCCCTTTCTGACGCCCAAAGCCTTTTACCTCAGTGACAGTAAGCCCCTGAATACCAATGGAAGAGAGCGCTTCACGCACGTCTTCAAGTTTGAATGGTTTGATTACCACGGTAACCAGTTTCATAAATCCCCTCCTGTCGAATTGGGTAACAGCCTGAGTGAGCACATATCCACTAAAGCAAGGGACGTGCCAGATTTATGAAAGCGAGGGAGAGCGGCATATAACGGGGGTTTTAACGGGAGGTAAGCAAAAATAAAAGTGTGACCGGGATTCAGAATGTTCTGTAATCAAAAAAAACGCACCATCCCAGTGCACGGTGCGTTACAGGTTTGCACCAGGGTCGTAAGCGAAAACCCAGGTGCGTTATTTTGGTGCGTCAGGCGCTTAACGTCTCTTCCTGCTCAGCGGCGGCCAGCTCTTCACCAGCCAGTTGCAGTTGATACATTTGCCAGTAACGCCCCTGTTCCGCCAGCAGTTGCTGATGGGTGCCGCGTTCCACCGCCAGGCCGCGATGCAGCACCAGAATGGTATCGGCATCCACAATGGTGGAGAGACGATGCGCGATAACCACCAGCGTGGTGTGCTCGCGGATGGCCGCCAATGCCTGCTGGATAGACTGCTCGGTCCCGGAGTCGATATTGGCCGTCGCTTCGTCAAGGATCAGGATTTGTGGCGTTTCGACGAGCACGCGCGCCAGCGCCAGTAGCTGCTTTTGCCCTACCGACAGGTTATTACCCTGTTCGCCAAGCCGGGTATATATGCCTTCGGGCATAGCGCGTGCCAGGTCAGCCAGTTGTACCGTTTCCAGCGCCTGCCATACCTGGGCTTCACTGATATCACGCCCCAGGGTGACGTTGGCGAAAAACGAGTCGGCCAGCACAACCGGATCCTGCTGAACCATGGCCACGCCTTTGCGTAATACGCTATGGCTGAGCGTAGACAGAGGACGGCCATCGAGGCGAATTTCTCCGCGCGTCAGCGGGTAATAGCCCATCAGCAGGTTCGCCAGGGTACTTTTACCGCTGCCAGTATGGCCGACCAGCGCGACAAAACTGCGCGGAGGGATATCCAGCGAGATGTCCTGCAACACCAGCCGGTCGCTGCGATAGGCAAACGAGACATCATCAATGGCAATGGCCCCGCTTTGCAGCGGACGCACATCGCTGCCGTAGGTCTGGCGCGGCCTGTCCATCAGTTCAAATACGCGCTCTCCCGCTACCACGGCCTGCTGAAGCATGGATTGCTGCGTGGTCAGTTCAATCAACGGTTCATTTAAGCGGCCCAGATAGCTAATAAACGCGTACAGCACCCCGACCTCGATCGTGCCCACCGAACTAAAGCCGAACAGCATCAGTAGCCCGCACAGCACCAGCGCTGAAAACAGACTCAGCAGCGGGCGCAACAGGAATCCATCAAGGCGCAGCGTTTGCATACGCGCCATATAGTGTGAACGGCTGGCTTCACCCATTCGCTCGCCGAAGCGCACCTGCTGGCGGAACTGTTGAATCACGCTCATGCCCATGATCACTTCGTTAAAGCCATCGTTGATATCCGCCAGGTAAGTACGCACCCGGCGCACAATCGGCGTGCTGAAGCGCTGGTAAATCACCATGACAATTAACACCGCCGGGAAGATCGCCATTGCGACCAGCGCCATACGCCAGTCGAGGCTAAACATCGCCACCAGCATCGCGCCAATCAGCGCTGCGCTGCGCAGCACCGTCGCGACCACGGTGACGTATAAATCACGGATCACTTCGGTATCGTTGGTCACTCGCGAAATAAGCTGCCCGACTGGCTGAACATCAAACTCGCTGAGCGGCTGGCGCAGCGCGGCATCCATAACATCGGAGCGAAGCTGCTGCACCACCCCGACGGCGGCCTGGTTGAACAATAACGATTGCCAGTAGTGCAGCCCTGCCGCCAGCAGTTGCAGCAGGATATAGGCAGCGGCAAGCCCGGCCACCAGCCCCAGCGGCAGACTGTTTTTCGCCACCATGTTGTCGATGAAATAGCTGATTAATGCCGGGCCGCTCACTTCCGCCGCAGCGGCAATCCACAGCATGACCACAGCCATTGAGAGCGGTTTACGCCACGGGCTGCCGTAGGCCAGCAGGCGTTTTAAGGTCGGCCACAGTTGAGCAGGCTTATCCATTCACGGCCTCCTCTTGTTCGGACTCATCGTCCAGCGCCGCTTCAATTTGCTGATAGCGATACATATCGCGATACCATCCAGGCTGCGCCGCCAGCGCATCGTGCTCACCGCGCTGGGCGATATGACCCTGTTGCAGCACCACAATTTCATCCGCCTCGGTGAGTGCCGACAGGCGGTGAGCGCTGATAATCACCGTTCGGCCCTCTCCCCAGTGATGCAGATTATGAAGGATTTGATGCTCGGTGCGTCCGTCGACCGCCGAGAGTGCGTCATCCAGGATCAGAATTTCGGCATTCAGCAGCAGCGCCCGGGCAATAGAGATTCGCTGTTTCTGCCCGCCGGACAGCATCACGCCCCGTTCGCCTACTTCGGTGTCATAGCCCTGGGGTAGACGCAGAATATCGTCATGCACGCAGGCGAGCTTCGCCACATACTCAATCTCCTGCTGAGTCGCGCCAGGATGGCCCAGAGCAATATTGCTTGCCACGCTGTCGGAGAATAAAAACGGCGTCTGGTTAACCACCGCCAGACGGCTGCGCCAGGAGTCGAGTTGCAGCGCGGTCAGGGGGAGATCGTGAAAACGGATTTCGCCCTGGCTAACATCAAAATGGCGTTGGATCAGCGACAGAACGGTGCTTTTCCCCGCGCCGGTCGGGCCGCAAATCCCCAGCATCTGGCCAGGCTTGAGCGTCAGGTTGATATGGTTAAGCGTTGGTTTTGACGCCTGCGGATAGCTGAATTCGCGGATCGCCACATTCAACACGCCCCGGCCTGCCGGTACTTCACTATCACCGTCATCCACCACGGGCGCTTCCGACAGCATGGCGCGAATACGGCTGTACGCCGCGCTTCCGCGCTCGACGATGTTGAACATCCAGGCCAGCGCCAGCATCGGCCAAATCATCAGGCCGAGATACATCATAAAGCTGGTGAGCTGCCCCAGGGTCAGCGAACCGTTGATCACCATCCAACTGCCGCCGCCGATGGCCAGCAGGTTCGCCATGCCAATCGCGATATAAATGGTCGGATCGAAGCGCGCGTCTACCCTTGCGACGCGTAAGTTTTTTTGCCCGGTGTCGCGGGCATCGTCGGCAAACAGCCCTGACTGGCGATCTTCAAGCCCGAAGGCTTTGATCATTCGGATACTGGTTAAGCTTTCCTGCGTGCGGTCATTGAGTGAAGAGAACGCCGCCTGCGCCGCTTTAAAGCGGCTATGGAGCTGGTCACCGTAACGCTTGATCACCAGCGCCATAACCGGCATCGGCAACAGCGCCATCAGCGTCAGTTGCCAACTGATTTGCGTACTCATCACGACCAGCACCACGCAACCCATTACCAGAGAATCCACCAGGGTCAACACCCCTTCCCCGGCGGCGAATACCACCCGGTCAACGTCGTTAGTGGCGCGCGCCATTAAGTCCCCGGTGCGGTGGCGCAGATAGAATTCCGGATGCTGGCGGCTCAACTGGCGATAAAAATCTTCGCGCAGCTCAACGGCCAGTTGATAGGATGCGCCAAACAGCAGTACGCGCCACACATAGCGCAGCAGATAGACAATCACCGCCACGGCCACCATCAGCCCCAGCCACTGAAATATCTGGCCGGCGGTGAAGTGGTTTTGGGTGACGCCATCCACAATTATGCCCACCACGCGCGGCGGGATCAGTTGCAGGATCGCGATGATAATCAGCAGGCACACCGCGCCGAGATAGCGTCGCCACTCCCGGGTGAAATACCAGCGTAATTGAGCAAATAATCGCACGTAATAATTTCCTGATTGGCTTGCTGTTCAGTCGATTGCAGGTGTTTGACGTGATGGTGGCGTTAACCGTCTAACGGCAAGGCAGTGGTATATTTTATCTGTTCCATGGCAAAACTGGAGGTGACATCCGATAAGCCGGGAACCCGGTTCACCAGGCGTTTGTAAAAATCATCGAAACGCTTCATATCCGCGACCTGAACGCGCATCAAATAATCGTATTCACCCGCCATCCGCCAGAAGCCGAGCACTTCGGGCATCTGTGAAACAACAGCGACAAACTGGCTATACCATTCGCTGCTGTGGTGCTGGGTTTTAATCAGCACAAACGCGGTAAGCCCCAAATTGAGCTTTTCCGGGTCGAGTAACGCCACCCGTCCCTGAATGATGCCGTCATCTTCCAGGCGCTTGAGGCGTTTCCAACAGGGCGTGGTTGTCAGATTAACGGCATCCGCCAGTGCCTGCAAAGAGAGCGTGCAGTCATTCTGCAACAGTGAAAGGAGTTTGCGGTCAATTTTATCTATCATTTGCGAGATACATAGAAAGAATTTCTCCTATTGCGCCAAACCAGGGGCAAAATAGCAACTCTTTTTCCCGGGCTTTGTTTTACGCTAGGCACAAATTGATAAATGGAAACACCTCATGACCAGTACCTGGGTAAACCACGCTATCAGCGAAATTAACGCCGACTATCAGCGTTCAGCCGACACACATTTAATTCGCCTTTCCCTGCCCGCGTTTCCGGGCATTCACCTCTATCTGAAAGACGAAAGCACCCACCCGACCGGCAGCCTGAAGCATCGTCTGGCGCGTTCGCTGTTTCTGTACGGATTGTGTAATGGCTGGATAAAAGAAGGCACGCCGATTATCGAGGCGTCCTCCGGTTCAACCGCGGTTTCGGAGGCGTACTTCGCCCGGCTACTGGGATTGCCATTTATCGCCGTCATGCCCGGCTGCACCGCGAAGCGTAAAGTGGAACAAATCGCCTTTTACGGCGGTCGCTGCCACTTTGTCGACAGCGCCTGTGAGATTTATGACGCCTCGGAGACGCTGGCGAAAGAGTTGAACGGCCATTATATGGATCAGTTTACCTATGCCGAGCGCGCCACCGACTGGCGCGGCAACAACAACATCGCCGACAGTATTTTCCGCCAGATGGCGAGCGAGCCTTATCCGGTACCCGATTACGTTGTGATGAGCGCCGGGACCGGCGGCACCTCCGCGACCATTGGCCGCTACCTGCGTTATCAGGGCCATGCCACGCAGCTAATGGTGGTTGATCCGCAAAACTCGGTGTTTTTTGATTACTGGCAGAGCCGCGACGCGACGCTGAAAAGCCACGTTGGCAGCAAAATTGAGGGGATTGGCCGCCCGCGCGTCGAGCCTTCTTTTATTCCGGCGGTGATTGACGAGATGCTGCGGGTTCCTGATGCGGCGAGCGTGGCGACTATCCACTGGCTGGAAACCATTCTGGGCCGCAAAGTCGGCGCATCCACGGGTACTAATGTCTGGGGCGCGCTTCGGCTGGCGGCCAGAATGCGCGATGAAGGGCGTAAAGGGTCAATTGTCACTCTTCTGTGCGACAGCGGTGAACGCTATCTGGAGACTTACTATAACCCGCAATGGGTCGAGCAGAATATTGGCGATTTAACGCCCTGGCAGGCAGAGATTAACCGTCTGATGGCATAAAAAAAGCCGGGGGATACCCGGCTTGCTGGAATGGCCTCGTCATTCGGGGGAATAAGTCAGGTTTGGAAAGTCCAGCCAATGAGTCAAATAGTGTGAAACAGCCTGGCTGTTGCAATGGCCGATAACCGGCAAATGCGGCAGCGCGGCTTTTAACTGCGCCATGGCGTTACCCATGATAAAGCCGTAACCCACGGCTTCGAGCATTTCGCGATCGTTCATGGCATCGCCAAACGCCATGCAATCCTGTAAACCGTAGCCGAGGTGCTGGCTTAACACCGCCAGCGCCGCGCCTTTGTTGCACCCCACCGGCAGGACTTCCAGACAGTGATGTGCTGAAAAACAGAGATGCGCTTTATCGCCCAGGGCTTCATTGAGCTGAATACGCAGACGGCATAAATCGTCATGCTCACCGCAAAAGCAAATTTTGGTGACCCGATGCGCCGGGATGCGTTTTACATCGCAAACCTGATAGCGAAAACCGGTAAACAGGTGGGCATTGAGTAACTCGGGTAAATCGTTTTGCGTAAACCAGCCGTCATCGTTAAACACGTGCATTGAGGATTCAGTATCCCAGTGGCTATGGATCACGATTTCCGCCACTTCCGGTGCGAGATCGGCGTGATGCAATAACTCCCCTTCATAGGTGTGAATTCGGGTGCCATTGCCGGTGATCAAAAACGCATCGAGGGAAAGATCGGTGAGCAGGTGGCGCATTTCCAGGGCATGACGCCCGGTGGCAAAAGCCAGGGTAATGTTGCGCTCACGCAGGCGATTCAGGGTATTCAGGGTTTGTTCGCCCAGCAAATGGTCCGGCATCAGCAGGGTGCCGTCCATATCAAATGCAGCCAGTCGCGCCATGGTTGTTCGCTCTCACAGAATCCAGTACAGCCTGAAGTATCGCCTGGCATATGCGGAACAAATAGTGAATACTTTCCAAAATTTGTTCCGGATTTACTATGCGACTCGTTAATCGACTGAATCAGTTTCAACGTCTTTGGCAGCCTTCGGCAGGTGAACCCCAGCAGGTGACCGTAGCGGAGCTGGCTGAACGCTGTTTTTGCAGTGAACGGCATATTCGCACCCTGTTGCGCCAGCTGGCATCGGCAGGATGGCTGCGCTGGCAGGCTCAGGCTGGGCGCGGAAAGCGCGGTGATTTAACCTTTCTGGTAACGCCTGAGCAGGTGCGCGCCGGGATGATGGAACAGGTGCTCAATCGCGGCCAGCATAAAAATGCGCTGGAACTGGCACAACTTGCCCCCGATCAGTTACGTCATTTACTGCAGCCTTTCCTGGGCGGCCAGTGGCAAAACGATACCCCAACGCTGCGTATTCCCTACTACCGCTCTCTGGAGCCGTTAACGCCTGGTTTTTTACCGGGCCGCGCCGAACAACATCTGGCGGGCCAAATCTATTCTGGCCTGACGCGTTTCGATGATGACGGTGAATTTCCGGTTGGTGACTTAGCGCACCACTGGCGCATTTCGCCGGACGGGTTGTGCTGGGATTTCTACCTGCGTTCCACGCTGCACTGGCACAGCGGCAAGCCGGTGGAAACACAGCAGTTGCAGCGTGCTTTTCAATCGTTGCTGGCAGATAGTGAAATCGCCCGGCTGTTCGCCAGCGTAGCGCAAATCGAGCGGGTTCATGCCCAGTGCCTGCGCATTACGCTACATCGCCCGGATTACTGGCTGGCACACCGCCTGGCGTTATATTGCAGCCGGCTGGCCCACCCCGATGAACCGGATATCGGCTGCGGGCCTTTTCGCCTTGTGCGTTTTGAAGCGGACCTGGTTCGGCTGGAAAGCCACGAATTCTGGCATCTCAGCCATCCTTTACTGAAAGCGGTAGAATTCTGGATCACGCCGCAGTTGTTCGATCAGGAGATGGGCAATAGCTGCCGCCACCCGGTGCAGATCGCCATTGGCCAGCAGGATGAGCTGGTACATTTGAGGCCAGTCAGCAACAGCATCAGCCTCGGGTTTTGCTATCTGGCGTTGCGCCAGGAAGGGCAATTATCGCTGGCGCAATCCCGTTACCTCATTGACCTTATCCATCACAGCGGCATGCTGGATACGCTGCCGCTGGATGAAGGGCTAATTACCCCCAGCAGCGAAATGCTGCCCGGCTGGCGGCTTCCCGAATGGCCTTCTGATGAAACGGCGCTGCCCGCTTCGCTAACCCTGGTGTATCACCTGCCGGTAGAACTACACGCCATGGCGGAACAACTTAAGCGTTATCTGGCGGAAAAAGGCTGCGAACTAACGGTGCATTTTCATCCGGCAAAGACCTGGCACGGCTGCCCGCTACTGGGTGAAGCCGATTTAATTATGGGCGACCGGTTAATTGGTGAATCTCCGGCCTTTACGCTGGAGCAATGGTTACGCTGCGATAAACTTTGGCCGCATGTGCTTACCGCGCGCCAGTTCGCCCATTTGCAGGGGACGCTTGACGCGGTGCAACATCAACCGGATGAAACCCAGCGCCGGGAAGGGATGCGCGAGGTTTATACCACGCTGATGGAGGATGCCGTTATCACACCGCTTTTCAATTATCGCTATCAGGTCAGCGCGCCGCCGGGCGTCAACGGCATTCACCTAAATACCCGGGGCTGGTTCGATTTTACCCGCGCCTGGCTACCGCCGCCGGGCACGTTGTGAAGAAGCTGGTGGTGCCAAGCCAACGGCGCTACCCTATGCGCCATCTTTACAAGCGAACAAAAGGTTGACGATGAAACGTGCCGTTGTGGTTTTTAGCGGTGGACAAGACTCCACCACCTGCCTGATTCAGGCGCTGCATCACTATGATGAGGTGCATTGCGTCACATTCGACTACGGACAACGCCACCGCGCTGAAATCGAGATCGCGCAGCAACTGGCCGTCAAACTGGGTGCCCGTGCGCATAAAACCCTCGACGTCGGCCTGCTCAATGAACTGGCGGTAAGCAGCCTGACCCGCGACAGCATTCCGGTGCCGGATTACGATCCTCAAGCCAGCGGCATCCCCAGCACTTTTGTGCCCGGTCGCAATATTTTGTTTCTGACCCTCACGGCAATTTATGCCTATCAGGTTCAGGCGGAAGCGATTATCACCGGCGTCTGCGAAACCGATTTTTCCGGCTATCCCGATTGCCGCGATGAATTCGTTAAAGCGCTTCACCAGGCGGTAAATTTAGGTATGGCGAGCAATATCCGTTTTGAAACGCCGCTGATGTGGCTGAATAAAGCCGAGACCTGGGCGCTGGCGGACCATTGGGGCAAGCTGGATCTGGTGCGCCACGAAACCCTGACCTGCTATAACGGCATTAAAGGTGACGGGTGCGGCGAGTGTGCGGCCTGTCATTTGCGCGCTAAGGGGCTGAACCAGTATTTTGCGGATAAGGTGGGCGTGATGGCCCAGATGAAACGTAAAACCGGTCTTAACTGATAATAAGGGCGGGACCCCGCCCTTTATGATTATGCTTTACCAACCATCGCCTCCAGGCGAGCCCGGAGTTCCCCGTCCAGCGGCAATGCCTTCTGGGTATTCAAATCGATACAGACAAAGGTGATTTGCGCGTCCGCCACCACCTGCCCTTCCGGCTCAAGGGTGATCACCTGGCTCAAAATGCCGCTTTTGCCATTTAACTGCTGCACCTGACTGGTGACGTTAAGTAAATCCCCCAGTACTGCCGGTCGCCGATAGTTGATGTTGATATTCACCACCACAAAAGCGATACGGTTAGCCGTCATCCACTGAAAGCCTTCCTCCTGTTCCAACCCGTCCCAGCGCGCTTCTTCAAGAAATTCGAGATAACGCGCATTATTAACGTGTTGATAGACATCCAGGTGGTAACCGCGAACTTTAATGTGTGTCTGCATAACGCAAGGGCCCTTGTTATCACCGCGTTCATTCCGATTCGGAAGCGAAAATACCGCGGTTCATTTTATGAGAGTAAGAGGTCACACTACTGGTATGACCTCCTTATCCTGGCAAAGATTTTCAACTCTGCAAGGTCCCTGCCCTGACGATTACAGTTTTATGCGCGCCAGGTTACGCTCCACCAGCGCATTTCCCATGCCGGGTACCTGTTTAAGATCCTCGACGCTTTTAAAAGGACCATTCTCATCCCGGTAATTAACGATGGCCTGCGCTTTTTTCATTCCTACGCCATTGAGCGCTGAGGCCAGTTCGTCCGCACTGGCATTGTTAATACTCACGGTACGTTCTTCACTTTCATCCGGTTTAGTGGCTTTCTCTTTGACCTGCGCTGACGCTGCGTTCTCCGTCTTTGCCGCCGTTGCTTCAGCCTTCGTCGTTGACTGCGCCGCCAGTGCTGGATAGCTGGTGATACCGCACGCGATAACCATTGCCAGACAGAATGCTTTAACACCTTGTTTCATGCTGTTTTCTCCTTGTTTGTTGACAGCCACGCCACCTTATCGGGCCGGGAGAAACACCACAAACCGCGAATATCAGAAATGGAAAAGGCCGCGAAAGCGGCCTTTGATGTTTGCAGAAAATTGCAATTTTGTGCGAGACGTCTCGATTATTGCTGCTGCTCGACGATATCGCCCATTTTGATTTTGGCTTCTTTGCGCAGATTGGTCATCAGCGCGTCGAAAGCAATTTGTGCATTGTTTTGGGTAATGCCCTGGGTCATCGCTTTCTTCTGCTCTTCCGGCAGGGTGCCGCTACGCACTTCGTCAAGGGACACCAGCACGACGTTGCCCTGCATATCGTTAGCGACGCCGTAAGATGGTTTATCCTTAGACGGCAACGGCAGCGCGAACGCAGCTTGCGAAATTGGATCCTGGCCGGTACGGCTTAAGGTTTTTTCCGCACCAAAGCTCAAACCCGCGGCTTTCAGCGCTTCGTCGCCTTTACCTGCTTTCAGTTCGTTAATCAGCTTATCGGCATCCAGTTTCGCCTGCTGTTCCGCTTTCTGATTCTTGATATCGGCAACCACCTGGTTACGTACGTCTGCCAGCGGTTTAACCGCTTCCGCTTTGTGCTCGGTAACACGCAGTACAAACGCACGATCGCCTTCCACGGTGATGATGTCGGAGTTACTGCCCGGCGTGCCGTTTTCGCCGACCAGTCCACCGTTGAAGATCGCGTCAGCAACCGGTTTGAAGTTCAGATCTTCCGGCAGGGAATCGCGGCTAAACCAGCCGGTTTCCACCGCTTTCACGCCGGCAACCTGCTCTGCGCCCGCCAGGGATTCGTTATCGTTACTTGCCGCGTCGCTCACTTTTTGTTGCAGAGCGAAGAACGCCGTGACGCCTTTTTCCTGTTTCACTTTTTCAGCAATAGCATCACGCACTTCTGCCAGCGGCTTCACCTGCGCCGGTTGAACATCAGTCAGACGCGCAATCAGGAAACCTACCGAAGATTTGATTACGCCAGAAGTCTGGCCTTTCTCTTTCAGCCCTGCGTTTTTCAGCTCTTCCGGCGTCGTCGCGTCTTCCAGCCAGCCCATATCACCGCCGTGACGGGCAGAAATAATGTCGGAGGACTTTTCTTTCGCGAGGGTAGCAAAATCAGAACCGGCATTCAGCGCATCCAGAACGGCTTTTGCTTCATCTTCCGTTTTGGTCTGAATGATGCTGTAGCGGTTACGCTGCGGTTGACCGTACTGATCCTGATGCTCGTCATACCAGGCCTGAATTTCCGCATCGCTGACGCTTTCATTCATGGCGGCGGCATCCAGCTTGATGTAACTGACGCGGAATTGTTCCGGGGCGATAAAACGGTTTTTATTCTGCTCGTAGAAGCCGGTGACTTCATCGTCAGTGACCGTTTGTTTGGCGGCCAGCGCGGCGACGTCAATCGTGGCTTCACGTACTACACGCTGCTGGGCAACCAGCGCTGCCAGCTCATCCGTCTCATTCGCCAGCATAAAATCGGTGCCGACGATGGCATTGATCAGCTGCTGGGTCATCAACTGGTTACGCAACGACTGGGCATACTGGTCCGGCGTCATGCCAATATTGTTGATAACCGCGGTATAGCGGGCGTTATCAAACTTCCCGTTGCTCTGGAAAGCGGGCTCTTTGAAGATCGCCTGTTTGATTTGTTCGTCGCTGATGCCAAGGCCCAGCTTTTTAGCGTATTGATCGAGCAACGCTTCATCAATCATGCGTGACAGCACCTGCTGGCGCATAGCTTTCATGTAGTTTTCATTGGCAGCCAGTTCTGAAAATTGCTCGCCAAGCTGCTGTTGCTGACGATTACGCTCGCTGGCAACGGCATTTTCAAACTGGGCGCGGCCAATTTCCTGGCCATTCACTTTCGCGGCGTAATTATTGTTACCGCCAATCAGGTAACCACTCACGCCGGTCAAAATGAACGACACGATAATGATACCGAAAATAATCTTGAGTACGACGCTGTTAGCAGCCGTACGTAAGTTGTCCATCATGGTGTAACAACGCTCCGCTGTAGGTGACAGTAAATGCCGCTGGCGCTCACCCAAAGGTGCCGCTTCGCGCAAAGGCGTATTGTGACAAGAAACCGGGGCGGTTGTCAGCCCACAGGACTAAAAAGTCCCCCCAGATAATAAAAAAGGCACATCTCGCGATGCGCCCTTTGCCCTTTACCATCGAAACCGTAGAGGGAAAAATCAGTTTACCGCGTCTTTCAGTGCCTTGCCTGCACGGAAACCCGGTACTTTTGCTGCCGCTATGGTGATCTCTTTGCCAGTTTGCGGGTTGCGGCCAGTACGGGCAGCGCGCTCGCGGACAGAGAAAGTACCAAAGCCAACTAACGCCACGTCATCCCCAGATTGCAGAGATTCGGTAACAGAGCCAATCAGAGCATCTAACGCACGTCCAGCCGCGGCTTTAGAAATATCAGCACCGGCGGCAATTTTGTCTATCAGTTGAGATTTATTCACGCTTCTCTTCCTCTCATTATTATTTATATCGCCCCTGAATCCTTCATGGGGCGACCGCGCAGCAGTTATATCAGGCCTGTCATGCCCTTACAACAGCATTAGTTGATGACACAATCAGTCAGCCATCTAAATTAGCGATACAAAAAAAAGCTGGCAAGCACCAAATGGCTTACCAGCTCTGATTTTATCTATGCAGTATGCGTTAGGTCACTATTTTGCCGTGACAACCTGCATTCCCGAGGGTTCATTCTGCAATGCCAGGGTCAATACCTCTTCGATACGTTTCACCGGATGGATATCCAGATCGGCGATAACGTTGTCTGGGATCTCTTCCAGGTCACGTTTATTTTCGTAAGGAATTAACACCGTTTTAATACCGCCACGGTGTGCGGCCAGCAACTTTTCCTTCAGACCGCCGATCGGCAGAACCTGTCCACGCAACGTGATTTCGCCGGTCATGGCGACATCGGCCCGCACCGGGTTGCCTGTCAGGCAGGAAACCAGCGCGGTGCACATCGCGATACCTGCGCTCGGGCCGTCTTTCGGGGTCGCCCCTTCCGGTACGTGAACGTGGATGTCGCGTTTTTCATAAAAATCAGCATTAATACCCAATTTTTCCGCGCGCGCACGCACCACGGTCAGCGCTGCCTGAATGGATTCCTGCATCACTTCACCCAGCGAGCCGGTATAGGTCAGTTTGCCTTTACCCGGTACGCAGGCGGTTTCGATGGTCAGCAGATCGCCGCCCACTTCGGTCCAGGCCAGGCCGGTCACCTGACCAACGCGGTTTTCGTTGTCCGCACGGCCATAGTCGAAGCGCTGAACGCCGAGGAAATCTTTCAGATTATCGCCGTTAATCTCGATGTGCTTCAGCGCTTTCTCAAGCAGTAACTGTTTAACCGCTTTACGGCACAGTTTCGAAATTTCACGCTCCAGCCCACGTACGCCAGCCTCACGGGTGTAGTAACGAATGATGCCGATAATCGCGCTGTCATCCACCGTGATTTCGCCTTTTTTCAGGGCGTTGCGTTCAATCTGCTTCGGCAACAGGTGACGTTTGGCGATGTTCAGTTTTTCATCTTCGGTATAACCCGACAGGCGAATCACTTCCATACGGTCCAGCAGCGGCGCAGGAATGTTCATGGAGTTCGAGGTCGCCACGAACATCACGTCGCTGAGATCGTAGTCCACTTCCAGATAGTGATCGTTAAACGCCACGTTCTGTTCCGGATCCAGCACCTCAAGCAGCGCTGATGCCGGATCGCCACGCATATCCGACGACATTTTGTCGATCTCATCCAGCAGGAACAGCGGGTTTCTGACGCCCACTTTTGCCATCTTCTGGATCAGTTTGCCCGGCATAGAACCGATGTAGGTACGGCGGTGACCGCGGATCTCCGCTTCATCGCGTACCCCGCCCAGCGCCATACGCACGTATTTACGACCGGTCGCGCGCGCAATGGACTGCCCCAGCGAGGTCTTACCCACCCCCGGCGGTCCCACCAGGCACAGGATCGGGCCTTTGATTTTGTTAACGCGGCTCTGCACCGCAAGGTATTCAAGGATGCGGTCTTTCACTCGGCCTAAGCCATAGTGATCGGTATCAAGGATTTCCTGGGCTTGGCGCAGGTCTTTTTTCACTTTGCTGCGCGCGTTCCACGGAACCTGCACCATCCACTCGATGTAGCTGCGCACCACGGTGGCTTCCGCCGACATCGGTGACATCATTTTCAGCTTCATTAACTCGGCGTCAGCTTTCTCTTTCGCCTCTTTCGGCATTTTGGCCGCGTCGATTTTGCGTTTTAACGCTTCGTTTTCATCTGGCGCATCGTCCATTTCGCCCAGTTCTTTCTGGATGGCTTTCATTTGCTCATTCAGATAGTACTCGCGCTGGCTCTTTTCCATCTGCTTTTTAACGCGGTTGCGAATGCGTTTCTCAACCTGTAGCAGATCGATTTCCGACTCCATCATCGCCATCAGATATTCGAGGCGTTCGTTGATGTCGGACATCTCCAGCACCGATTGTTTATCGGCCAGTTTCAGCGGCATATGCGCGCCGATGGTGTCAGCCAGACGTGCAGGATCGTCGATGCTGTTCAGCGACGTCAGCACTTCAGGCGGGATTTTTTTGTTGAGTTTGATGTAGCCTTCAAACTGGCTGATGGCCGTGCGGACCAGCACTTCCTGCTCGCGTTCGTCAATGGCCGGCGATTCCAGATATTCAGCCCGTGCAGAGAAGTGTTCGCCATCGTCAGAGAGCGCGGTAATGCGCGCGCGCTGTAAACCTTCAACCAGTACTTTTACCGTGCCGTCCGGCAGTTTCAGCATCTGTAAAATCGACGCTACGGTTCCCACGGTAAACAAATCATTCACACCCGGCTCATCCGTCGACGCTTCTTTCTGTGCAACCAGCATGACTTTTTTGTCATGATCCATTGCGGCTTCCAGGCAGCGGATAGATTTCTCCCGTCCCACGAACAAAGGGATAACCATGTGCGGATAAACCACCACGTCGCGCAACGGCAACACGGGGATTTCAATGCGTTCAGAACGCTCAGGATTCATAGAGCTCTCTCTTAGTTTAGTTTCCGCCAGGCGATGGGGCGCACGTGAAATTCACGGCATCACCAACAAGTAGAACAGTATATGGGGATGTTTCCCGGACATTCAATGTCAGGAATGCAGGAAAAATAAAAGGGGGACCAAATCCCCCTTAAATTTTATAACTGATTGTCAGGACAGGCGAATTATTCGCCTGATGCCTGCTGTGCTTCTGGCTTACCGTAAATTAACAGCGGTTCTGACTGGCCGCCGATCACCGACTCGTCAATCACCACTTTTTCGACGTCTTCCATGGACGGGAGATCGTACATGGTGTCGAGCAGCGCGCCTTCAACGATGGAACGCAGGCCACGCGCACCGGTTTTACGGGACATGGCTTTTTTCGCGATGGCTTCCAGCGCTTCATCACGGAATTCCAGCTCAACGCCTTCCAGATTAAACAGCGCCTGATACTGCTTGGTCAGGGCGTTTTTCGGCTCTTTGAGGATCTGGATCAGTGCTTCTTCGCTCAATTCGCTCAGGGTCGCCACAACCGGCAGACGGCCGATGAATTCAGGGATCAGACCGAATTTAATCAAATCTTCCGGTTCAACCTGAGTCAGCAGTTCGCCTTCCGTTGCTTTCTGGGATTTACCTTTCACCGTCGCGCCAAAACCAATGCCGGAGCCGGTTTCTACACGGTTGGCGATCACTTTATCCAGACCCGCGAATGCGCCGCCGCAGATAAACAGAATTTTTGAGGTATCGACCTGCAAGAATTCCTGCTGCGGATGCTTGCGCCCACCCTGTGGCGGAACGGCGGCAACGGTGCCTTCAATCAGTTTCAGCAACGCCTGCTGTACGCCTTCACCGGATACATCGCGGGTGATGGACGGGTTATCCGATTTGCGCGAAATCTTGTCGATTTCATCGATGTACACAATGCCGCGCTGGGCTTTCTGCACGTCGTAATCGCATTTCTGCAGCAGTTTCTGAATGATATTTTCAACGTCTTCACCCACATAACCCGCTTCGGTCAGGGTGGTAGCATCCGCCATAGTGAACGGAACGTCCAGCAGGCGCGCCAGCGTTTCGGCCAGCAGGGTTTTACCGCTACCGGTCGGGCCAATCAGCAAAATGTTACTTTTACCCAACTCGATGCCGTTAGAGCTATCGCCGTTACGCAGACGTTTGTAGTGGTTATATACCGCAACCGCCAGGACTTTTTTCGCCTGTTCCTGGCCGATAACATAATCGTCCAGATGGTTACGAATTTCATGTGGCGTCGGCAGCGCGCTACGTTCGCGGTGCGGCGCCACTTCTTTAATCTCTTCGCGAATAATGTCGTTGCATAAATCGACACACTCGTCGCAGATATACACTGACGGGCCAGCAATCAGTTTACGCACTTCGTGCTGGCTCTTGCCGCAAAAAGAGCAGTACAGCAGTTTGCCTGAGCCGTCTTTGCGCTTATCTGTCATGAGTCAAAACCTCTTTTCTGTTCTTTGTGCCGCACACGACGACGCAATGCCATTCTCAGGCGCAAACCGAAGTTTGCGCACAATGAGCCGCCTACTGACACCCTATAGTATAGCGGCCCATTGCCGCAGGTATCACTGACGGTGAGTTAAAATGGAGTCAACCAATCCATACTCTACAGCCTGTTCTGCTGAGAGGAAACGGTCGCGCTCGGTATCTCTTTCAATCTGCTCCAGCGGTTGACCCGTGTGCTGCGCCATAAGTTCATTCATACGCGCTTTTACTTTCAAAATTTCACGCGCATGGATTTCAATGTCCGTTGCCTGACCCTGGTAGCCGCCCAGCGGTTGGTGGATCATCACGCGTGAATTCGGCAGGCAGAAACGCTTGCCTTTCGCCCCGGCAGTCAACAGGAAGGCACCCATTGAGGCCGCCTGGCCCATACAAATGGTGCTGACGTCTGGTTTGATAAACTGCATGGTGTCATAGATTGACATCCCCGCAGTAATCACGCCACCCGGCGAGTTGATGTACAGGTAAATATCTTTTTCCGGGTTCTCTGCTTCCAGAAACAGCATCTGCGCCACAATCAGGTTAGCCATGTGATCTTCAACCTGGCCGGTCAAAAAGATAACGCGTTCCTTAAGCAGACGGGAAAAAATATCGTAAGAACGCTCACCACGTGAGGTTTGCTCCACAACCATTGGCACCAGGGCCATATGGGGTGCCATTACTTCTCGTTCGCCGCTGTATGACATTTCCGTCTCCTGGAAAAAATTAAGTAACCTGTTGCACTGATTTTACTTGAGACCGTGACGAATGACCACGCTAGCGGGTCTTGTCACCCTTCAGGACGGATTATCAGCCAGAGTCCCTACCCACAATAGATCAAATTTTCTGTTTGTTGATGCGGATATATCTTTGTTTATGGGGTTTATCACCCTCAGTTTCAAGCATAACAACCTTTTCATGTTACGCGAATATTGAAACTGCGGTTTATCCGTCCTTGCCTTAATTGCAGGCGAAAAAAAGCCCGTCGCAACAGGACGGGCTTTAACAACGCCGGGCGCGGTTTACGCCTGCTGGTTCATCAGCTCGTTAAAGGTGGTTGCTTGTTCGGTCACTTTGGCTTTCGCCAACACCGCTTCAACCGCCTGCTCTTCCAGAGCCACGTTACGCATGTTGTCCATCAGCTCTTTGTTTTTGCTGTAGAACTCGATAACTTCGCTCGGATCTTCGTAGGCAGAAGCCATTTCTTCGATCAGCGCTTTAACGCGATCTTCGTCGGCTTTCAGCTCGTTGGTACGAATCACTTCGCCCAGCAGCAGGCCAACCACGACGCGGCGTTTCGCCTGCTCTTCGAACAGTTCACGCGGCAGTTCCAGCGCTTGTTTCTCGTTGCCACCGAAACGCTGTGCAGCCTGGCGGCGCAGTACGTCGATTTCGCCGTCAATCAGCGCAGCAGGAACGTCGATGTCGTTCGCTTTCACCAGGCCGTCGATCGCCTGAGACTTAATGCGGTTACGCACAGCGCCTTTCAGCTCGCGGTCCATGTTTTTACGCACTTCGGTGCGCAGACCGGCTACGGAACCGTCTTCAACGCCAAAACGCTTGATGAATTCTTCGGTCAGTTCCGGCAGTTCACGCTGCTCAACTTTTTTCAGGTTGATAACGAATTTAGCCGCTTTACCTTTCAGGTTTTCAGCGTGGTACTCTTCCGGGAAAGTCACGTCGATGGTGAACTCGTCACCCGCTTTATGGCCTTTAACGCCTTCTTCAAAGCCCGGGATCATACGGCCCTGGCCCATTGCCAGTACGAAGTCAGAGGCTTTACCGCCTTCGAACTCTTCGCCGTCAACAGAACCGGTGAAATCGATGGTCACGCGATCTTCTTCGCCAGCGGCTTCAGTGGTTTCAGTCCAGGTCGCCTGCTGCTTGCGCAGGGTGTCCAGCATACCGTCTACGTCTTCGTCGGTCACTTCAACAACCGGCTTAACAACTTCGATGGATTCCAGATCTTTCAGTTCAACTTCCGGGTAAACTTCAAATTCAACCGCGTAGGTGAAGTCTTCACCCAGTTTGTATTCGCCCGGAACATAGTTCGGTGCGCCAGCCGGGTTGATTTTTTCTTTAATGATAGCGTCAACGAAATGACGGCTCATCAGATCGCCCAGCACATCCTGACGCACGGAAGCGCCATAACGCTGAGCAACAACGTTCATCGGTACTTTGCCCTTACGAAAACCGTCAATGCGGACTTTCTTCGCCACGTTGACCAGCTCGCTTTTCACAGCGTTTTCGATGCTGTCAGCAGCGATAGTAATCGTTACACGGCGCCCAAGGCCCTGGGTGGTTTCAACTGAAGCTTGCATCTTGTTACCTCAAAAAATCACAGTGCTCGGTCAACTCTGGAAGCCGTTGATTATTCGCTTCGCAGAACCAGGATGCTTTCTGAATCAGAATCACATTCCCTGTCGTCAGAATCATCCCGAAGACATTCCGAAAAATTAGACGCAGCATTATAGCGGCATCACTATGGTGAGTCGAGAAAAGCAACCACACGACTCTGTGGCTTTTTTCACAATTCCCGGCGGAGCTTCGCCTGAAACCTGCCGTTTCGCCTGGTTTTCAGGCAAAACAAAACGGCCCGCAGGCCGTTTCTTAGAAACTCTGTCTGGCGCAACATACTGGAAAAAGTCCTGCTGTTGCAAATCAATGTTCAGGCAATCGTTCCCGCACCTCGACAAGGCGGTGAAGCGAAAATGGTATCCTGCAGGCCTTCCCACTCTTTAGCGCTGTAAGTATGCAGGGCCAAAGCATGCACAGTGGTCGACAATTCCTCCGTCAACGTGCCGTAGATCAGGCGGTGGCGATTCAGAAAACGTTCCCCTACAAAACGATCGCTAACCAGAACGACTTTGAAATGACTTTCCGAGCCGGCCGGAACATTATGGCGATAGCTTTCATCCACAACTTCGAGGAATACGGGATCAAACGCTGCCCTGAGTTTTGTTTCTATTTGCTCACGTATCATCATGATTTCACTCCTCCGACAACGCTGCGATGCTATCCATCACTTTAAATGTTAGTCGCCTTTATTGGCTTCATAACAGATTACCAACAAATATTTAGCTTTTATCTCATTTTCTCATCGTAATGGGTGAATTAGCCTGCCACAAGCGTCATACGAAGGTTGTATCGCCAACAAAACCTGGTGAAAGGTCATAAAAAGCACAACGCGATGAATTTACATGCGTTGCCACTTCCCCTCGCCGATGGCGATGCTATGATGGCGAGAATTTTCTTCTATTTGCCTACATGTACGTTGAGACCCTGAAATGTTTAAAAAACTCTTCCTCCCGCTGATGGCTCTTTTTATGTTAGCTGGATGCGCTACACCGCCGACGACTATTGACGTCTCTCCGAATATCGCGCTGCCGCAGCAGGACCCGAGCCTGATGGGCGTGACCATCAGCATCAACGGCGCCGACCAGCGTCAGGACCAGGCGCTGTCAAAAGTGACCCGCGATAACCAGGTGGTTACCCTGACCGCCTCCCGCGATCTGCGTTTCCTGCTCCAGGAAGTGCTGGAGAAACAAATGACCGCGCGCGGTTATATGATTGGCCCAAGCGGCGCGGTGCAATTGCAGATCATTGTTAACCAGCTGTACGCGGACGTGTCTCAGGGCAACGTGCGTTACAACATCGCCACCAAAGCCGATATCTCTATCGTCGCGGTTGCCAATAACGGCAACAAGATGACCAAAAACTATCGCGCAAACTATAACGTTGAAGGCGCATTCCAGGCGACCAACAAAAACATCGCCAACGCCGTTAACTCCGTCCTGACCGATACTATCGCCGATATGGCGCAGGACACCAGCGTCCATGACTTTATCAAGCAGAACGCCCGCTAATTGACTGAGAGGCCCGGCTTGCCGGGCCTTTGTATTTTCCCGATGCCCAATCACTATTTACGAATTTTTCAGCAGCCTAAATCAGCCGTTTTGCTGATGCTGGGTTTTGCTTCCGGTCTGCCTCTTGCCTTAACCTCCGGTACGCTTCAGGCGTGGATGACGGTCGAAAATATCGATCTCAAAACCATTGGTTTCTTTTCCCTTGTCGGCCAGGCTTATGTGTTTAAATTCCTGTGGTCGCCGGCGATGGATCGCTATACCCCACCGCTGCTGGGCCGTCGTCGCGGCTGGCTGGTCATCACTCAAATCCTTTTACTGGTCGCCATCGCGGCGATGGGCTTTCTCGAACCGTCCACACAGCTGCGCTGGATGGCGGCGCTGGCGGTGATCATCGCATTTTGCTCCGCGTCGCAGGATATTGTGTTCGACGCCTGGAAAACTGACGTGCTATCGGCAGAAGAGCGCGGCACGGGCGCGGCGATCAGCGTGCTGGGCTATCGCCTGGCGATGCTGGTGTCCGGCGGGCTGGCGCTGTGGCTGGCCGACCGCTGGCTCGGCTGGCAAGCTACCTACTGGCTGATGGCCGCGTTACTGATCCCGTGCATTATCGCGACGCTGCTGGCCCCAGAACCCAGCGATGCGATCCCGGTTCCCAAAACGCTCCAGCAAGCGGTGGTTGAACCGCTGCACGACTTTTTTGGCCGCAATAATGCCTGGCTAATTTTATTGTTGATCGTGCTGTATAAGCTGGGCGACGCCTTCGCCATGAGCCTGACCACCACGTTTTTGATTCGTGGCGTCGGGTTTGATGCCGGTGAAGTCGGCGTGGTGAATAAATCGCTGGGGCTTTTCGCCACGATTATCGGCGCGCTATACGGCGGGGTTTTAATGCAGCGCCTGACGCTGTTTCGGGCGCTGCTGATCTTCGGCATTCTTCAGGGCGCATCCAACGCCGGTTACTGGCTGTTGTCGATTACCGACAAGCACATGGTCACTATGGCGAGCGCGGTGTTTTTCGAGAACCTGTGCGGTGGCATGGGAACGGCGGCGTTTGTCGCTCTGTTGATGACGCTGTGCAATAAGTCGTTTTCAGCTACCCAATTTGCGCTGCTGTCTGCCCTGTCGGCGGTGGGACGCGTTTATGTCGGCCCGGTTGCCGGTTGGTTTGTCGAAGCCCACGGTTGGCCAACTTTTTACTTGTTCTCGGTGTTCGCCGCTGTACCGGGCATTCTGCTGCTACTGGTTTGCCGCAGGACGCTGGAGTTCACCCAGCAAACCGAAACCTTTATGCCGCGCACCGTTTATGCCGGCGCGTACCGGCTGGCATTAAAGGTGTTGATGTTCAGTGGCGCTATCCTGCTGGCATGGCTTGGGGTTGTGATCGCCAATGCGTTAGATATCACCCGGTTGCCTGTTGAGACGGCACTGTTAGCGCTGGGGATCGCGCTGGCGCTGGGCGGGATTTTAGCAGGCGCAGCATTAGATTTTCTGGCGCTAAAAAAAACAGCGCAGCGTTAATTCTGCTTAAATAATGAACGTTATTTTCCGTTATTTTCCGTGGTAATCACGGGGAGTAATGAAAATAACGTTGGCTGATGGCAAATTCCCGCCAAAAAATTGTTTTTTTGTGCCCTTAACATTCTGGAATTTATAACCCAAAAAAAGCGCAATAATTTCCCTTTATCGATTCAGCCGTGGCAAGATTAATTTTGCGTGAATCAATTGTCCTATATTTGATATATTTTTGTTAAGTTTTTGTATATCATTTGAATTGGTTATACCAATTATCCGGCATAAAAAATTTAACAATCCTGATTTGTTATAACGGCCTGCAAGCCGCATTTTTGCTGTATATTTGAAATAAGTTGCAACATCTGTGATAGGTATGGCAGAACCCGGTAACACCGCGCTGACACAATGCCATTAATGTTTACAGTGTTGTAACCTTCCCGTAAAATGCCGGCACACTTTAACCGCCACCAGAATCCCCCCTGAATTGAGGTCGTTAAATGAGACTCAGGAAATACAATAAAAGTTTGGGATTGTTGTCATTAATCGCGGGTACTGTATTACTCAGTGGCTGTGATTCTGCGCTTCTCAACCCAAAAGGACAGATTGGACTCGAGCAACGTTCGTTGATACTGACCGCCCTCGGGCTGATGTTGATCGTCGTTATCCCCGCCATTTTGATGGCGATCGGCTTTGCCTGGAAATATCGGGCGACCAACAAGGATGCTAAATACAGCCCCAACTGGTCACACTCTAACAAGGTGGAAGCTGTAGTCTGGACCATCCCTATCCTTATCATTATCTTCCTCGCCGTACTGACCTGGAAAACCACGCACTCGCTTGAGCCCAGCAAACCGCTGGTGCACGACGCGAAGCCGGTGACCATTGAAGTGATCGCGATGGACTGGAAATGGTTCTTCATTTACCCGGAGCAAGGCATCGCAACGGTGAATGAAATCGCCTTCCCGGCCAATACCCCGGTGGAATTCAAAATCACCTCTAACTCGGTGATGAACTCCTTCTTTATTCCGCGTCTGGGCAGCCAGATTTACGCGATGGCGGGCATGCAGACCAAACTGCATCTTATTGCCAACGAAGCGGGTACCTACGACGGCATTTCCGCTAACTACAGTGGTGCAGGTTTCTCCGGCATGAAGTTCAAAGCTATCGCGACGCCGGACAACGAAACCTTCAACCAGTGGGTGGCTAAAGCGAAGCAATCGCCGACCGTGATGAACGATATGGCGACTTACGAGAAGCTGGCAGCCCCGAGCGAGTTCAACAAAGTCGAATACTTCTCCAGTGTTAAACCGAATCTGTTTGTCGATGTGATTAACAAATTCATGGGACACGGGAAAAGCCTGGACGTGACTCAGTCGGAAGGGGAGCACAACGCTCACGAAGGCATGGACATGAATCACGCGGAAACCTCTCACTAAGGGGCCGAGGAATAATACGATGTTCGGAAAACTTACACTGGATGCAATTCCGTACCATGAGCCAATTATCATGGTTACAGTGGCTGCGATTATCGTCGGAGGCGCGGCGTTACTGGCAGCTCTCACTTACTTCGGTAAGTGGTCATATTTATGGAATGAGTGGCTTACGTCAGTAGACCACAAACGCCTGGGTATCATGTATATCCTGGTGGCGATTGTCATGCTGGTCCGTGGTTTCGCGGACGCCATCATGATGCGTACCCAGCAGTTGCTGGTTTCTGCGGGCGAAACGGGCTTCCTGCCACCACATCACTACGATCAGATCTTTACCGCCCACGGCGTTATCATGATCTTCTTCGTGGCGATGCCGTTCGTTATTGGTCTGATGAACATTGTTGTTCCCTTGCAGATCGGCGCACGCGACGTGGCCTACCCGTTCCTGAACAACCTGAGCTTCTGGTTCACGGTGGTTGGGGTCATCCTGGTGAACGTTTCCCTGGGGGTCGGCGAATTCGCCCAGACCGGCTGGGTGGCGTATCCGCCGCTATCGGGCATTGAATACAGTCCCGGCGTAGGGGTCGACTACTGGATCTGGAGTCTCCAGCTATCCGGTATCGGTACGACGCTGACCGGTATTAACTTCTTCGTGACCATTCTGAAGATGCGTACCCCGGGCATGACGATGTTCAAAATGCCGGTCTTCACCTGGGCGGCACTGTGTACTAACGTACTGATTATCGTCTCGTTCCCGATTTTAACCGTCACCATTGCGTTGCTAACCCTGGATCGCTATCTGGGCACCCATTTCTTTACCAATGATATGGGCGGCAACATGATGATGTACGTGAACCTGATTTGGGCCTGGGGCCACCCGGAAGTGTACATCCTGGTGCTGCCAGTGTTCGGCGTGTTCTCTGAAGTCACCTCGACGTTCTCCAGAAAACGTCTGTTCGGTTACACTTCGCTGGTATGGGCGACCATCGCGATTACGGTTCTGTCGTTCATCGTTTGGCTGCACCACTTCTTCACCATGGGCAGCGGCGCGAACGTTAACGCCTTCTTTGGTATCACCACGATGATTATCGCCATCCCGACCGGGGTGAAGATCTTCAACTGGCTGTTCACCATGTATCAGGGCCGTATTCAGTTCCACTCAGCCATGCTGTGGACCATCGGTTTTATCATCACCTTCTCCATCGGTGGGATGACCGGGGTACTGCTGGCAGTACCGGGCGCGGACTTCGTTCTGCACAACAGCCTGTTCCTGATTGCGCACTTCCATAACGTCATCATCGGCGGCGTGGTGTTCGGTTGCTTTGCCGGTATGACCTACTGGTGGCCGAAAGCCTTTGGTTACACCATGAACGAAACCTGGGGCAAACGCGCTTTCTGGTTCTGGATCATCGGCTTCTTCGTGACCTTTATGCCGCTGTACGCTATGGGCTTCATGGGTATGACCCGTCGCGTCAGCCAGGATATCGACCCGATGTTTATGCCGCTGATGGTTGTGGCTGAAATCGGCGCGCTGCTGATTGCCTGCGGTATTCTGTGCATCGTGATTCAGATTTTCGTCAGCGTCCGCGATCGCAACAAAAACCGCGATCTGACCGGTGACCCGTGGGGCGCGCGTACCCTGGAGTGGGCAATTTCTTCTCCGCCGCCGTTCTATAACTTCGCGGTACTGCCGGAAGTTCACGAGCGCGACGCGTTCTGGGAAATGAAAGAGAAAGGTGAAGCCTACAAACAGCCTGCGCACTATGAAGAAATTCATATGCCGAAAAACAGCGCTGCGGGTATCTACATCGGTCTGTTCAGCACCATCTTCGGTTTCGCCATGATCTGGCATATCTGGTGGCTGGCCATTGTCGGCTTCGCCGGTATCGTGATCACCTGGATTGCGAAGAGCTTTGATGAAGACGTGGATTACTACGTACCCGTTGCCACTGTTGAAAAACTGGAAAACCAGCACTTCGACGAAATTACCAAAGCAGGGCTGAAAAATGTCAACTGAGACGATTAATGACGCGCTGGCCCATGGCAACCATGAACATGGGCACCACCACGATGCAGGAGCCAACAAGGTATTTGGCTTCTGGATCTACCTGATGAGCGACTGCATTCTCTTTGCATGTCTGTTTGCCACCTATGCCGTTCTGGTGAACGGCACTGCCGGGGGACCGACCGGTAAGGATATTTTCGAACTGCCGTTTGTGCTGGTTGAAACTTTCCTGCTGCTGTTCTCCTCCATCACGTATGGCATGGCGATGATCGCCATGAATAAAAACAACCAGGGCCAGGTGATGTCCTGGCTTGCCCTGACCTTCCTGTTTGGTGCGGGCTTCGTGGGGATGGAAATCTATGAATTCCACCACCTGATCGCGGAAGGCTTCGGGCCGGATCGCAGCGGCTTCCTGTCAGGCTTCTTTGCGCTGGTAGGCACCCACGGTCTGCACGTGACGTCTGGTCTGATCTGGATGGCAATCATGATGATTCATGTTTCCCGCCGCGGCCTGACCCATAACAACCGCGCCCGCCTGATGTGCCTGAGCATGTTCTGGCACTTCCTGGACGTGGTCTGGATTTGCGTATTCTCTGTAGTCTATCTGATGGGGGCGATGTAATGAGTCATTCTACCGATCACGCTGGCGCTCATCACGGCGGCGTCAAAACCTACCTTATCGGGTTCATCCTGTCAGTTATTCTGACCGTGATCCCGTTCTGGATGGTGATGAACGGCACCGCCTCACAGGGCACGCTTCTCGGTGTGGTTGTGGCAACAGCTGTGGTACAGATTCTGGTTCACCTGGTGTGCTTCCTGCACATGAACGCCTCCTCCGAGGAGCGCTGGAACCTGGTGGCCTTTGTCTTTACTTTGCTGATTATCGCAATCGTAGTGGTAGGTTCTATCTGGATCATGTGGAGCCTTAACGAGAACATGATGGTTCACTAAGAGCGGCACGTATGATTAAGCAATACCTGCAAGTCACGAAACCAGGAATTATTTTCGGCAATTTAATTTCTGTCATTGGGGGATTTTTGCTGGCCTCGAAGGGCAGTATTGATTATCCCCTGTTCATTTACACGCTGTCAGGCGTATCGCTGGTTGTGGCTTCGGGTTGTGTTTACAACAACGTCATTGACCGTGATATCGACCGCAAGATGGAAAGGACGAAAAACCGGGTGCTGGTTAAGGGCCTGATTTCGCCGAACGTAACGCTGGTTTACGCCACCTTGTTGGGTATTGCTGGCTTCATGCTGCTGTGGTTTGGCGCGAATCCGCTCGCCATGTGGCTGGCCGTAATGGGCTTTGTGGTTTATGTCGGCGTTTATAGCCTGTACATGAAGCGCAACTCCGTTTACGGCACGCTGATTGGTAGCCTTTCCGGCGCTGCGCCGCCGGTGATTGGCTACTGCGCGGTCACCAACGAGTTTGATACCGGCGCGGCTATCCTGCTGGCTATCTTTAGTCTCTGGCAGATGCCGCACTCGTATGCGATTGCCATCTTCCGTTTCAAAGATTACCAGGCAGCGAACATCCCGGTTCTGCCGGTAGTAAAAGGGATTTCGGTCGCGAAAAACCATATTACGCTGTACATCATCGCTTTCGCCGTGGCGACGCTGATGCTCTCGCTGGGCGGTTATGCCGGATATAAATATCTGGTGGTGGCTGCGGCGGTGAGCGTCTGGTGGCTGGGCATGGCGCTGAAGGGCTACAAAGTGGAAGACGACAGAGTGTGGGCGCGTAAGCTGTTCGTGTTCTCCATCGTCGCGATTACCTCCTTGAGTTTTATGATGTCCATCGACTTTATGGTGCCCGACTCGCATAATCTTTTGACTTACGTCTGGTAATTTCCAAAAAGGGTGCTACGGCACCCTTTTTTAATAACGCCTTCCTCGCTTAATCCCTGTAATATTCACTCACCAACCGGTAATTTACCCTTCCCCTCTCACGTATATACTTGGTGGCGGTTTTTCTTTTGAGGTGGTAATGAACGACAATAAAATGACCCCGCTTGAGCGACGCGCAACGTGGGGCCTGGGAACCGTTTTTTCGCTCAGAATGTTGGGCATGTTTATGGTGTTACCGGTTCTCACCACGTACGGCATGGCGCTTCAGGGTGCCAGCGAAGCCCTAATCGGCCTGGCGATTGGCATTTATGGCCTGGCGCAGGCGGTATTTCAAATCCCTTTCGGCCTGCTTTCCGACCGCATTGGCCGTAAACCGTTAATCATCGGCGGACTGGCGATTTTTGTGCTGGGCAGCGTGATTGCGGCGATGACCGACTCCATCTGGGGCGTGATTTTAGGCCGCGCGTTGCAGGGTTCCGGCGCGATTGCCGCTGCGGTGATGGCGCTGTTGTCAGATTTAACCCGCGAGCAAAACCGCACTAAAGCGATGGCGTTTATTGGTGTAAGTTTCGGCGTGACCTTTGCTATCGCTATGGTGATAGGCCCCATCGTCACCCATGCGCTGGGTCTGCACGCGCTGTTCTGGATGATCGCCATCCTCGCGACGCTGGGTATTTTGCTGACCCTGTGGGTGGTGCCCAACAGTGAGAACCATGTGCTTAACCGTGAATCGGGCATGGTGAAAGGCTGCTTCAGCAAAGTGCTGGCCAACAAAAAATTGCTCAAGCTGAATATCGGCATCATGTGCCTGCATATTCTGCTGATGTCGACCTTTGTCGCCCTCCCCCACCAGCTTGAAGCGGCAGGCTATCCGGCGGCGGACCACTGGAAAATCTATCTGGTCACCATGCTGATCGCGTTTGTGTCGGTGGTGCCATTCATTATTTACGCCGAAGTAAAACGCCGCATGAAGCGGGTATTTGTGTTCTGCATTATGGTGATCGCCATCGCCGAAGTGGTGCTGTGGGGCGCAGGCCCGCTGCTGTGGCAACAAATCCTCGGCATCCAACTGTTTTTTGTGGCGTTTAACTTAATGGAAGCGCTGCTGCCGTCGCTGATCAGCAAAGAATCCCCGGCGGGCTATAAAGGCACGGCGATGGGCGTTTACTCCACCAGCCAGTTTCTCGGCGTGGCGATTGGCGGCTCCCTCGGCGGCTGGCTGGCGCAGTATTTCGATACCCAAACGGTGTTTTTAGCGGGCGCACTGCTTGCCGCGCTGTGGCTGATGGTGGGCTTTACCATGGACGAACCGCCCTACGTCAGCAGTATTCGCGTTGAACTGCCGGAAGACGTGCAGGCCGATGAAGCTTTAAAAGCGCGGCTACTAGCCAAAACGGGCGTTAGCGAAGCGGTCGTCGTGCCGCAGGAGCACAGCGCTTACGTCAAAATCGACAGCAAAGTGACCAACCGGTTTGAGATCGAACAGGTGGTTAAAGGGCTGGCATAAAAAAGGCCGGTTACCCGGCCTTTTATCAATCACGAAAGTTTTTAAACTGGAACGGCTGGCCTAAATCGCCGCCGCGCACCAGCGCCATCACGGACTGTAAGTCGTCGCGCGATTTCCCGGTGATGCGAATCTCTTCGCCCTGGATCTGCGCCTGGACCTTCAGCTTGCTGTCTTTGATCAGCTTAACGATTTTCTTAGCGATGGTGGCTTCGATGCCCTGTTTCAGTTTGGCATCCACGCTCCAGTTTTTACCGCTGTGCACAAACTCTTCCGGCACCTCGATAGAACTGCCTTCAATGCCGCGCTTGAGCAGTTTGGCGCGCAGAATATCAATCAGCTGGTTGACCTGGAAATCGGATTCGCTCAGCACCTTGATGGTCTGGTTTTTATCGTTCAGTTCGAATTCCGCCGTCACGCCGCGAAAATCGAAACGTGACTCAACTTCGCGGCTCGCATTGTCCACTGCGTTGCGAACTTCCTGAAGATCGACTTCAGATACGATGTCAAAAGATGGCATGTTTTGTTCTCCCTCTCTTTGTGTGCGTTGCATAATACCCGCAACGTTACATAAAACAACTCGTATCAACCCCCCAGGACAGAAGCATAGCCGACGACGCTATACTACAACCACCTGGCTTACAGCCAGGTGAGGAGAAATCATGAAAATTACCGTACTGGGATGTGGTGCATTGGGGCAACTCTGGCTGATTGCGCTATTACGGCAGGGTCATGAGCTTCAGGGCTGGCTGCGCATTCCCCAGCCTTTTTGCAGTATAGACCTCCAGGATACTGACGGAACCATCTATAACGAGTCGATTATCGCCAACGATCCCGACTTCCTGGCGCAGAGCGATCTGCTGCTGGTGACGCTGAAAGCGTGGCAGGTATCAGACGCAGTGCTGCCGCTGGCGAAGATGCTCCCGGCTACCAGCCCCATTTTGCTGCTGCACAACGGCATGGGAACGCGTGAAGAGCTGGCCCGGGTTACCCAACCGCTATTAATGGGCGCCACTACCCACGCCGCCCGGCGCGACGGCAGCGTCATCACCCATGTTGCCAACGGCATTACTCATATCGGCCCGGCCAATCCGCAGGGCAACGATTACAGCGACCTGGCGGAGCAGTTGCACCAGGCGCTGCCGGACGTGGCGTGGCATGACGATATCAACGCCTCATGCTGGAAGAAGCTGGCGGTGAATTGCGTCATCAACCCGTTAACCGCACTGCTCGACTGCCCGAACGGCGAACTGCGCCATCACCCGGATGATATCGACGAAATCTGCCAGGAAGTGGCGCAAGTGATGGTACGCGAGGGCTACCACACCTCGCCGGAAAGCCTGCGCTATTTCGCCGATCAGGTGATCAGCAGCACGGCTGAAAATATTTCCTCGATGCTGCAGGACATCCGTATGCAGCGCCATACTGAAATTGATTACATCACGGGATACCTGCTGCGCCGCGCACGTTCGCACGGGCTTGCACTTCCCGTTAATAGCCGTCTTTATGAACGCGTTAAGCGAAAGGAGAGTGAATATGAGCGCATCGGCACTGATCTGCCTCGCCCCTGGCACTGAAGAGACCGAAGCGGTCACCACCATCGATTTACTGGTGCGCGGCGGTATTGCCGTGACGACCGCCAGCGTCGCCAGCGATGGCGATTTAAAGATTGTCTGCTCGCGCGGCGTGAAGCTGCTGGCAGACGCACCGCTGGTGGAAGTGGCCGACGGCGATTATGACGTGATTGTGCTGCCTGGCGGCCTGAAAGGCGCGGAGTGCTTTCGCGACAGCCCGCTGTTGGTAGAAACCGTGCGCCAGTTCCATCAGTCCGGGCGGCTGGTAGCGGCGATGTGCGCCTCGCCGGGCACGGTGCTGATCCCACACGATCTGTTCCCGCTCGGCAATATGACCGGTTTTCCAGGCCTTAAGCAGACCATCCCCGAAGAGAAATGGATGGAGAAACGCGCCTATTACGATGACCGCGTCAAACTGCTGACCAGCCAGGGACCGGGCACCTCGATGGATTTCGCCCTGAAGATTATCGACCTACTGGTGGGCAAAGAAAAAGCCGCCGACGTGGCGGCTCAGTTAGTGCTGGCGTCGGGTATCTATAACTACCGCGACTGAATACCGTGCGCCCTAAAACCAGGGCGCACCGCTCATCACATTGCTGTAAAACAGCATTCTGCCCGCGATCTCGCCGGTAAATACCAGGGCAATCGCCAGTACGCCAGCCCACGCGGCAAACTTACCGTTGCGCAGCATAGCGAACACCGCCACGCCGATGGCGAGGCTCGCCAGCAGTTGCCACCACAGCAGCAGGCTTGCCGCATCTGCGCCAGCGATGCGATAGCGCCACACCAGCGCGCAGGCCACTACCGCCACGCCGACAATCACGCCCGCCCGCAGCCGACGCGCCACTTCGCTGCCCCACAGGTTGGCGAAGACCGCAATCGAGACAAACCCCAACAGCAGCGCGCAGCCGATAAACGCCAGTTGGGTCGCCGGGCTATGCCACAGCGGATGCAGCACCATCTGGTAATACACCTGCGAGCTCACCAGGATCGCGGCAATCCCGGCCAGCACGGCAATTATCCCTACCAGCGTGACGGCCCTGGCGTTGACATTAATCCACACCATTAACAGCCATAGCGTCACCAGCACGTTGAGCAGGAAAAACGCCACCACTTCGCGGCTCAGCCAGGAGTGCCCCAGGCCGTATAGCGCGCGCGGCGCCCCCATCGGCGCGCCGAGGTGCGCGATGGATGCCAGCGAGCCGATGACCGTGACCAGCCAGACAAACAGCGCCACCCACTTTAACACCGGCGGCGCAAACACTGGCGCGGCGCGCTGTTGCCCAATGACCACGGCAAGCAGAGCCCCAATACCCCACTGGGTCAGTACCGTAAAGAACACCAGCGGCAGTTCGAAATGTTCCATAATTCCTCCTTACTCGTCCGCCGGAATAATCACCACGTTAGGGTGGCTGATGTTGTGGTCCGGCATGTAATAACGCTTCTCCACCAGCGCCCAGTCGGTCTGATGCTCGGCGCGCAATTGCTCGATCTCGCCAAAGCGCAGCACGCCAGCAGGACAGGATTCGACGCAGCGCGGCTTCATTCCCTGATCGATATACTCGGCGCACATGTTGCATTTGCTGGTTTTGCCCTCTGCCGGATCGTACACCGGTGCGTTGTACGGGCAGGCCATAATGCACATGCGGCAGCCGATGCAGCGGTCGTGATCCTGTACCACAATGCCGTCCGGGCGTTTGGTGTACGTCCCCGCCGGGCACACTTTCATGCACTGCGGATCGTCACAATGGTTGCAGGACATGGTGATAAATCCCTGGCTATTAGGATTGTCGCTGGTGAACTCGCGCACCCGCCGCCACAGCACGCCAGGCGGGTTATCGTGTTCCGACTTACACGCCATGCTACAGGTCTTGCAGCCGTAGCAATTTTTAATATCGATGAGAAATCCGTATTGCTTCGCCATGATTAGGCCTCCCTTTTCACATCGACCAGCGTGCTGTTACAGCAGTGCCCGTTACTGAGCAAATCCACCTGGTCGTTGGTTACATGGCTGCTGCTGCCGCCCTGCTGCTCCCACCAGCCGTTCTCCAGTGACACCACGCCTTTTTTGATATGCGTGGTCACGTCGGCAATGGCGCGGTGCTCGCCGCGATGGTTAAACACCGTTACCCATTCGCCATGCTGAATACCCCGGCGTCGCGCGTCTTCCGGGTGGATCATGACGTTCGGCTTATCGCGCTGAACTTCCAGTATCCAGGGGTTCATGCCGTGGCTGGAGTGCACGCTACGCGCCAGTTTGCGTTGCACGGCAAACAGCGGATATTTTTCCGCCAGCGCCGGCGAGCCTTTCACCGATTCGCTGACCTGCATCCAGGTCACCACCGGGGAGAATTTCTTCTGCTGCCACTCTTCGATAAACAGATTGGCTTTTTTAGTGGTGGTGCGGAACACGCCGTCTTTAAACGGGATCCAGTCTCCTTCGACCGGGCGCACCGGGCCTTTCGCCAGCATTTCACGGGTGATGCCGGAGCCTTTCAGGCAGGCGTCGATGTAGTGCTCAATCGGTTGGTTGAATACCTCGCCAAAGCCGAAGCGCTCCGCCAGACGGGCGAAGATCCAGTAGTCTGGTTTGGCTTCTCCGGGTGGCTCGACGGCTTTTTCCATGAGCTGCACGTAGTGGCTGCGTACCCCGGCCATCAGGCTGACGTCTTCAAAGATCGTCGTCACCGGCAGTACCAGATCGGCATACAGCGCCGATGAGGTCATCAGGTTATCGGCGACCACCACAAACGGCACTTTCTTAAAGGCTTCGCGCACCATGTTGGTGTTGGGCAGTTGCGTCATCGCCCCCATGGTCATGTTCCACCAGAATTTAATGGGGTTCGGTTTGCCCTGGACAATCCATTCGCCAATCTTCGACACCGGGATCGGCGGGATTTTTTTGGCGTTCGGCGCGGGCGGAATAATCGGCGAGAATTTCGCCATCTGGCGCGCGCCGCCGGCATCGCATACCCCTGCCCCGCGCTTGCCGATGTTGCCGGTGATCAGCGCCAGGTAGAACTGGCTGGCGGCGACGTAGGTGCCAAACTCGGTACGCTGAGCGCCGGACATGTTCTGCACAATCATCGATGGTGTGGTGCTGGCATAGTCGCGGGTCAGGCGAATAATGGTGTGCTCGGGGATCTCGGTCTCCGCGCTGACCTTCGCCACCGTCCAGGGCTTCGCCTGCTGGTAAATCTCGCTCATCACCGTGGTGAACGGGCTGTCCGGCGGCAGTTCCTCGCTGAACAGCGCCGGAACAATCCCTGCGGCGTCGTGGCGTACCAGGGTTTTGCTGAGGGTATCGAACACCAGGTAGCTGTCGACATCCTCCGGGGACTGGCGCATCAGCTTCTGGTCCTGGTCGACCAGATACACCGCGCCGGTATGAGCCCGTAAGAACGGCGCGTCGTAGCGCTGCTCTTCAACGATGATCTTGATCATCCCCAGCGCCAGCGCGATATCGGTGCCCGGCACAATCGGGATCCACTCATCCGCTTTGGCGGCGGTTTCGTTAAAACGCGGGTCAATCACCACAATACGCGCGCCGTTCTTCTGCGCCTGGGCGTAGTTTTTCCAGTAAGCGTGCATGGTGACTGCCGGGTTGTTGCCCCAACACAGGATAAAGCGACTATCGGGGATCGTGTCGCGGGTGTCGGCGTAGCGCAGCCCGAGCATTGGCGTCATTGATGCGGTGACCGCCGCGCAGCACAGCGAGCCTATCTGTTTGGTTGAGCCGCCGAGATAGTCGAAAAACGCTTTGCCCATGTCGTTCTTGATGGAGTCCATATTCCCGGCATGGGTGGTGATCAGCAGGCCTTCATTGCCCTGCTCGGCAATCACAGTGCGAATTTCCTTTTCGATGCGGTCCAGCGCTTCATCCCAACTAATGGGTTTGAATTTGCCCTCGCCTTTTTCGCCAGTGCGCAGCAGCGGCTGGGTCAGGCGTTGCGGGTGATAAACCCATTTGGTACGGCTGATGCCGCGCAGGCAGCATTTCACGTTGAAGTCTTTGCTTGCCTCGATCTTCACCAGTCGGTCTTGCCAGACATAGGCCGTCAGGTTGCAGTGCAAACACTCCATCGCGCAGGTAGAGCGGTAGGTTTTGTAGTCAGAAAGCTTCAGGGGGACGCGGCGCAGCGGTTCTGCCTGCGCGGTGCCTGAGGTAAAGAAACAAGGGCTGAGCGAGGCAAGCCCAACCACTCCCAGCCCTTTTAAAAGGGTTCTTCGTTTTAAACGGTATTGACTCAATGCTTCCATGATGGATCCTCCAGTGGTTCACCATTAGTGAATCACGGTACACCATTAGTGTACTTGAGGATTATCAACGAATACTCATTTTAGGGTAGGCGTACACTCTGTTTCATCGTATCGCCTGAATGGAAACGAAAGGTGATAAACTGCCATGCGAAAATTAAGAGGCCGTTATATGACAGAAAATGTACAGGGTGTGAACTCCGTTGATATCGCCGTCGCCATTCTTAATTACATCGCCAGCCAGCGAGGACGCGCCCGAGCCAGCGCCATCGCCAGCGGATGCGGTTTATCTAAGAGCCGCCTGCATAAATATCTGGTTTCGCTGTCACGTACCGGCATGCTTAACCAGGATGAAAACGGCCAATACTGCCTGGGCGAAACATTAATTAAGCTTGCCGATGCGGTGCCCGGTAATCAGGATGTCATCACGCTGGTGAACCCGGTGCTGTGCGATTTTCGCGATCGGATGAATTATTCTACTGGCGTCGCGGTCCCCACGCCGGAAGGCCTGGTGCTGCGCCACTATCACCGTAGTTTTAAAAATGTCGATATCGACTTTCTCGACAACACCCCGGTCCCGTTAGACGCCAGCGCCGCAGGGCTTATCTTTATGAGCTACGGCGTTTACCCCTCGCCCAGCCCGGAAGAGCGCGCGCAGATTGAACGGGTGCGCCAGCAGGGCTATGCGGTGCGCTACAAACCCACTCACGGCATTCCCGGCGCGCAGTCTATTGCCTGCCCGATACGCGATAGCCAGGGAAATCTGGTCGCCATTGGCGTCACCATGGGTTTTTTCGATAATGACGATGAGATTGGCCGGGTCGCCCAGGAATTAAAAAGCGCGTTAAGCCAGATTCGTTTATAGCGGCGATGTATTTGCAGAAACCCCGTTGTGTTATAACCTCCATCAATAATTAAAAAGAGGCCGCCACGTAGCGGCGCTTTCCCCTTTTTTCGGCGCGACAAGGAGTAACCGTGTCATTAAGTGATTTACTGGAACAGGCTCGTCCGGCGATTGAGTCTTACGCCAACGCGCTGCCTGCGCCGTTTCCCGCTTATGTCCTGTTTTTCAGCGCCTCTACGGGGAAAGAACGCGCGGACATTATTATCGCGCGCGGCGCAACCTTTGCTGATGCCTGGCTGGACGGTGCTACGGCTTTACAGCGTCTGCGCCAAAAAAACGATACCCAATTTATCTGGCTACGTATTGATGCCGTAAATAAAACTGACGCGTTGCGCTGGGGGGATTTAAAAGAAAAGCTCAGCAAAACCAAGCGTAATTATTTCCGCTTCGGCCTGAGTTTTGATGCTGAATTTACCCACGCCATTCTCGAACAGGAAATTAACGCCAATGCGTTGCTGTATCAGGGAACCGAAGGCGTCGCCACGCCTAACGCCGCCAATCTGGCACACTATTCCCGCTACCGTTACGGCGTAAAACTCGACTGGCCGCAACGCGATGAACAGATACTGTGGCGCTTTACTACCCAGGGCGTATTTTGCGAGGGCAATAACTGCTATTCGCTGACGCCTCAGGGCCGCCACTCCGGCTATCGCCAATTGCTGCGCTGGCAACAGTCGCTGGAGCCGATGATCCACAGCGCCACCGATTATCTGGCCCGCCAGGTGAAAAAATCGGGCCGCTACTATTACGGTTGGTTTCCCTGTTTCGACCGCGCGATCCCCACCTACAATACCCTGCGCCACGCCAGCTCGACTTACGCCCTGCTGGAAGGCTGGGAAATTACCCGCGACGCCGCGCACTTCGATGCCATCACACGGGCGCTTGAAGATCTCTCGGGCGAGCTAATAAAAACCCGGTCCCTGCCGGACGGCGGCGAGGCCGACTTTCTGGTGGATACCGGTGAAGAAATCAAACTCGGCGGCAATGCGGTGGCGATCCTGGCGATGGCGAAATACACCGAGCTGACCGGCGACAAGCGCTACGTTGAGCAAATGATCCGGCTGGCGAACGGCATCGCCTTTATGCAGCGCCCGGAAACCGGCGGGTTTGTTCACGTCCTGTATGCGGGGGATTTATCCCTTAAAGCTGAACAGCGGATTATCTATTACGACGGCGAAGCCGCGTTTGCCCTGATGCGGCTCTATGAACTGACTCAGAACCCGCAGTGGCTCAACATCGTCGAAAAGGCGGTGGATTATTTTATCGGGCAAAAGCACTGGCAGGCGCACGATCACTGGCTGAGCTACTGCATTAATGAACTCACGCGCTACCGCCCGCTGGAACGTTATTACCAGTTCGGGCTGGATAACGTGCGCGATCATCTCGATTTTGTGATTAACCGGGTAACCACCTACCCGACGCTGCTGGAACTGATGATGGCGGCCTCGCATATGATCGCCCGGCTCGCTGAATCAGAGCATCGCCACCTGCTGGAGGGTTTCGATCTCGACAAATTTAACCTGGCGCTGGAAACCCGCGCCCGCTACCTGGCGAACGGTTTTTTCTGGCCTGAACTGGCGATGTTCTTTAAAAACCCGGCGCGCATCGTCGGCAGCTTTTTTATCCGCCATCACAGCTACCGGGTGCGGATCGACGACGTCGAGCATTATCTTTCCGGCTATGTCGCGTATTACAAATACCGCCATAAGCCCATGACGTCAGTTAACGGTTAACCACGCGATGACCGCTATTTTCTCAGCGTTTCAGGCAGCTCGCTGGCGGCAAAACGGCTGGCCGTGCTGGCTGGCCCTTCTGCTGATACTGTCGCCGGGGCTGGAAGCCGACTGGAATTTTGTCGCGATAGATAACAGCACCAAACGGCTGTACGGCGTCGCCACGCCGCAGGCGCAGCGGCGCATCGACGACTGGGCAGCACTGCTGAAAAACCAGCCGGAAGGCGACGTGCGGGAAAAGCTCAGCCGGGTAAATCAATTTTTTAATAAACGTCTGGAATTTAAGGACGATATTGTGGTGTGGCGTCAGCAGGATTACTGGGCGACGCCGATTGAATTTTTGCGTAAAGGAGCCGGCGATTGCGAAGATTACGCCATCGCCAAATATCTCACTCTGCGCGAAATGGGGGTCCCGGCGAGCCAACTGCGGATCACCTACGTTAAAGCGTTGCAATTAAATCAGGCGCACATGGTACTGACCTGGTATCCAACCCCGAATGCCATTCCGTTGGTGCTTGATAATTTAAAAGACGCGATTTTACCCGCCACCCAGCGCCCCGATCTGCTGCCCGTTTATTCCTTCAATGGTGAAGGAATGTGGCTACCGCAGGCCGGCAGCAATAAACGCGTGGGTGACAGCAAGCGTCTTTCCCGTTGGCAAGATCTTCTGACCCGAATGCGTGCAGAAGGATTTGTGATTAATGAATAGGAAGTAGCCATGTCCCTGTATAAACAGCTACTGATCGGCATTTGTGTGTTTACGCTGGTGATTTTTTGCGGGAATTTTTTTGTCTCGCTGGAAAGCTCGCGTGAACAATACCGAAACCAGTTAAGCGCCCATGCCCAGGATGCCGCCACCGCGCTTGGCGTCTCGTTAACGGCGAATATCGACGACCCCACCATGGTGGAACTGATGGTGAGTTCGATTTTCGACAGCGGCTATTTTTCCCGGATCCGTGTCATCGATATTAAAACCGGTAAGGTGATTCAGGCGCGCAGCGACGCCCCGCAAAGCGCCGATGTGCCGGGCTGGTTCGCCGACCTGGCACGTATCAACCCCGGCCAGGGCGACGCCATCGTCTCACGCGGCTGGGAGCAGGTTGCGCGCGTGGAAGTGGTCAGCCATCCGATGTTCGCGCTGACCCGATTGTGGGACAACATGATCGGCAGCCTGATCTGGCTGATGAGCTGTAGCGTCCTTGGCCTGCTGGGCGCGATGCTGCTACTGCGCCGCCAGTTGCGCCCGCTGAACTATATTGTCGAGCAAGCTACCGCCATCAGCCGTCGCGAGTTTCTTAATCTCCCTGCCCTGCCGAAAACGCCGGAGTTCCGCCGGGTCATTGAAACCATCAATATGATGGTCACTCAGCTAAAAGCGCTGTTTAACGAACAGGCCCAGCGCACCGAAGCCCTGCGCCAGGAAGCCTATCACGACAGCCTGACCGGCCTGAGCAACCGCCGCGCTTTTGATATCCATCTGCAATCGCGCCTGAGCGATGAAGAAAACGCTTCCGGGCATTTGATCCTGATTCGCTTGCAGGATCTGATGGGCCTCAACCAGCGTATGGGCGGCGCTAAAACCGACGAGCTGTTAAAGGCGGTGGCTAAAATTTTACTTAACGTCCAGCAGCGATTTTTCCACGGCGACGGGCTGCTGGCCCGGGTACGCGGCGGCGAATTCGCGCTCGTTGCACCGTCTATTCTCCCTCAGGAGATGGAAACGCTGATGGGCACCCTGGCGTCGCAGTTTAAAACGCTGCACGAGACCGGCCTGAGCGACGTGACCCCGGTAGCGCATTTCGCCCAGGCGGATTTTTACTCTGGCGACACGCCGCAGACCGTCCTGATCCGCGCCGATAATTTGCTGGCGATGGCGGAAACCGAGATGAGCTATTTCGCCAGCCAGTCCCGGGCGCTGGCGGTGATCAGCGGCGACGATCATCACACCTGGTACAATCGTCTGGCAGCGGTATTGCAGTCGGAATCGTTCGCGCTGTACTCGCAGCCGGTGTACCAGTGCAATTCTCAGCAGGTCGTCCTGCATCATAAGATCCTGGCGCGCATCAAAGCGGAAAATGGCGACATCATTCCGGCGGGACGCTTTATGCCGTGGATCCACCGCCTCGGCCTCGGCAAACGCATGGACCAGGTGATGCTGAAACAGACGCTGCGGGAAATGGCGACGTCGCAGGACAACGTGGCCCTGAGCATCAGCGGAGAAAGCGTGGCCGATGACGCCAGCCTTGATACGCTGCTGGCCCCGTTAAAAAGCGTGCCGCAGTTGGCTTCGCGCCTGACGCTGGAACTGGATGAAAATGAACTGCCCGATCCAGAGCGCGTCAGCGCGATCATGACCCGGCTGAAAGAGGCGGGCTGTAATCTGGGGATCCAGCATTTTGGCGGCCGCTTCCACCTAATCGGCAACCTGCCGCAATGGGGGCTGGCGTGGATCAAAGTCGACGGTAGTTACATCCGCAACCTGAATAAAGAAGAAGATAAGAAATTATTCATCCAGGCTATATATTGGGCCACGCGGCAAATCAACCTGCCGCTGATTGCCGAGCGCGTCGAAACCATGGGCGAGTTGGCGGAACTGGAAAAAATCGGGCTTTACGGTGCGATGGGACGTTTCTTCGGCGATGCGAGCACGCTACGCCAGTAACCCACCACGATAACGGGCAGCGAACGTTGCCCGACACAGTCGAGAAAGGAGCGAATATGCACTACATCGAACGGGATGCCACAGGACGGATCATCCGGGTGGCGGCAGCGCCTTTCGCCGGGATGACGGAAGAGCAACAGCACACCACGCCGGAAATCGGCGAATGGCTTAAAAAACAGGACACGCGCACCGCGACGTTGCTGCAACTCCAGCGCAGCGACCTGGAAATGGTTCGCGTGCTGGAAGACTTAATTGAAGTGTTAATGAGCAAAGGCGTTATTAGTATTACCGACCTGCCTCACGCCGCGCAGACAAAATTAATGAGCCGCGCCCAGGCGCGTCGTCAATTAAGCGGTCTGGAAGGTTTAATTAATGATGATGACGAACAGTTAATTTAACTTAGGTATTTGTAGGAAATTTGTTAATTAATTTTTATTATTCATCACACGGCTACTAATTATGGTGGGTGGTTAAAATATATTCACATCGGGCCCTTATTCACCGGGCCTTCCAGAGCCTGTTCCCTTTCCTAAATCATTTATCCCTTGAATATATCGCCCAAAAAGCGGTTTAATATCCCGGTTAAAACAGCGTAATTTCATCTTTTATCATTATTGTCATTTTCATTAGAAATGCTTACTGATGTCCCTTCAGAGCAATCATGTGCACAGCATAAAGGGACCCTCTAACAAAAATAAAAATAGCGAAGGAAGTTCATATGAGTGGAGTAGTTGGCCTGGTTAAGGCAGTCATAGGACAAGTTTTTGTTGTTTCCCCCGATGGAAGCCAGCGCCTGTTAATTGAAGGCGATAGAATATTTGAAGGCGAGCAAGTTCTAACCGGCGCAGCAGGCGCGGTAACGCTGTCTCTCGCTGATGGTAAAACCCTCGATCTTGGCCGCGATACCGTATGGGATGCACATGGCATCACCCTTCCTGCGGCCAGTGAACAATCCGACGTCGCCGCGCTGCAACAAGCGATTGCCGACGGTATGGACCCAACACAAACTCTCGACCCGACCGCAGCAGGCCCGCAAGCTGGCGCGAGCGGCGGCGGCACGCCAGGCGCTGGCGGCGCGCATACGCATGTTGTGCTTGATCTTACAGGCGAAATTGTTGATCCCAACGCGGGTTATCCCACTATCGGCCTCGACTTTCCCGACGACACCCCAGTAGAAGAACTCACGTTGTTGGATGTTGATGATGGGGATGCGGATGCGGATTCCGACGCCGATGCGGATGCCGATTCCGATGCCGACGCAGATGCGGATGCCGATTCCGACGCCGACGCGGATGCCGACGCGGATGCGGATTCAGACGCTGATGCTGATGCTGACGCCGACTCGGATGCGGATTCAGACGCTGATGCCGATGCCGATGCCGATGCCGATGCCGATGCCGATGCCGATGCCGATGCCGATGCTGATGCCGATGCAGATGCTGACGCCGACTCGGATGCGGATTCAGACGCTG